>JAWQFQ010000072.1:0-38883 GCA_035967975.1 Scytonema sp. PMC 1070.18
ATTTCTTGATAGTTTGGTTTCGGGGCTACCACGCTCCCGCGTATTTTAGGTGTACCTGATTTGGTGGTGTATTCTGAGGAGTTGGCGACGGTAATGCAAGGGGCAAAGCGATCTCTGATTTTGATGGATATGCCGCCGCCGTTGTTGGTGATTGAAGTGGTAAGTCCGAATCAGGAAAATCGGGATTATCGTTATAAGCGTTCGGAGTATGCGGCACGAGGAATTGCGGAGTATTGGATTGTTGATCCTATTACCCAAAAGGTGACGGTTTTGGAATGGGTAGAGGGATTTTATGATGAGCGAGTTTATCAGGGAGAAAGTGCGATCGCCTCTTCAATTTTTGCTAATCTTCAGTTAACTGCGGCTGAAGTTTTGCAAGCATAAAATGTGATGAAAACTATTAATGAAATTCGACAAGTTTTATATATGATGGTTAACTTCCTGTCCCGATTGGTTGAGCGTACGCTGGGGAATATTTCCACAGTCAAACCTCTTAGATTAACCCACTGCAAACCCTGTATCTGCTCGCCGGAGTGGTGAATGAAATCCTAGCACAATATCCGCTTGGGGAATTCCCCGATCAACTAATTGTTGGGCAATGCGAAGATCAGTCCCATCATACTGCACCCACACTTTCCCACCTTCATCAACATCAATGTGTAAATAGCAACCATAGGTGCGCTGAGACCCACGCCATCCATTGAAATAGAGTAGATAATGTCCCCGTTCATCATCCAAGATGAACTGAGTTTTCACTTCATCATCAGGACGCTCACCAAGTTGACCAGTTTCAATCGCCACTTGACGAACAATTGACTTATATTGCGTTACTTTATCCATTGTTTGATACTGGCTCGATCTATCCGATACACTAGTATTTTGACTTCATGTTGCGATCGCACCACAAATGTTCACCTATAAAAATTCAAACATTTTTCTGTTAAAAGTCTCAATAGAATTCACTCGTTGCGGTAAAAAAACCCGGTTTCTCTCGCCCTTCAAGACTAATTTTCCGTGTACCATCCGTGAAGAAACCGGGTTTTTAAGATTTCTGTACCGTTGCTCTAGTGCGAAGACAGCGCTACTACGAACCTTAACGCTACGAACTTATGCAATGCATATACTTAGTGATGGTGATGGTGGTGTGCTGTGGCTAGCTGGGGATTAATTGCTACTGCTTGCTCTGAGAGTAAAGCAGTAATTTGAGAGTTTGCCCATTCTGCTGCCATTTGCAAGAAGTCAGGATGGTCATTAACGCAAGGCATTTGGATGTAGTTGATGCCAGAGTAAATTTTCTCTAAAGCATGAATAATATGATGTACATCCAGCAAAGTTTCGTGGTTTTCTGTTGCAAAGCCAATTGGCATAAACACAAGTGCTTTGGCACCTAATTGAATGAGGTTTTTCGATGCTTGCTCAACATTGGGCTGCGTCCATTCAATTAAAGGTGTATCGTGGTTGAGCCAGCCAACAGAAATTAAGGGGTAACGGTTGATTAATTTATCACGAACTAAGTCGTAGAGTACTTGACTTTCAACAATTCCTGAAGTAAATCCTTTGGCTTTGTGAGGACAACCGTGATTCATCAGCACAATGCCAATTTGAGA
This sequence comes from Scytonema sp. PMC 1070.18, assembly GCA_035967975.1. GTDB lineage: Bacteria > Cyanobacteriota > Cyanobacteriia > Cyanobacteriales > Nostocaceae > Scytonema. Next base: position 1,608 of record JAWQFQ010000072.1, read on the forward strand.
AGGAAGATAAGCATTGGCTAAGTCGGTGGTGATTTTTTCTTCAACCAAACGCGCCATCAAATCGATGTAAGCTGGTTCATTGTAGAAAGATGGAATGTAGCGCAGTCCTTTAACCCAGTGTTCGTTACCATCCGCCATGCTGGCTAATGCTTTGTTAACCTGCTCAATGGCAATCCCGCTGGTAAAGATAGAATCTACTACGAGCAATGGGTAAATAAGTATTTTATCAAAGCCTTGGTTTTTGATTTCTGCTAGGACTTGATTGGGAAGGAAGGGAGCGCAGAAGTTAAAAGCCTTGAAGACTTTTACGCCTTCACCCCACTTGGCTTGTAGGTTTTTCTCAATACCTTCGCGTTGCTTTTCAAAGATGGAGTTGTGTGGAGAAATAAAATCGTGGTGCTGGTGTCCCCACTCATGACGGTCAAATAATGCTAATAGCTTTGCTAAAGGAGGATAAATCCAAGTTGGTACTGGTGCAAATTTTGCTGTCAGTAGATTTAAAGCTTGTTCGTTATAGTTAGCAAAATCTTCATAGCTTTCAACTTCACCATAGCCCATCAGCAATACGGCGATTCGGTCTTGACTGGGTAGATGTTCTTGTGTTTGTTGTAGCTTTTCTGGGGTAGCAACCACAATGTGTTCCTCAATATGACTTCAAGAATGCTCAGATCTAACAGTGCTAAGTGGAATCTCAGAAAGCAGATGGCTTGAGATTCACCCATTGGAGACTCAGCACTGTTGTCATTTGGTTGTTTTTCTGACCTTTCAAATTCTATCCTATCCCCCCGGACTGGATAGTTAAATCAATATAAGCAATACTTTTGGAAGAGGGCTGTAATACCAATTCATAATTCGTAATTAAGAAAGTCCTATTGGGTCTAGGTTTGGTGGGTTTGAATGTGTTGCCGGATTTTAGAGAATTGGTGTAGAGTACGCAGGTTTTGGAAATCCTAGGTTGGGTAGCCTCTGCATGGGCGCTGGCTTCCCTACACCCTCACTGTCATTCAATGTTATATTGACGACAGTAGGCATTTTTAAATGCTCTTGTTGTAAGAACAGAAAAAAAGAAATGAGTATAGTCATATGTCCTGGAATCCATGACCCAGCCTTAACTCATAGCTTTTTATCGGGGTGGTTAGAGCAAGGTGGTGAGCGATCGCAAATTCCAGAATCAGTAAATATACTAGTTGTTCCCCCAGAGGGGTATTTAGCTATATCACCATTTCATATATTGCAATTTTTACATGATCGCTTGCAACATAAGTTAGAATCGCCAGTTGTATTCATTAGCTTTAGTGCTGGTGTAGTGGGAGCAATAGTGGCTGCTCATCAGTGGCAACTTTGCGGAGGACATATCAAAGCTTTTATTGCTATAGATGGATGGGGAGTACCGCTTGGTGGTAATTTTCCTATCCATCGGATGAGTCACGATTATTTCACTCACTGGAGTTCTTGTTTACTCGGTTGTGGGGAAAATAATTTTTATGCAGATCCAGCTGTTGACCATCTGGAAATGTGGCGTGCTCCTCAAACCGTGCATGGCTGCTGGGTAGACTTAGAAAGTGGCTCTTCACCACTCAAAGAGCGCTTAACAGCAGCTGAGTTCTTGCACTGGCTCGTAAAGCGTTATGAACAAAATTAGTCCGGAAAATAGATTTAGCAAACGGGAGTGAGAAATGATGGAGGAAGTAGAGTAGAGAGGATAAGGATGAATAATTTAATTCTTCCCTTTGCTCCCTCAGCTCCCCCAACTCCCCCAACTCCCCTATTACTAGTCACTATCGTAAAACTTCTAATGTTTCCAACTGAACCTGCTGCTGTAAACACTGGGTTTATAGCTCTGCTAAAAAATCGTAGTTTTATGCTTCTGTGGATTGGACAGCTGTTGTCCCAATTAGCAGACAAAGTCTTATTAGTATTGCTGGTAGCCCAACTGAAAAACTACCCACCTCCTGCAGGATTTGCAGAAAATTCCATGTATTCCACATTAATGGTGGCGTTTACGATACCAGCAATTTTGTTTGGTTCAGCAGGTGGCGTCTTTGTGGATCGTTTTCCAAAAAAGTTGATTTTAGTGGCTTCTGATGTGGTAAGAGGGATAATGATACTGTTTCTTCCCTTTTTGCCGCGAGAATTTATCCTGTTACTAGTGCTCACTTTTGCTATCTCTACTGTGACACAGTTTTTTGCACCAGCGGAGCAAGCAGCCATACCCTTGTTGGTACATCGAGAGAATTTATTGGCAGCTAATGCATTGTTTAGCAGTACGATGATGGGAGCGATGATTGTTGGTTTTGCGATTGGGGAACCAATGTTGAGTTTGTCTAAAACCATCATTGGCGAGGAGTTCGGTCAGGAATTGGTGGTATGTACTTTATATATGATGTCTGGTTTCCTGATGGTACCCCTTCACTTACGAGAAAATAAATTAACAGGGGACGAAGAACCTTTCATTCATCCTTGGGCTGATTTTAAGCTGGGTTTGCGCTATCTCAAGAAAAACCGTTTGGTGTTAAATGCTATGCTGCAACTCGTGGGTTTGTATTGCGTGTTTGCGGCTTTAACAGTCCTGGCGATTAGATTAGCAGATGAGTTTGGCTTACAAGAGAAGCAATTTGGCTTTTTCTTAGCAGCAGCGGGGATAGGTATTGTTTTGGGTGCAGCGATTTTGGGTCATTGGGGTGAGAAATTGCACGGTAAACCCTTACCCTTAATTGGATTCTTGTTGATGGCTATTGTTTTAGGGACGTTTCCATTTATCCATAGCTTGGCGTTGGCGCTGGGACTGTGTGCTTTGTTAGGTATCGGTGCTGCTTTTATTGGAGTCCCAATGCAAACACTCATTCAGCAACAAACTCCACCAGCTATGCATGGTAAAGTCTTTGGTTTCCAAAATCATGCTGTTAATATTGCCCTGTCAGCACCATTGGCAATCACAGGTCCAATAACTGATGCTTTGGGTTTGCGAACTGTGCTTGTGGGAATGAGTGTTGTTGTCGCTGTCGTAGGGGTTTGGGCGTGGAACAACACCCGTCGAGTTCTGCAAGATGTCATCTAATCTTGAAAGTATAAGGAAATCGGAGCTATTTTTCCGTTCAAAACTGGAATTTTGTACGTCAGGTCTAAGGATATCATTGTAGAATGAATCTTTAAATACAAAAATCCAGCATATTATTAGCTATTACGTGAGGTTTGACTGTGCGATCGCGTTCCCTAATTACTATCCCGCAAACAGAAAATCAAACCAAATCAACAGTCTCTAATTCGGCTCTCCTGACGCCTCAAAGAGCATCTGGTGGTTTTGCCCTGCTTGATAGTCTCAAACGTCATGGTGTCGAATATATTTTTGGTTATCCTGGTGGTGCAATTCTTCCAATTTATGACGACCTCTACAAAGTAGAAGCCGCAGGTGATGGTATCAAGCACATCCTGGTGAGACACGAACAAGGTGCAGCACACGCCGCAGATGGTTACGCCCGTGCAACAGGAAAAGTAGGGGTGTGCTTTGGGACTTCGGGTCCAGGAGCAACAAATTTGGTGACAGGTATCGCAACTGCCTATATGGATTCTATTGCGATGATTGTTGTTACCGGACAAGTTCCAAGGGCTGCGATCGGTACAGATGCGTTTCAAGAAACAGATATTTACGGAATTACGCTACCTATAGTCAAACACTCCTATGTTGTGCGAGATCCGAGGGACATGGCGCGGATTGTGGCTGAAGCATTCCACATAGCTAGTACCGGACGTCCAGGACCCGTTTTGATTGATGTCCCTAAAGATGTAGCATTAGAAGAATTTGATTATCTTCCAGTGGAACCTGGTTCAGTAAGATTACCAGGCTACCGTCCTACTGTCAAGGGCAACCCCAAGCAAATCAATGCAGCCGTTCAGCTGCTTCATGAAAGCCGCCGTCCATTGCTATACATCGGTGGCGGTGCAGTTACTTCCGGGGCATTTGAAGAAGTTCAACAAATTGCTGAGTTATTTAATATACCAGTCACCACTACATTGATGGGTTTAGGTGTTTTTGACGAACATCATCCCCTTTCTTTAGGAATGTTGGGAATGCATGGTACCGCCTATGCGAACTTCGCTGTCAGCGATTGTGACTTACTCATTTGTGTGGGTGCAAGATTTGATGACCGGGTAACGGGTAAGTTGGATGAATTTGCTTCCCGTGCAAAAGTCATTCATATTGACATTGACCCCGCTGAGGTTGGTAAAAACCGCATTCCTGAAGTTCCCATTGTTGGGGATGTGCGGAAGGTGTTAATTGAGATTTTGCGTCGATGTAAAGAATTAGGCGTGCAAGCAACACCCCAACAAAATCAAGAATGGCTAAATCTCATCAACCGTTGGAAGGAAGAGTATCCTCTAGCCATACCCCAACATCCTGACAGCATTTCACCTCAAGAAGTGATTGTTGAAATCGCACGTCAAGCACCTCATGCTATCTACACCACTGATGTAGGACAACATCAAATGTGGGCAGCACAATTTTTAAAAGCAGGTCCGCGCCGTTGGATTTCTAGTTCGGGATTGGGAACAATGGGTTTTGGTGTACCTGCAGCAATGGGTGCAAAAGCTGCTTTCCCAGACCAAGAAGTTATCTGTATTAGCGGTGATGCTAGTTTCCAAATGAATTTGCAAGAATTGGGGACAATAGCACAATACGGTTTAAATGTCAAGACTGTTATTATTAATAACGGTTGGCAGGGAATGGTACGCCAGTGGCAACAAGCCTTCTACGGCGAACGTTACTCCTGCTCGAATATGGAAGTCGGAATGCCAGATATTGAGTTGTTGACAAAGGCTTATGGCATTAAGGGCATGGTGATCACAAACCGTGATGAGTTAAAAGATGCCATTGCAGAAATGTTAGCACACGAGGGTCCAGTGGTCGTTAACGTTCATGTTACCAAAGATGAAAACTGCTACCCAATGGTTGCTCCAGGTAAGAGCAACGCTCAGATGATTGGCTTACCACGTCAGCCTCAGAAAGCTTCGCCAGAGCCTGTGTATTGCAGTAACTGCGGTGCTAAAAATCTCCCTAGCAATAACTTCTGTCCTGAATGTGGAACTAAGTTGTAGTTAGTGTTGATTTCGTCCGCCCACCGTTTTAACGGTGGGCTAAACAACGTTGCTGTTAACAATTTTTATTCCAAACGTATTTTTTACAAGTTTCGTCAGCTGCTTCCTCAATGCTGCCCTTTTCAGGATTTTTGAAGAGCAAAACAGCAAGACTCTCATCTATCCTTAGCTTTACACGTTCAAAACACAATTCCTAAACTTTTGTAAGAAGAATTTAAAAAGTTTTTAATAATTTCAGTTTTTCTACTGAATTTTTCTGATCCGGACACTTGTCAGTAAAATCTCGCTGTTATTATCCATTCAGACATTTGGGTGATAATTCATTAAGAGTTGAGTTAATTCCTAAGACGAATAGTGGCTCTGACATCATTTCAAAGCTTGGTGAGGAAAAATCTGACACGGCCTCCCTAAAATCCGATTCCAAGTTAGAGCGTGACTCTGACACAAACCACAATTATCTTATTAGGATTACTAACGACGACTCACCTTTGTTCAATCAAAGGCAAAATTTCACATCAATTCCACCCAAGCAATTTAATTTGACGAAGTCTAACACCACAAAGAGTCAAGACTTGCTCACGGGTGGGACTAAGGATGAGCCAATAGTAGGCACAAAAGCGTTAGATCCTTTGCTTGCTAGTAGTCAGAATTCTTTATTGTCATTGCCAGTCACCATAGATGTTATACCACCCCTGCTGACGGTGACAGCCCTACCCGTCGAGTTGGTACCGGGATCTCCTTCAGCCCGACTTGTTGGTGTTGTTAATGGAACTGGATCGGCTATTGCATCGCTGAGTGTTCAAATTGATGATTTGGTTGCAACTCCTGTGTCAATTAGCCCGCTCGGAACTTTTGACCATCTACTTAACTTTACAGGACTTAACTCTGGCTCGCATACCCTCAAGGTCAATGCCACCGATTCTGCTGGTAATATTTCTTATGCCAGCTTTTCTTTAACGCTAAATCTTTCTCCAACACCACCAGCAATTTTAGCTGCTTTAGCTAACGATACGGCTCCTAGTGGTACAACGAACAGCGATCGCATTACCTCTGACCCCACGCTCATAGGAACAGTTAAAGCGACTCAACGCGGTCTATATATTGATGTTCTAACAGGTTCTACCCCTCAAGTTAACGCTACTGGTAACGTTTCTATTACTGAAACCAATCATATCGTTTCCTTGAAAGCAGGCTTTAATAACACCCCTGTGGGGAGTTTCACAGATATTAAAGCTGATTTAAAGTCAGATGGCAGTTTTACACTCAATCGCACCCGTCTTGATGCCATTTATGGCGGTTCATTACCAGACTCTCAACACACCCTCCATATCCAAGCAGTCGATAAATACGGTGTCTTAAATAACTTTGATGTTGCTTTTACACTTGACACCACCACAAAAGCACCCACCCTTAACTTACTTGCTGATAGCGATAGTGGTGTTAGCAATAGCGATCGCATAACCAACAATGTCAAGCCTACTATAACTGGGACAGCAGAAGCCCTAGCAACAGTCAAATTGTTTGGTGATGGTCAATTCATTGGACAGACGGTAGCTGCCTCTGATGGCACGTGGCAACTCACAACGCCACAATTGGCTGATGGCGTACACTCTCTGGGTGCGATCGCCACAGATATTGCTGGTAACACCAGTACTAATGCGACTGAACTGCAAGTGACTGTTGACAGTACTGCGCCACAATTAAATTTAACGAATCCAGTCGAGCGAGCGTCTTTGCGTCCGGGAGACAAACTCAGTGGCAGTGTCAATGGCACGGGGAGTCCCGTGACTTCACTGAGTTACCGCTTTGATAACCAACAGCCAGTAGCCGTCTCCTTCAGTTCAACAGGAACCTTTGACCAAATTTTGGATGTTACAGGGCTGGGCAATGGGGAGCACACTCTGACGATTACCACTACCGATACAGCTGGTAACGTTACGACCTCTTCAATCAATGTGACAGTCATCTTTGATAAAGAACCACCAGTCATTGCTGCGGGTTTAATGCGCGATACGGCACCTAATGGTACTACCAATAGCGATCTCATCACTTTTGACCCAACTATTAGAGGTACTGTCACCGATGCCAGCCGCGTGGTTGAATTGAGAGCTGGTTTGGATAATACCCCAAGCGCTAACTTTGTAGATGTGACAGCACTGCTGCAAGCTGATAGTAGCTTCACGTTTAACCGCGCTCAGTTAGAAAGTATTTCCGGTGGGATTCTGCCAGATAGTGTTCACACGCTACACTTGCAGGCATTAGATGAGTATGGCTACCAGTCGAACGTCTTTGACTTCACCTTTACTCTTGATACTGCTTTATCAGCACCAATCTTTAACCTAGAAGCAGCGTCTGACTCCGGTACGCTTGGCGACAAGAAAACCAAGTTTGAAACTGTAACGTTAGTGGGTCAAACAGAAGCAAATGCTACTGTGGTGTTAGAACAGACTCTTGCCGTTACAACATCTGATAGCACGGGTAAATTTGCCTTTGCCAATATCTCTCTGGCAATAGGAGACAATCCCTTTACTGTGAGAGCGACTGATATTGCTGGCAATGAAAAGACTTTCTCCACAACCATCTACCGTTTGAGTCCGCCTACTGCCATAACTTTAGTCGGTGACGCTGTAGCAGAAAACAGCGCTCCTGGAACAGTCATCGGTGAGTTAAGCTTCCCCGATCCGGATTCGGGAGACAGCTATACTTATACTTTGGTAGATGATGGGGGCGGGCGTTTCCGCATAGTGGGAAATCAGTTGCTTGTCGCCAATGGTCAACTCTTAAATTTTGAAAGTAACTCCGAGCACTCCATTACAGTCCGTAGTACTGATGCTAGCGGCTTAAGTAAGACGGAGATTTTTACCATTGGTGTTACCAACGTTAATGAATCTCCTATCTTTACTAGCACTCCTTTTTACACGGCTAATGAAGGTAGCACTTACACCTACAATATTGCCACCATTGACCCAGATGTGGGAGATACTCGCAACATTACAGCCTCTAACCTCCCTACTTGGCTCAATTTAGTAGATAACGGTGATGGAGCTGCAACTCTAAGTGGAACTCCCACTCAGGGGATCTTCAACATTGATTTAGCAGCAACCGATGCAGCAGGATTCAAAGGAACTCAGTCCTTTATCATCTCAGTTAACCCCGTTAATTCAGATGAACCTTTAGTTGAAGAAACCAACTTTACAGCCACTCGCTCGGTTAACTTCACAACAGGAGCAACTCCTTCTGTTATCAGCTTTAAGATTGACCCCGAGTTTGACAATCAAGATCCCAATTCAATTAACGATGCCTTTGAAGTGGCATTGGTTGATGTGAATGGGAACACCTTGGTTCATACTGTTGCTAGCGGTCGAGATGCCTTCTTCAACTGGACAGAGGGCGAAGAAATTGCTCTGGGAGCAGGCACGAGTTATCATGCCACAGACCGCAGAGTCAGTTTGAACTTGACTGGTATTGCTCCAAATACTGATGCCAAACTGGTGTTCCGTCTGGTAAACAATGATGGCGATACAACAACCAGCGTCAGGATTTCAGATTTTGTTATAACTCCCGCACCAGAAGGTACGCAAATCCCCCTTCAGAAAGACTTTGAAAAGCAACCAATGCAAGGGGCAACGCCTAACTTTAACTTATTGAGTGATGTCTCTCAAAGCTTTGGTGTTGAGTACCACCGCACCACCTTTAACGCCGACACCAAGCTCCTGTACGCAGATATTGCCGTCCGCAATGCAGGCTCCTATAGCATTGATGCTCCAGTGCTTGTAGGCATTACAAATATTAGCGACCCCAGTGTCATAGTACGCAACTTTGATGGGTTGACACCTGAGGGTATTCCTTACTACGATTTCAGCAGTTTGGTAGCTGACAGCAAGCTTGACCCGAACGAACTGACCGCTCAACGTTCCTTGGTATTTTACAACCCTCTTGGAGTGCAGTTTACCTACGATGTAGTTGTGCTGGCACAGTTAAATAAAGCGCCTGTTATTGAAACTAAGCCAAACACTGAAATTATTGGCGGTCAGTCCTACCGCTACGATGTCAACGCGACTGACCCTAATTCTGATGTGCTGACATATAAATTGCTGGTATCTCCAGAGGGGATGACCATTGACGCAAAGACTGGTGTCATTACCTGGGACACGGTAGCTACCAACAAAGGAAATCACGCTGTTTATCTGGAAGTCAGCGACAGTCGCGGTGGCGTCACAACTCAGCAATGGACTTTATCAGTCATTGATGCACCACCAAATCGACCGCCCATCTTCACTTCTACTCCAGTCGTAGATGCAGCAATTAATACTCCCTATCAGTATGATGCGGATGCCATCGACTTAGATGCTGACAACCTGACCTACAAGTTAGCACTGGGACCTGATGGCATGACAGTCGATCCTACCACAGGTGAAGTCAAATGGACGCCACCATCTGTAATGGTATTTGGCGATACCGTACTAGGTCGGATTAACAATCCGGGCGAACAAGATGCGTTCACTTTCAGCATGGTTTCGGGACAGCGTATTTACTTTGATTCACTTAAGTTTAGTGGTAACTACTGGGAATGGGCGGTGCGGATTTACAGCCCTAGTGGTCAGCTAGTGGTTAATTCTGATGCTAGATATGAAGGACCTCTTAACCTGACAGAAACTGGTAACTACTGCCTGGTGATTGATGGAAATGGTAGTGCGACTGGTGACTATGGCTTTAGCTTGCTTGACTTGGATGTTGTACCCATTGCGCCAATGGATAGCAACGTGACTGGCGTACTCAATCCAGGGTCAGAGGCTGATGCGTACCGCTTCACAGGCACTGCGGGTCAACGGCTGTATTTTGATAGATTAAGTCATAATACTAATCTAGACTGGGTACTTTACGATGCAGGCAATCAAGTGATTTTCTCCAACAATTGGAATGACATGGAGATAGAGTTGCCTGTCGATGGTGAATATATTCTAGCTTTAAAAGGTAAGGACAACTTTAATCGCAATGTCCCTTACACCTTCCGTATTATTACCCCAGATACCAATACCGCATCGTTGACCTTGGGCAGTAACGATACTCCTCATGTTATTAGCGATGCTATCTCCGAAAAGGGAGAGCAAGATGTTTACACCTTCAGTGGTAGTATTGGGCAACGTTTGTCTTTTGATACCATCACTAACGGTTACTATACAACTAGAGCCTACCTCTACAGTCCTAGTGGCATTACAATTTTTAACCGCGACTTGAGCGAACAGAACGTCGGTCCGTTTACCCTCACAGAAAACGGCACTTATCGCTTGGTGATTGATGGCAATGGAGAACAAACGGACGCCTACAGTTTCAGTATGCTGGATGTGGGTTTAGCTCCGACCATAGCGTTAGATACTGAAAGAAGCGGTCAACTCGATCCAGGTCAGAGAACTCACTTTTATCAGTTTGAGGGAACTGCAGGTCAGCAGTTATTTTTTGATTCACTCAAGGATGTCCCAAATACATCCTGGGATTTGGTTGGACCTGGCAATCAAGTGATTCACAGCACCAGTATAAGTTATGACTTTGAGGTGGCGCTTGCTTTTACAGGCACTTACACTCTGGCGATTTATGGCTTTGACGGCAACCAAGTTGACTATCAGTTCCAGGTTATTACCCCAGATACCAACACCACATCATTGACCTTGGGTAGTAACGATACTCCTCATATTATTAGCGATGCTATCTCCGAAAAGGGAGAGCAAGATGTTTATACCTTCAGTGGTAGTATTGGGCAACGTTTGTCTTTTGATACCATCACTAACGGTTACTATACAACTAGAGCCTACCTCTACAGTCCTAGTGGCATTACAATTTTTAACCGCGACTTGAGCGAACAGAACGTCGGTCCGTTTACCCTCACAGAAAACGGCACTTATCGCTTGGTGATTGATGGCAACGGAGAACAAACGGACGCTTACAGCTTCAGTATGCTGGATGTGGGTTTAGATAACCAAATAGCACTCGATACTGATATCAGCGGTCAGCTTGATCCAGGTCAGAGAACTCACTTTTATCAGTTTGAGGGAACGGCTGGTGAACGTCTGTATTTAGACTCGCTAACGGATGCACCAAACACGTATTGGGATTTAGTAGGACCCGGCGATGGAATTGTTCGGAACACTCATATAAGCAGTGACTTTGAAGCTACGCTCCATAGTACGGGTACTTATACTCTGGCAATTTATGGTTTTAACGATCGCCCTGTTGATTATAAGTTCCGGGTAATTACTCCTGACACACAATCTGAGACATTGATTTTCAACAATACAGTATCAGGTGAAATTACGGAGAAGGGCGAACAAGATGTTTACACGTTCAACGGCACTCTTGGACAGCGCCTTTACTTTGACCCCTACAACGGTAGCAGTAATATTGCAATCCAGCTTGTAGACCCAAGTGGATTTGAAGTCACTAGCGGTAACACAAGCAGTGATAGTGCTCCTATTGTACTCCGAGAGACAGGAACTTACCGCCTGATTATTGATGGTCATGGCGATACGACAGGAAATTACGGCTTCCGCCTAGTTAATATAGCCAGCGGTGCATCTAGCCTAACCTTGGGAACACCAACCAGTGGCAGTATTGCTGCAAACGAAACTCAGCTTTACAGCATCAACGGTTCGGTTGGGCAGAGATTGAAGTTTGATAGCTTAATGGTGACAGAAAATGCCGACTGGGTACTGTATGCACCAGGAACTCTTCCCTCAGGGCATTTAGTTGTGGGTTCGGCATCCCTAAGTGATGATTTTGAGGTGTTGTTGCCAGCGAGTGGCATCTACACCTTAGCACTACGCAATTTAGATAGTCATGCTGTTAGCCATAATATTCAAGTGACTAACATTGCCTCCTCTTCTGGAACAAACTCAGGTTTGGGAACAATACGCAGTGGCAACATCAGTACAGGACAGCAAATTAACCATACCTTCACGGCTCGTGCAGGTACGTTTGTATACTTTGATAGTCATTTGACTTATGACTATTATCATGGGGTGACAGCGAGTCTTTTAGATCCTACCAACAATATAGTCGTTGACTCCTTCAATGTTTCTGCCGACCGGGGTCTGATTCAACTACAACGTTCGGGAATGTATACTGTACAATTGTCAGGAGATGGTAACTACCGCTACCAAATGATTGACTTGGGAGCGTCTTCTAACCTGAGTTTAAATACCATCACCAATGTTTCTTTAAATCCAGGGGAAGCAGCGCGAACCTATAAATTTACGGGTGTGGTGGGTCAAAAACTCTTCTACGATGCCCTCAATACTGATAACCCCAACGTCCGTGTTAGCCTCTTCACTCCCAATGGTCGTCAACTCTTTAACGTTGCAGCTAATTCCGATGCTTGGCCGTATACTTTGGACGAAGCAGGCACTTACTACCTATTGCTGTCTGGGAATGAAGCTGTAGCAACAACTGTGAGCTTCCGCCTTTTTGACCAAACGAGTGCCACGCCTATAGCCTTAGATACAGATGTCACTGGTAGTTTTGCTCCAGAAGGCATCAATAGTCTTTTATACCGCTTCAATGGCACGGCAGGGCAGTCTTTGTACGTAGACCAGCAAGTAGGCGGATTCCCTAACAAGTGGTATCTGTATGCTCCTGGGGGGCAGATGGTGATAGATGCATGGGTGTATGAAGACGGTGCATTAACACTACCTAGCACAGGTGAGTACTTGCTTGCTTTTGCTGGCAATGGTGCTAGTGATGTAAATTACAAATTCCGCCTAGTCACGCCAGAGTTTGTCACCACTCCCCTGACTTTGAACCAAAAAGTTAATGGTAATATTAGCGAACCAGGGGAAAACGACACTTACACTTTCTCTGGCACAGTGGGTCAACAGCTATACTTTGATGCTCTCAACACCAATGACCCCAACTTCACTGTTCGACTGTATACGCCTTCTGGGAGAGAATTATACAGCGGTCCATTACAAAACGACCGGGGTCCTGACACTATCACCAACAAGTACGGTGTTTTTCCTGGATTTACCCTGACGGAAACAGGGACATATCGCTTGGTGATTGATGCCAATGGAGATGCAACTGGTAATTACAACTTCCAGTTACTTAATAAAGCTGATGCTACAGTTATTAACCTAGATACAGATATCTCTGGTACTTTTGCTGATAACGGTATTGAGAGTCATGCATACCGCTTTAACGCGACTGCTTCGGTATAGCAACACCAGAGTTGGAAACGACTCCCCTAACGTTGAACCAAATAGTCAGCAGCACCATTAGTAAGCGTGGCGAGAATGATACCTACACCTTTAATGGTGTGTCAGGGCAGCAAATTTACTTTGATGCCCTCAACGCTAATGACCCCAACTTTACTGTCCGGTTGTACACTCCAAGTGGCTTGGAGTTATACAGTGGTCCTGTTCAAAATGACCTCGGTCCTGACACTATAATCATCTACAATGATGTTTTCCCCGGATTCACTCTGACAGAGACAGGAACTTATCGGTTGGTAGTCGATGGCAATGGGGAAGCGACGGGAGACTACAACTTCCGCGTGTTAAACTATTCAGATGCTTTTGAACTGACTTTTGAGAATAATGCCACACAACTCATAACTGGTAGCTTTGGTAGCGACAGGAAGGAGACAGACATTTACCGCATAAGTGGTACTCAGGGTCAGTACATTTACATCGACAATATTGGCGGTAGCTATGACGACTACTGGACTCTCTACGGACCTGGTGGGCAAGTTGTGACTGGCGACCGGGTAAATGATGACGGTGAGTTGGCATTACCTACAACAGGCGAGTATATACTGGCGATGCATGGTAGTGGCTCTGGGAATGCGAACTATACATTCAAAGTCACAACACCAGAATTGAAGACCACCTTCTTAGAACAACTGAACCTGCCTGTTAGCGGTACTATCGGGTTACCAGGGGAAAAAGATACTTATACCTTTAACGGAACAATTGGGCAGCGTTTGTTCTTCGACGGTTGGAGTGGTAGCAGCAGCATCCGTGGCAGATTAATCAGCCCCACTGGAGTTGAAATTCTCAACAATGCCACTGATGCTGATTCGATACCGTTGACTTTGACGGAAGCAGGAATTTATCGCTTAGTCATAGATGGAGATACCGATACTACGGGCAACTACAGTTTCCGTCTGTCGGATATAGCCATGACATCTGCCTTACAGATGGGGACTGCAATCTCCAATCACCTTAGCCCAGGTCATGAAGTTGATTTGTATCGATTTATTGGCAGCGCAGGTCAGCAACTTTCTTTTAACCTAGATGCAGAATCCTGGAGTAGTGCTAATTGGGTACTTTACGGAACCGATAATCAAGTACTTGCCTCACCAGCCCAGTTGTCACCTGACTTCAACGTCATGTTGAAAGCTAATGGTCTGTACACTCTGGCGATTCATGGTAGCAGTTCGGAAGCGGTCAACTATAGCTTCACGGTAACCGACAATACACCTTCAAAAGTGGCAACAACGGGATTGGGTGCAGTACAGAATGGAACTATCAGTGCCAATCATGTAACTACACAAACCTTTAGTGCAACTGCCGGAACGCGAATTTATTTCGACTCTCAACTCGCCAATAACACTCCACTGATTGCGAGATTGATGAATCCAGATGGTACAGAAGTTTTTGCCATCAGCACCTCAACTGACAGTGAGCCAATTCAATTGCAGCAGACAGGAACTTACACGCTCCTTATACAAGGAACTGATGACACTGCTACAGGTAGCTATCAGTTTGCCTTGATTGATTTGCCTACAGAAACACCTTCACTGCGTGGAGATCGCCGTGTGTTGCAATTCAGTGCTGAGGTGACCAAGCCCTTAGAACCCGGTCGCCTGATGCATGATTATAGTTTCACTGGAGTTGCGGGTCAACAACTCTTCTACGATGGTATGTTCACAGATGGAGCCACTGTAGGTACTGACACTGTAACAGCTCGCTTAATCAGTCCTACTGGCAACACTATTTTCAATCCTGGATACCTTTCGGGTTATTCCACGGCAGATATTGGTCCGTTTACCCTAACAGAAACCGGAACTTACAATCTTTTGCTTTCTGGCGAGAAAGATACGCCTACTGGGTATCGTTTCCGGCTGTGGGATTTGGCTGATGCTCGCTCAATGGAATTGAACAAACAAGTTAAGGAGAACTTGCTGCGCGGTAATGATACCAACTTGTATAAATTTACTGGCACCGCAGGTCAACGTTTGTACTTTGATGGAATCTCTGGAAGCGATGCCAGATGGAAGCTATACCGCCCTGGCGATCGCTCGGTGCTAGCAGACCACTATATAACAGATGATTTTGAACTGTTGTTACCAACAGATGGGGAATATATTCTGGCAGTTTCTGGCTATGGTAACACGCCGACCCAGTACGGTTTCCAAGTCATCTCAACGAAAGCAGCGGCTTCTATTGTCACACCAGGAGAGGGTGAATCAAATAAAAGCGGTGAGGATAGTGGTACTTACCGGGTCAGAATTGATGTCACAGATGGTCGCGGCTGCAAGGCGATTCAAGATTATAAGATTCGCGTTGCACCGGAACCAGGAAATCATGCACCAACCATCATTACAGATGGGGTAAAAGCGGGTTTCAGTGGCTGGCGCTATGTTTATGATGTTGATGCTAGCGATGCCGATGGCGACACCTTGACCTATAGGTTAATGGATGCGCCCAGAGCAATGTTCATTGATGATGTCACAGGCAAAATTATTTGGTCAAGCCCAGAAGTTGGCACTCATCAAGTGACAGTGCGCGTGGAAGATGGTCGCGGTGGTGTTGATACGCAAACCATCGACTTAGTGATTAGCGATACTGTCCCCGGTACTGTCAAAGGGACTGTATACGCAGATATCGATAGTGACGGCAAGCGGGATTTGACTAATCCGAACAATATGACACCAGATAACCGGGTTGTTATCGGTGAAACCTTCAAGGATATATACACCGCTTATAACTTGGGAACGCCAAATGGCGTACCTCATATGTTAGGAGGAATGACCTTCAAACGGAATGCCGATGGTACGGTTGACTTCAACACGATCTTGATTGGCGGTGCAGCAGATAGCTGTGGTGGCGTCATCATGGAACTGAAAGTGCAGCGAGGGGATGGTGGTCACATAATTGGCTTTGACGATGATGATGAATCGGCAACTCCTTATGTTGCCAACTACTACGCTTACGCCCCATACATTGATGCTGGTCTGGTTTACTATACCTCTAGTCATAAATTACTAGCCAGCAGTGTGAAGGGCAGCTTGCGCGGTTTGCAAGAAGTTCCTTTTGGTCTACCTGGTGCTCTACAACTCAAATCCACTGGTGCAAACAACACTTTCTCCACTGTTAACTATTCTCCTGATGGCAGTATTACCTCAATTGAGATTGAGACAACAGTAGGGGATAGACCTGGTGGTTTTGTGTATATGCCCGTGACCGCACCCAAGTTTGAGACTGGTGCTTCTATACTGCTAGCAGAATGGAACAATGACTCGATTAACGCCTATGAAGTTGATAGTGAGGGTAACCCCATTGCCAGCACCAAGCAATTGTTCATCGGCAACTACGATGGCGCAACAGGAGCAGTCGTTGACCCCGTAACCGGAGATCTGCTCTTTAACGCCATGGGTGGTGAGAACAATGTTATGGTGGTTCGGGGCTTGGGGAAAGCGGGTGCTAATGAAATAGGCTTAGCAAACTGGTTGGTTTACGTTGATGCTGATGCTGACGGTGTGCGGGATGCAGATGAACTCTTTACTTACACAGACGCACAAGGTAATTACTCGTTTACTCTCGCACCAGGAACTTACCGCATTGCTCAAGAGGTGCAACCCGGTTGGACGCAAACGGCTCCGACTCAGCCCAACTATTGGTCTGTTACCATTGCCGCATCTGATAGGAAATTTGGCATTGATTTTGGCAACACCAACTCTAATTTAAGTGGTGAAAACGTTGCTCCAGAGTTTACCAGCACGCCTGTAACATCTGTGACAGTAGGCGAGAAATTACTTTATCAAGCAACTGCCAACGACTTGAATGCAGACGAGCTGACTTTTGAGTTGGTGCTCAAACCAGAGGGGATGGCAGTCGCCCCCAACAGTACCATTTCTTGGCGACCTGGTAATCACCAAGTTGGCAAACACCAAGTCATAGTACGGGCTCTTGATGGTAATGGTGGTATTAACTTACAAGCGTTTGAAGTAGAAGTTTTACAGGGGAATCGCGCTCCAGTGTTTACTTCTATTGCGCCTGAGGTTGCCCGTGTTCGCGAAACCAAACTGTTTTCATATCAAGCCAAAGCATTGGATTTGGATGGCGATACCATAACTTACTCTCTTGTGGTTGATGCACCCAATACTCCTGTTGGACTTTCCATTAACTCAACCACAGGTCAAGTAGAATGGACGCCCACAGCACAGCAAATGGGTGGTTCTTTAAATCCGGGCTACACATCAGGTGTTGAACCCTGGCAAATTTTGATTCGGGCAACTGATGGTAAAGGTGGAGAAGCATTCCAGTCACTCAATGTAATTGTCGATCCCCTCATGACAGACCCAACAGACCCAACGACTACCATTAACCGCGCTCCAGAGATTACTTCCACGCCGCGAACAACTACTCGTTTGGGCAATTCTTACCTCTACGAAATCGAAGCAACTGACCCGGATGGAGATGCCCTCAGCTACAGTTTGCTCTCAAAACCAGAAGGGATGACGATTTCTGATGGTGCGATTGTTTGGACTCCGACGCCCGACCAGTTTGGCAACAATTCGGTGGTGTTGCGCGTTTCAGATTCTCAAGCAGTTATTGAGCAATCATTTACCATCAATGTCAGCAATATCGCAATGAATCGCGCTCCTAGCATTACCTCCACTCCAAATACACTCACCAATCTAGAAAAAGAATACCAGTACAATCTCAGTGGTAGCGACCCGGATGGCGATTTGCTGTTGTGGAGTTTGTCGGCAGCACCCTCTGGTATGGTCATAGATGCACGCTCGGGAGCGTTGCGTTGGAACCCAACCAGCACTCAAATTGGCGAACATACCGTTGCCGTGCAACTCACAGATGCGTTGGGTGGGTATACGACTCAGGAATTTACCCTAGAAGTGACTGGCATTAACGCTCCGCCCACAATTGTCTCAAATCCCGTCACAAGAGCAGCCTTAAATCAACCCTACAGCTACACTGTCGTTGCTAGCGATCCGGAGAACGATGCACTCACTTTCAATTTGGGCAAAACGCCATCTGGCATGACCATTGACGATAATGGCGCGATTCAATGGACACCCCAAGGTACGCAAGTCGGTTCTCACTCAGTTGAAGTGTTCGTGACCGATGCTCTCGGGGCAACTTCTACCCAAACTTACACAATCGTTGTGAGTGAAACTGCCATCAACAATGCTCCGGTTATCACTTCAACTCCTGTCTTCGTGGCGTCGGTTGGTAGTGCTTATAACTACCAAGTCGTGGCAACTGACTCCGATGCAGGCGATCGCTTGACTTATCAGCTGCTTTCTGCACCTGCTGATGTCACTGGTATCACTATCGATGCAACAACTGGTTTGCTGACATGGAATAACCCTGTGGCTGGTAATTACAGAATCGTGGTTGGGGCGGTGGACGATGGTGGCTTGGGTGCGGCACAGAGCTTTAACTTGACAGCACGAGCGAACAATGAGCCAGTGATTCGCTCAACTCCTGTGTTAACGGCTACTCCTGGTAGTGTGTATGGTTACGACATCATAGCGAGTGATGTAGATGGCGATCGCTTAACCTATACCCTTGACACTGCATCACTGAACAAGGGCATAACACTTGATACACTAGGTAGACTGCGCTGGAACCTGACTGTTAGCAATGTGGGTACACATCACATCGTGCTATCACTCAGCGATGGTATCACATCAACTCCGCAGCAGTATGACTTGGTAGTTGCGGCGGATACTGAAGCACCGAAAGTCAGGCTGATTGCTAATTACGACCTGATAAACCTTGGGGAAACTGTCATCTTTCAAGCACGAGCGACAGACAATATTCAGGTGGCTGGCAAGCAACTGCTGATTAATGATACACCATTTGTGCTGGATGGCAACGGCATGGCACGGTTTACTCCCACCACTGCCGGGACAATTAGAGCAGTGGCTGTTGCAACTGATACAGCAGGAAATATCGGACAAGCAACCTTTGATGTCGCGGCGATCGATACTAGCGATGTCAATGCTCCTGTTGTCAGCCTCAACTTGGGAACTTATGCTGGTAGTTTGGTGACTGCACCCATCGATATCAAAGGCAGTCTCTCTGATGACGGTCAGTTGGATTACTACAAACTACTGGTTGCGCCTGTTGCTGGTGGGGAGTTCAAGGAAATCCTGTTTGTTGATAATCCAAATGCGTTCGCCGAAGGCGGGGCTTCGCCCATCGCTGATGGTGTTCTCGGTAAATTTGACCCATCTTTGTTGCAAAACGACTCTTACATCTTGCGATTAGAAGTTGCAGATAATGACGGCAATATTTCTTACTCTGAGTCAGTTGTGGATGTTGCGGGTGATTTAAAGCTGGGTAACTTCCGGTTGTCGTTTACTGATTTATCAATTCCAGTTACTGGTATCCCCATCACTCTGACACGTACTTATGACACCCTCACGAGTGGTATGACGGATGACTTTGGCTACGGGTGGCGGATGGAGTTTAGAGATACCGACCTGCGGACTTCGTTGAAACCACCAACAGAAGAAGACCAACTGATTGGGTATCAAAGCGCATTTAAAGATGGGACTCGTGTATATATTACACTGCCAGGAGGTAAGCGGGAAGCGTTTACATTCAAACCAACCATCGACTCAGTATTTAAGTACTTAGCAACTGCATCTGCTGATATTAATGGTGACCCCTACGTATATAAACCAACATTCGTTGGCGTAATGGGGGTTACTAGCACACTTACAGTGAAAGATGCCCGGATTCTTCATAAGGCTGGTACGAGTGAGTATGTTGGCTTAAATGGTGGTGTGCCTTATAATCCTGCGGATGTCAACTTTGGTAACATTTACGTCCTGACAACTAAAGATGGAATTGTTTATGAAATCGATGCACAAACTGGCGATTTGCTGACTGTTGCGGATACGAATGGTAACAAACTGACTTACAGCGATGCGGGGATAGTTAGTTCAACAGGCAAGCAAATCACCTTTGAGCGCGATGCAATAGGTCGGATTGCTGCGGTGAAAGACCCAATGGGTGAACTGATTCGCTATGAGTACGATCCGAATGGTAATTTAGTGAGTGTGACTGACCGGGAAAATAATACAACACGTCTAGAGTACAATCAACAGCGTCAGCACTACCTTGATAAAATTATTGACCCGTTAGGTAGAACTGGGGTAAGGAATGAGTACGGTGAAGATGGGCGATTGAAGAAGATAGTAGATGTGAACGGCTTGCCTGTGGAGATGACTTATGACCTTGACGCTTCGGAACAAAAAGTTACCGACCAGTTAGGTAATGTCACAACCTATGTTTACGATACTCGCGGTAACGTTGTCACTGAAATTGATGCCCTTGGTAAAATCACTAAGCGCAAGTATAACGACGATAATGATGTTCTAGAACGAACTGTTATATCAGACCGCTCTGGATCTGATGGTTTCACAAAGAAATATACCTACGACAACTTTGGTAATATGCTAACGGAGTCAGACCCGTTAGGTAACGTTACTTATTATACTTACGGTCAGTACAGTAGGCTTTTAACCGAGGTTGACACCTTGGGAAATGCTACTATATATACTTACTCCTCCAAAGGCAGACTGCGGTCTATGACCGATGCGGCTGGAAATATTACTAAGTACGGTTATGACCTGAAAGGAAATCTAACTGAGATAGTCGATGTTAATGGTAATACAACTCAGTTCAGGTACGATACCGTTGGCAATATAGAAAGTGCAATAGATGCTCAAGGCAACGCAATTATCTACACTTATAATGCCAATGGCAAGCGTTTGAGCGAAACTCAGACTGTCACGACATCCCAAGGTTTACAAAAGCTGGTGTCCGAGCTAACTTACGACCGAGAAGGTCGGGTGACATCGGTTAAAGACCCTCTTCAAAATGTCACCAAATATGAATTCGATAACAATGGTAATCAAACTGCTGTTATTAATGCTCGACACAATCAAACCGAATATCGTTATAACTCCAAAGGTCAGATAGTAGAAACAATTTCCCCTGACAATACAGAGAACAACTCTCTTGATAATCCGCGAACAATTACTATTTATGATGAAGGGGGTCGCAGTCGAGCAACCATTGACCAAAATGGAGAAGTTACCCATTATGAATACGATGCATTAGGAAGGGTAACTAAGATTATTTATCCATCGGCAACAGAAAATACTCTTGCACAATTAATTGCAGCAATTGCACCAGGTGAAACATTAGATTCGATAGATTGGACTTTAGTTGTATATCCTAAAGATTCGCCAGCTTACCTGGTAAATAACCCCTATTCAAGCACTGAATATTATCAAGATGGTTTAGTCAAGGCAGAAATTGACGAGCGGGGTAATCGCACAGAATATCGTTACAATGCTCTTGGTCAATTAATAGAAACTATTTACCCTGACCGGACACCACAAAACTTATCTGATAATCCCAGAACTCGTCATGAATATGACTCTTCAAGAAGGCTAATCAGTACAACTGATGCTTTGGGACGCACCACTACTTTTGTCTACGACCAATTAGGACGCCTAAAACAGACAAATTACAGCGATGATACTTCTACAACTACAACTTTTGATGCTAATGGTCGCGTAATAGCTCGTACTGATAAAGCTGGACGAACCACCAAATACAAATACAATAGTGTTGGCAAGTTAATAGAAACAATTTATCCAGACGATACAATTGGTAGCGATGAGGATAATCCTAAAACTCACAATGAGTATGACGAAATAGGGCGAAAAATAGCTTTGATTGACGAGCGAGGAAATCGCACCGAATACGAATACGATAAAGCAGGTCGTCAAACTCTCATTCGCGATGCTCTTCATAATGAAACTAAATACACCTATGATGAGGTAGGAAATCAATTAACAAAAACCGATGCTCTCAACCACACAACAAGCTACGTGTATGACGAGCAAGAACGGCTTGTAAAAACTCATTTTGCTGACCTCACCTATACGACTACTGTTTACGACAATAGTAACCAAGTTATTGCCAAAACTGACCAAGATAATCAAACAACGCAGTATGAGTATGATTCACGAGGAAGATTAACTGCTGTCATCGATGCCAGACAACAAAGAACGGAATATGGCTATGATTTAACTGGCAATTTAGTCAGTACAAAAGATGCTAATGGTCATATTACAACTTACGAATACGACGAGCGCAATCGCCGAGTAGCTATAGTACTACCTTTATTACAACGTTCGGAGACTACTTACGATGCAGTCGGAAATGTTGTCAAAGAAAAAGACTTCAATCAAAATACAATCAATTACACATACGACGACAATAACCGCGTTATTGCCAAAGAATTTGTCGATGGCACATCGGTCAGCTACACTTACACCAAGACTGGACAATTAGAAACGGTTACGGATAGTCGAGGAACCACGAGCTACAAGTACGATCTGCTTAACCGATTAATTTCCCGTACCGATCCAAATAGCCCGTCTCTAGACACTGGAGCAACAATTGAGTATGAGTATGACATCGCTGGAAATCGCACCTCAGTTAAAACTAAAGCTGGTACTATAAAACACACTTACGATGAGTTAAATCGTCTGAGAACCGTAACTAAAGATACAGATACGACTACTTACTTTTATGATGCAGTTGGTAATCTTTGGCGTACAAAACTATCCAATGGTATTATTGAAACTCGCCGATACGACCAACTTAATCGCTTAGTTTCCCTGAAAAATGTTTTAACTAACCTGGGATCTGGTGAAGAAACGATTATTTCTAGCTATGATTACACTCTCAATCCCGTAGGGTATCGTCTCGAAGTCGAGGAACAAAATGGACGAAAAGTTAAGTATGAATATGACGAATTGTATCGTCTTTCGAGCGAAAAAATAACTGACCCTTCTGACTCTGTAAATAACGGTCGTATTATTAGCTATACATATGACAATGTTGGTAACCGTCTAAGGAGTAATGACTCAGTTGAAGGACTGACAACTTACTATTACAACAATAATGATTTGCTGCTCAACGAAACGCAGCTTAAAAATGGTGAGACAGTCTATACCTACAATTACACCTATGACAATAACGGTAATACGATTTCCCGTGCTAAAAATGGCAATAGCGAAACAATTTACACCTGGAACTTTGAAAACCGTTTAATAGGTGTTGACAATCTTCTTGATGGCAAGCAAGTTGATTATGTTTACGATGCTAACGGTATTCGAGTTAGCTCTACATCTGATGGTATAACTACAAACTATCTCGTCGATACCAATTTACCCCATGCCCAGGTTGTAGCAGAATACGACTCAAGTGGTAATCTAAAAACTTCTTACCTCTACGGTCACGATTTAATTTCCCAAACTAAAGATGGACAACAGTCCTTTTATCTAGTAGATGGGTTAGGTAGTATACGGGTTTTGACTGATGGGCAAGCTTCAATTACCGATACCTATACTTATGACGCATTTGGTAAGTTAATTGGTAGCAGTGGCAGTACAGACAATAACTACCTATTTGCTGGAGAACAATACGATGAGGATTTAGAGCAATACTACTTAAGGCAACGTTACTACGACCCCAATACTGGTCGGTTTACAAGACGAGATGTTTATGAGGGTCGTCTTGAAGAACCATTAACACTGCATAAGTATCTTTATGCTAACGGCAATCCAGCCAATTTAATCGACCCGTCCGGTCTCAATGCCATATTAGCAATGTCTCCCGACGCCAGTTGGGGCATCGCGATTGTAACAACAATCATCGCTGTCCTCACAGCAGTTCGCATGATAGAAATTGGTATTGAGCTTGGCTCTTATATTCCAGAAACTCTCAAAGGCATTGGTGACGATCCTCGGCTAGAAGTTTCTGATAATACTGCTCGTAAACCGGATAGTGAGTTATTACAAAAACTTACAGGACGTCTTGGAGGCTTTGCTGGAGATCCTCAACTAGAGGTAAGTAATACTGAAACTTTCCCAAGTATACCTTTGAGTCTCAGTGAGTATCTGGAAAATTATGTTTATTCCATATATAGTGATCCAGGGATCGACCCAGAAGATTACGAATTGGATCGAGAGGCTAAAGATATTGCTAAAAAAATTTACGATGACGTAGCTAGGACTCACAGAACAGTTGCTGTAGGTCGAATTGAGGGATCGGAGGCAAAAGTTGTAGCCAACTCTTTTGGAGAATTTACAGACTACCAAGAAACTTTGCTCAGAAAAGATGGGTATATTGTATATGAGGAAAAAAGAGGAAGCTATGCCAAACCAGATAACCACGCAGAAAGACGTTTAATCAGACTGCAAAAGAGTACCGGGCAAAAAATTGAAGCGATTGGGGTAAGCCATCCTGCTGGGATTTGCTCTTCTTGTTGGACAGAAATGCAAACAGAAGGTATTAGAAGAGGTAGCAAATTGAAGCCAGATAAGCCAAGTAAATAGTAAAAGGAGTAAGAAGACAAATGAACTTGTATTTTTTTGACATGGACTCTTTAGAACAAGAACTAAAACAACTCTCTCCTCTTCACAGAGTGGCTTTTGCAGCTTCTATTTGCGAGAGAATGCTTCCCAATTACAACGCCTTTTCGCGAATGGAGAATTGGGGTAACCCTCTTGTACCAAGAAAGGCACTAAACGAGATTTGGCAAGCCTTACAAAGAAAATCAGCGGATGAAGTCCAACTTCTTCAATTAGCCGAAGATTGTGTTCGCGAAGATATCTGTCCAGACTCAGATGATTTTTTTGATTCTTACTATCTTTTTGAAGCTCAAGAGGCTCTTTTCGCAATCCATGCTACTTTACACGCTTATCTAAATCCAACTTCTTTACAATTTATTCTTCAAGTTGTTAAAGGCGTTAGATTTAACACTATTGAGCTATTTATCCGTGCTAGAGATGAGTCTTTCAATGCCAGCCAGTATAAAGATAAAAAAGGTCAACTAGACGCTATTACCAATCATCCACTAGCAGTTCGAGAAATGACAAAAGAAAATGAGGATTTGCAACGATTGAAAGAAATGAAAATCTTGGATTGTAACTTTTTGGAGTGGCTTTGCACTTCGTTTGATAACGGCGGAAAAAGTATAATCGACGCGAGTTAAACTTTACAGTTAAAGCGCTGCCAAGAGCTATGCTATTAATATTTTTTTACTTGCTATTCTACTTTAAAGGCTTTAAGGTCTACGCCTATAAAGAAAGTTGTCACCCTTTTACAACCTTTGGTCTTTTCTTTTAAGCCAAGCGACTTTGCTCTTTGCTCGTCCCCGCAGATCCTCCTCGACAAGTATGAGGGAATAATCCCTAATACGGAAGCAATGTTATTCGATCTGCCAGGTGTCGGCAAGTACGTGGTTCGGATCATTTGCACCAATGCTTCTGGACAACCACTAGCGGTGTTAGACACCAACGTCGTCCGCATTTTGGAGCGATTCTTCAGATTGCAGGGTAATTGGGTAAAGTCGCGCTGTAAACTACTCCACAGAGCAGCAAAGCAAGTTACTCTTGATACGGAAGTTGAAAAGTGGAATTTAACACTGCTAGATTTTGGAGCCATAGTCTGCACAGCCAAGAAACCTGACTGTGTTGATTGTCCGTTGCGGGAACAATGCAATTACGTAAAATTAAACTTTAGGAAAAACAAATGAGTGTTTCTATGATCCCAACATCGGGCTTTGAAGAACTTGCTATCGTTATCGTTGCGAAGAACCACAATCCCACTATGCTGACCCTAGATTTTCTTCAATCTAGTGGCATTGTTCCCTTAGATTGGAAGCTAGCAGAACCTGCTGTTCTGAACTCCCACAGGGCTGAAGTTCAATTCACTAATGACACAATTATTTCGACTAAATACGATAGTATTATCTTCTCGCAAACTATAGAAAACAAACCTCTAGAAGATATCAAAATACCCGCAATTGTTCGTAAGTATATTCAAACCCTACCTAACGTTGACTATCAGGGGTTAGAAATTAACCCTAGTACCTTTGTGACCTTTGAAGATGAGAATAAAGGTGCATTTCGTCATTACATTGCTACCAGTCTTCTGTCTTCAGGCGCTTGGCACGACTTTGGTAAAGAGCCTGTTATAGCCACCCTCCACTTAGGCTATACTCTGGAGCGAGGTAAATTCAATTTAAAAATCGACGATGTGCGATTGCTACAAACCGACAATACACCCCAGTCTGCTGTTTTATTCTCTGGCAATTTTCACTACGAGATTGCTGGAAATACCTCTTCAGAACGACTGCAATACCTATGTCGGTTAATAGACAGTTGGCAAAATGACTTTAAGACTTATCGGGAACTAGTCAACCAACGGTTTTTGGATAAACCAGTTCAGTAATACAATACCTTCGCCAAAATAGAAGCCTAGACAAATTTTGCCTTTTTTGCCTAGTACACAAACTTTTGCCAAGCACGGGCAAATCATGCTCCCCTTATCCAGTCTCACCCAGTCCTGAGTGCAACTCCTGGTAGCACTTATGCTTACGATGTGAAGGCAACTGACGCTGATGGCGATCGCCTGAGTTATTCCCTCGACACTGCATCCCGAGATAAAGGCATAACC
This sequence comes from Scytonema sp. PMC 1070.18, assembly GCA_035967975.1. Taxonomy (GTDB): domain Bacteria; phylum Cyanobacteriota; class Cyanobacteriia; order Cyanobacteriales; family Nostocaceae; genus Scytonema. Next base: position 28,496 of record JAWQFQ010000072.1, read on the forward strand.
TTAGATGCTCTGGGACGCTTGCGGTGGACGCCCAACACTAACAATGTTGGTTCTCACCATGTTGTTCTGACAGTAGGCGATGGCAATGGCGGTGTCACTCAGCAGGAGTATGACTTGTCAGTAACAGCCGATACTATAGCACCAGTTGTGAGGTTGATTGCTAATTACGACCTGATAAACCTTGGGGAAACTGTCATCTTTCAAGCACGAGCGACAGACAATATGAAAGTGGCTGGCTTACAACTGCTGATTAATGATACACCTGTGGTACTGGATGGCAACGGCATGGCACGGTTCACTCCCACCACTGCCGGGACAATTAGAGCAGTGGCTGTTGCGACGGATACAGCAGGCAATATCGGACAAGCAACTTTTGATGTAGCAGCGATCGATACGAGTGATGTCAATGCTCCTGTTGTTAGCCTTAACTTGGGAACTTATGCTGGTAGTTTGGTGACTGCACCGATAGATATCAAAGGCAGTCTCTCCGATGACGGTCAGTTGGATTATTACAAGCTGCTGGTTGCGCCTGTTGCTAGTGGTGAGTTTAAGGAAATACTGTTTGTCGATCATCCAAATGCGATCGCTGATGGTGTTCTCGGTAAGTTCGACCCCTCTTTGTTGCAAAATGATTCCTACATTCTGCGCTTAGAAGTGGCAGACAATGGCGGCAATATTTCTTACTCTGAGGAAGTGGTGGATGTTGCAGGCGATTTGAAGTTGGGTAACTTCCGGTTGTCGTTTACTGACCTCACAGTCCCCGTTACAGGTATACCCATTACCCTAACTCGTACTTACGATACGCTAACTAGTGGTATTGCTGATGACTTTGGCTACGGGTGGAGGATGGAGTTTAGGGATACGGACTTGCGGACTTCGTTGAGATATCCAAGTGAAGAAGACCAACTGATTGGTTATCAAAGCGCATTTAAAGATGGGACTCGTGTATATATTACCTTGCCAGGAGGTAAGCGTGAGGCGTTTACTTTTAAACCGACTGTTGACCCGTTGTTTGGGTTAGCATCTGCGATCGCAAAAAATCCAGATGCGGTTGTTTATCGTCCCAAGTTTGTTGGCGATAAAGGTGTCACCAGTACTTTAACAGTGAAAGATGCCCGGATTCTTCACAAAGCTGGTAGCAATGAGTACGTTGGCTTAAATGGTGGTGTGCCATATAACCCTGCGGATGTCAATTTTGGTAGCATTTACGTCTTGACAACCAAGGAAGGGATTGTCTATGAAATCGATGCACAAACTGGTGATTTGCTGACAGTCACCGACGCTATGACGACAAAAACCGACTTGTAGAAACACTGTATGCTGACGGTGCATCTGAGCGAAGTGTTTATGATGTGCTAGGTCGGAGGATTGCTCAGATCGATCAAGCGGGTCAAACTACTCGCTATAGTTATGATGCGTTAGGACGGTTACTTGAAACTATTTATGCTGATGCAACCCCTCTTGACCCCACAGATAATCCCAGAGTTAAAACTCAGTATGATAAGGCTGGTCGAATCGTAGCCTCTATCGATGAAAAAGGTAATCGTACTGAGTATGAGTATGATAAAGCAGGTCGTCGCATCTTAGTTCGTAATGCTCTTGGGCACGAAACTACTTATAGTTACGATTCAATGGGGAATCAGCTAACTGAAACTGATGCATTAGGTAGGACGACAAAATATGTTTACGACTCGGCAGGGCATAAACTTCAAACTGACTTTGCCAATGGCACTTATACACAAACTAGTTACAATGCAGTAGGACTTAAAGTTTCTGAAACAAATCAAGCAGGGCAGACAACCCATTTTGCTTATGATGCTCTAGATCGACTCATTGAAGTTATTTTGCCTGATGATACACCTAACGACCTTTCCAACAACCCAAGAACCAAAAAAGAATATAACGAATTAGGTCAAGTAGTCGCTCAAATTGATGAATTAGGCAATCGTGAGGAATTTGAGTACGACGCTGCTGGACGCCTAATTGAATCAAGAAGTGATTGCCGCTGCCGTCGCAAATCCTACACTTACGATGCTGCTAACAACAAAATTACCGAAACGGATGAGTTAGGGCGTACTACCCGCTTTATTTACGACGAACAAAACCGTTTGATAGAAACTCGCTTCCACGATGGTTCCTATAAAACCACAACATATAATGATTTGGGACAGATTATTGCTGAAACTGACCAATCCGGTAAAACCAATCAATTTGAATATGATGCTCGTGGAAGGTTGACGGCAGTTATAGATGCATTGCAACAACGCACAGAATACAGTTATGACCTCACTGGTAACTTAATTCAAATTAAAGATGCTAACAAGCATATTACTCAGCACGAGTACGATGCACTAAATCACCGCAATGCTACCGTGCTAACTATGGGACAACGGTCAATTACTACCTACGATGCTGTTGGTAATATTGTTAGTACTACAGACTTTAATGGTGATACTATCACCTACCGCTACGATGCACTCAATCGCATCAGCGAGAAGTTATTCCCCAATAGCACTAAATTTGAGTATACCTATACTCCAACAGGTCAATTGCAATCGGTAAAAGACCAATGGGGTACAACTACCAGTAAATACGATGTCCGAGATCGACTCATTGAGAAAGTTGACCCAGATGGCAAGTTTATTCGCTACACTTACGATGCAGCTAGCAACCGTACTGGTGTTACCACCTCTACTGGCACTACCACTTACACCTACGACCGATACAAACAGCTTAAAACGGTTACTGACCCACAGGGAGGATTAACAACTTATACCTACGATAAAGCTGGAAATCTTATCCGTACTGAACTGGCTAACGATACGGTTGAAACTCGCTCCTACGATGATTTAAATCGTTTGGTTTACCTGGAAAACAAGAAAACTGGTGGAGATATAATTTCTAGCTACCGTTACACCTTAGATGCTTCTGGTAATCGCCTAGCTGTTGAAGAAAATAATGGTCAATTAGTTAATTACACTTACGATGACCTTTATAGACTAACCCAAGAAAAAATTACTGACTCTGTTGCCGGAAATCGTATTATCAATTATGCCTTCGATGCAGTAGGTAATCGCCTTACCCGTAATGACTCCGTACAAGGATTAACAAGCTATACTTACGACAATAATGATAGGTTGTTAACTGAATCAATTAATGGTCAGACTACTAGCTACACTTACGACAACAATGGCAACACCCTTACTATCACAAACCCCAACAGCCAAACTGTTTACGACTGGGATTACGAAAATCGTCTAATTGAAGCAGATATTACAAATGCGAATGGTGCCACTGAAACCAAGTATCGCTACAACACTGATGGTGTTCGTGTTTCTTCTATTACCAACGGTCAGGAAACTCGCTATCTGATTGATGCGTTGCAGCCATATGCTCAAGTGATAGAAGAGTATAGCCCTAATGGTACTGTGCAAGCGGGCTATGTGTACGGTCTAGACCTAATTTCCCAAACCCGTGCTGGTGTACAATCAAACTACCATGTTGATGGGTTGGGCAGTACGAGAGTTTTGACTAATGCTAGCGGTAATGTCACGGATACTTACACCTACGATGCATATGGCAATTTGATTGGTTCCACAGGCAATACCGTTAACAGCTCCCTTTACACGGGTGAGCAATATGACTCTAATTTAGGTGAGTACTACTTAAGAGCAAGGTATTATGACCCTGGTGTTGGGCGTTTTACGGCAAGAGACCCATTTGAAGGATTTATAATAGACCCACTGTCTTTAGCAAAATATCCTTATGTACACGGTAATCCTGTAAATATGATAGACCCCAGTGGACTTTTCGGTTTAGGAGACGCCGCCGCAATCGGCACTATCTTAGGAATTTTGATAGGAATATCTTTATATGTCGGTTTAGCTAGACCAATAGGCTCTGTTCAGCAATTTGATACAGATGATGTTGTTGTTCCAGGATATTTGAAGAATACTAATCCTGTTCACACGGGAATAAATGATTTTCTTACTACTGTTATCACTTCTTCACAATATCAAACTGTAAGACGACAAGTCCAAAATTGCAATGGGTTATTAGGGACAGGTAATTGTAATTTTACTGGATTCCCGATGATTGTTTGGGGATTCGGTGATTTACCAGAAATAGCGGAGCATACTCAGGATGCAATAGCGCAAACTAGGCAATCGTTTCTAGCTCGTATTAAGCCAACATGGGTTGAATGGAGGGGACTATTAAACCCAATAGGAAGTGGTAAACCACACCAATGGTATAATGCTGTCCCTGGTGATTGTCAATGGATTCCAGGTATAGGTAACCCAAGATATCGAGGTCGTGATTGCGATGAGTATCCATACAATTCTACTTTACAAGGTGGGCCTCTTAATCATGCTGCTAACAGTAACAGCGTTAGTTTAAGGCTTGTCGATCAAAATCAAAACCGCCTTGCAGGCACATTTCTTGGCGGTAGTCCCGGTCTTGGTGGTTTTACACAAGGATTTTACCAATTGGCTGCAGTTCCACCTAACCATCCACTTAAGAGTTGGTTTGGAGTTGGTATAACTGCAGGACGTACAGCTTGGGTAGATAGAAATGGTACACCAAGAGATTTTACTGGTGGGGAAATTCCTTTCTAATAAAAGTATCTATTGGAGAGCAATAACATAATGACTTCGGAACTAACCAATGCTTTAAATCAAATCTTAAAATGGATAAAGAAAAATAAGCCCTGGTATGTTAAGTATCTGCAACCAGGTTTATCGAGAGGCGAGATAGAAAACTTAGTTAGAGATTTACAAATTCAACTCCCTTCAGAAGTTTACGAACTTTATCAGTGGAGAAATGGTGCTTCAGAAGGAGATTTAGGTCAAGAAACGGCTTGGCTTTTTCAGAATTGGACTTTTAAACCTCTCCAGGAGGTAGTTGCACAATACAAAAAAAGTTTAAGCAATCAACCTAATAGGGATTTATCCAGAAATCAATGCAACTCTTACTTTAGTAATTTTGAACGATTGGAAATTTTTTATAATCCATGGCAGTCTCAAACAGGCTTGATTTTGATTAATACAATTTTGGATTTTTGTCCTGTAATTCTTGAATATTTTGATGAAGGAGATCTAAGCATACTTCAAAAGTATACCAGCATAACTACCATGATGCAAACAATGGCAGAATGTTACGAAACAGGAGCTTACTACATCGATCCCAAAGTATATGAGGGATATTTTATTAGTTGTCACCCGCAGAAAGAACATCTAATTTGGCGTAAATATAACTCTAAGATTATAGAGTTTGCTTTGCCAGCTCTTCAGCAAGGTTCATTGTGTGGTCAGTTCTTTATATATTTCTCACAGGATCTAATCGAATTTAAAGAATTAAGGGCTGTAGAACCCTTGGTTCAAGCATTGCAAAAACCAATCGATCTAAGTGGAGATTTCTTTAATTATATTAATCCCAAAGAGGAAATAGCTAAAATTTTAGGAGAATTGGGTGATAGAAGAACTGTCTCAGTTATAATTAGCGTTCTAGAAGATGAATCTGATAATTGGTACTACAGGACTAGAGTTGCGGCGGCAAAATCTCTGGGTCAGCTAAAAGATAAGCGAGCAACTGACTCTCTCCTTAATGCATTGCAAGATAATATAAGTGATGTTCGGCGCACAGCAGCTTGGGCTCTGGGTGAAATTAAAGATATTAAAGCAGTAGAACCACTTTCACAACTTCTGGGTGATGAAGATAATAGTGTTAATGAAGCTGTTCAAGAAGCTTTACAAAAGTTGAGAAACATTAATAATATGTAAAGTTGGGTAATACATGATTTCGTAAGACATGAAGGGGTGTGGTGCCGTGTAGTTCTCTATCAAATCACACTTCTGTTTTATTACTAGTACAAGTTGGCGGAAATAAGGTAACTGTTTGGAACAGACAAAAAGTTCACAATAAGAAATTTTGTGCCTTCTGCCACCTGCCACCGGACTTCTGCTTCACAACGTGTCCAGCACTCACATACATCGTCTTCTTCTTTTCCCAACAAATCATTAATAATTTCTACTATAGTAATCCTATTTGAGTTGCAAATACTAGCCATCAGAAACCCGGTTTCGGGGAGTGAGTACCAACCGAACCAAAAACTGGTTTAAGGCAAAAAGCCTTGAAATTTCAAGATTTTACCATGTATATACATGAGAAAACATTAACCTTTTAAATCCTAATTGCTCGCACAGGCAAGACCTATCAACAAGAAAGGTAAAGTATTTAGGAGGAAGGGGGAATTTCTTTCTTTCTCCCACTCCACTGTCCCCCTACGTTCTTCGCTTTCTTGGGGTAGTGGGATGCTTACTCATCTGGATACCCAATACCATGGATTACCGTGCTCGGCGTGGGATTTTTGTACGCGCTTGCTCAAAACTCTCTGTGGATCTACATTTTGGAATAGAAAACACGAAGGTTTACCCCAGATGAGTACAGTAGCCTTTCCATAGATGCATTGTCAACTCATAGAGCAGCCACCTTAGTATTTTCACGCATTCAACTGCCAACCTCACAACCAAATTAAGTAGACTCATCGTTGTGATATAGATAACCAACAAGTCATTATGCAAGAGGGAGTTTGTACCAAGAACAACACTCTCTTTTTTGCTGGCTCTGTCATCTACCCAAACTCTCTATGGCTCAAATTCTCCAATTTGGGAATCGCACAATGAAAGAAGCAGAGGTTTTTCACCTGCTAGCTGAGTACCAAATGCTACCCCAGTTATGTCGCTCCATGATTATTGACTCTGCTATTGCTCCTGTCACACTGACTGTGGAAGAGAGAAAGAGCGCCCAAGAGCAGTTCTACCAGAAGAACCAAATTACCACACCCGAGCTACTCCAAACGTGGTTGCTAACTTATGGGATGACAATTGAGCAACTCGAAGCACTGGCAACAAAAGAACTCAGGATTGAGAAATTCAAAATTGCCACTTGGGGAGCGAAGATTGAATCCATATTTCTCAATCACAAATCCCAATTAGACAAAGTTGTCTATTCCCTCATCCGCACTTCTTCCATGGAAGTTGCTCAAGAACTCTTCTTTCGCATACTAGCAGGAGAACAGACCTTCGCTGAATGTGCATCATTATACTCCCAAGGTGCAGAAGCACAAACAGGAGGATTGCTAGGTCCGGTTCCCCTGTCACAACCCCATCCCACCATCGCCAAATTGCTTTCCACCTCCCAACCGGGAGAACTGCTACCACCAACCAAGTTAGGAGAATGGGTAGTCATCCTACGATTGGAGAAATTTATCAGCGCCCAGTTGGACGATGCCATGCGTGCGTTTCTACTCAATCAAATGTTTGAGACAATGCTTGCAGAAACCATTCGCAATGCCCAACCAACTATTCTTAACGATACACCTACCCCAGTTCTCCTAACAAGATGACATCCAGCACGACTACTATTATTGATTTTCTCGCTCAACACCACCCCTTCAACCAGCTGGATGTCAGGACTGTTGAACGCATCGCCTCAAAACTCCAACCACTACGCTATCGCATGGGGCAAGCCATCTTCGTGCGAGAGACCATGCCCGATAAAATTGTCATTATCTACTCAGGTGGAGCGCGTCTTATCGGTTACGCACCCGGAGCCAAAGTTCCAGAAACACTGCAATCGTTGAAGTCAGGAGCGATATTGGGTGCTGCAAGCTTAGTGAGGGGTGTTGCAAGTGAAACTGCTATCTCCTCTGGTGAAACCCTCTGTCTTACCCTAAGTGCAGCCGATTTTTTCAAACTATTAGAACTTGAACCAGTCTTAGGAGATGCATATAGCAACCACTGTTCCTTGATTGAAGTGTATGACCTCTTGGGTGCAGAACTAGAAAGAAGGGCTAAGGGGAATGCCAATCTTAAAGAACTGGCAATTCAGCATCACGCATCAGCGACTGTCCTCAACTTGCCCCCAGGCACAACGCCACTTCAACAGCTAGACCCCAATCGACTCTGGCTGGTGAGTGGTGGTAGTTCCAATTATGCTATAGGCTGTAGCCTAAACTCCCATGACCCACAAGCATACATTAAAGTAGAAGTTGACAAACCAGTTCGTCTTATTGGTTTGCGGGAACTAACAATATCAAGGGACACTGTTTCCCCTCACTCAGACACTCAGACACTCCCTCCCTCGGACTTGTGGCAAGATGTACCCTACGCTCCAGAACGCCCGGAGGAACCAGAAGAACCAAGCCTCTCCCAATCGGTCAAATACCCTCACGTTCGTGGCAGAGGTCCGGTGGATGCGTCCGTCGCCTGCTTCCAAATGCTAGCTGAATACTGGGGAATGCCGTTCAAGCGAGATGTCATCAAACGCGCCTTGGTTAACAACTTTCAGCGCACGGGTGGCATTTCCATTCAACTGTGCGGTGCGCTCTCCGAACTGATGGGGCTCACCTCCCAACTGGTACAAGTTCCAGCACTCAGTGTCCCTCGCCTACCAGTACCAGCACTCCTCCCCTGGCAGGACAGTTTCGCCATTCTCTACAAAGCTACTTCCAAAGAATTGGTTTTGGCAATACCAGAACAGGGCATCAGACGTTTAAACCCCACAGCATTTGCCGATATTTGGGGGGAAGAAGGTCAAGTACTACTGCTGCAACCTACAAAAGAAACGCCCAAAAGTCGCTTTGGTTTGAGTTGGTTTCTTCCTGCTATCAAAAAGCATCGTACAGTACTTATCGAAGTCTTTATTGCTTCCTTATTTGTACAACTCTTGGGACTGGCTAACCCCCTCATTACCCAAGTCATTATTGATAAAGTTATTATTCAAAACGGTGTCAATACCCTCCATGTGTTGGGATTTCTATTGATAGCCATGGCTGTGGTGGAAGGGGTTATTACTTGGCTGAGAACCAACCTCTTTGTCGATACCACCAACCGCATCGACTTAAGCTTGGGTTCGGAGGTCATTGACCACCTGCTCAGATTACCACTACGTTATTTCGAGAAGCGCCCTGTCGGTGAAATCTCAAGCCGCATCAACGAACTGGAGAACATCCGCTCCTTCCTGACGGGAACTGCCCTAACCGTAGTCTTGGATGCTATCTTCTCTGTCATCTACATTGCGGTGATGGTCATTTACAGCTGGTTGCTTACAATAGTAGCACTTGCAACAGTACCTTTATTTGCCCTGCTGACATATATCTTTGCCCCCATCATCCGCAGCCAAACCAGAACCAAAGCAGAACGCAATGCCGAAACGCAATCCTACTTAGTAGAAGTAGTATCTGGCATTCAAACTGTCAAAGCACAGAATATCGAACTCAACTCCCGATGGCAGTGGCAAACCCGTTACGCACGTTACATTAGTGCTTCTTTTGAGAACGTACTGACGAGCAATACCGCAAGTTCCCTCAGCAACTTCCTTAACAAACTTTCTAGCTTGCTCTTGCTGTGGGTTGGTGCTTTTTTAGTACTTGAAGGTCAACTGACTTTAGGAGAATTAATCGCTTTTCGTATTATTGCAGGTTATGTCACCAGTCCTTTGTTGCGATTGATACAACTGTGGCAAAACTTCCAAGAAACGGCATTATCCCTGGAGAGACTTGCTGATATTCTAGATAATCCTACCGAAAGTGAGATAGCTGGGCGTAACAATATCCCAATGCCAGCTATTCAAGGTAATGTCAAATACGAAAATGTGACCTTCAGTTTTAGCAAGAGTCCCAATCCCCAATTGGTCAATATCAATCTAGATATTGGAGCAGGAACGTTTGTTGGAGTGGTGGGACAAAGTGGTGCTGGAAAAAGCACCCTCACCAAACTCATACCCCGCCTGTACGAACTCGATTCCGGTCGGATCAAAATTGACGGCTACGACATCAATAAGGTCGAACTCTACTCCTTACGCCGTCAAATTGGCATGGTGCTGCAAGATACCTTACTCTTCGATACTACAGTACAAGAAAATATTGCCCTGACTGTGCCTGATGCCACTCCAGAAGAGATTGTAGAAGCTGCCAAGATTGCTTGCGCTCACGACTTTATCATGAATTTACCCAATGGTTATGAAACTCGTGTTGGGGAGAGAGGTTCTGCTCTATCCGGTGGACAGAGACAACGGATTGCGATCGCCCGTACCGTACTGCAAAACCCACCACTATTGATTCTAGATGAAGCGACCAGTGCTTTGGATTACGATACCGAACGCCAAGTGTGCTTGAATCTAGCACAAGCATTCAAGGGAAGAACAGTATTTTTCATCACCCACCGTCTCGCGACTATCCGTAGTGCCGATGTCATTTTGATGATGAGTCAGGGTTCAGTTGTGGAACAAGGAACCCATGCAGAACTGATGGCGATGATGGGACGGTACTACTGTCTGTACCAACAGCAAGAAGCACAAGCATAGGAGGAGGGGGGGAGGGGGAGAGG
>JAWQFQ010000073.1:0-7566 GCA_035967975.1 Scytonema sp. PMC 1070.18
GGTTTAGGGGTGTAGGGGTGCAGGGGTGTAGGTGAAGTTCCCCTTACACCCTTACACCCTTACCCCCCTATACCCCTAGTTTAAATTCTCTAAACGAATACGTGGGTCAGCTGCTTTGAGCATGAGGTCTGCTATCAAGTTACCAACGCTTAACAATACGGCGCTCATGACTAAGCTTGCCATGACTAAGTATAAATCTTGAGACTGTACTGCTTGTAAGGTTAATCTTCCTAAACCGGGCCAGTTGAAGAAATATTCGGCAATGAAGGCACCACTTAATAAACTAGCTAACTCAAAACCTAATAAGGTAATTAAGGGGTTGATGGCATTTCGCAGAGCATGAACGTAAATAACACGGTTTTCTGGTAATCCTTTGGCACGAGCGGTTTGGATGTAATCTTGGCGTAAGACATCTAATAATTCACCGCGAGTAATACGTTGCAAACCAGCAAAGCTCGTAATACTTAAAGCTATAGTTGGTAGAATCATGTGCCACCCAAGATCAAGCATTTTACCAAACCAGGTGAGTTCGGTGTGATTAATGCTGGTCATACCACCTACGGGAAATATGGGTGAGGTGTTTTGAGCGAAAATTAGCAGCAATAGGGCGGTAATGAAGCTGGGAAAACCTTGTCCTGCGTAGCTAATGACTTGAAAAATCCGGTCAACTAACTGATTCTGTTTGACAGCCGCGATAATACCTAGAGGAATTGCGATCGCCCAGGTTAGAATGAGAGAGGAGATTGCCAGTAGCAAAGTTGCTGGTATCCGTTCCCACAACAGGGATGCTACCGAGCGCTGGTAAACAAAGCTTGTACCAAAATCCCCTTGGGTTACAATTCGCCATATCCACAGTCCAAACTGCTCTAGCCAAGACTTATCCAGACCGAATTGTCGCCTGAGTTCCTCAATCCGTTCTGGAGAAATCTTTGGGTTTTGTCTAAGTGTATCTACGTAATCACCTGGTGCTAATTGAATTACGATAAATGACACGAAGGACGCCAAAAATACAGTTAAAAGCGCCTGCAACAGCCGCTTGATGACATATAAAAATGTTTCATTTGTAAATAACCTTCTCAGGCGATCGCGACCAGCGTCCAGGGAAATGCGTGTAGTAGTCATAATTCAAAATAGCAATTAGCTTTTGAGCAATTAGCAATTAGCCGTTAACTAATTGCTAATATTCTACAAGAGTAATAATTGGTACATCTGGAAGATATTGACGCCCATTTAAATCCTGTAGCTCGATGATAAACCCAAATCCAACGAGTTCGCAGCCAATTTTGTCTACTAGTTTTGCCGTTGCAGCGGCGGTTCCACCGGTGGCGATTAAATCATCTACAATCAGGACGCGACAACCTGAGTGCAGCGCATCTTGGTGGATTTCTAAACGGTCTGTGCCATACTCCAGTGCATACTCAACAGAATGTACTGCACCTGGTAACTTACCAGGTTTGCGGACGGGAATAAAGCCAGAGCCGAGTTTGTAAGCTAAAGGTGAGCCAAATATGAAGCCGCGTGACTCCATTCCTACCACGAAATCTGGCATGAGGTTAAGAGCGTCAACTTTTTCTGCAAACAAATCAATCGTATAGCGAAGCCCTTCTGGGTCACGTAGCAGTGTGGTGATATCGCGAAACAAAATTCCCGGTTTGGGAAAATCTGGAATGTCACGAATCAGAGACTTCAAATCCATAAAATCAAGAATGAGCAATTAAAGATTACAGATGTGGGATTGGGGTTAACATGGATGGGCAGGTTTTATCCTGTTTTCAGTCCCGAGTACCTGTCAAGAGGCACATACCGCCAAATCGTACACTAGAATAGCGTACCGTTGGTATAAGTTCTCAAAGGAAGCTAATCCATTGACGATTATTTGAATCTACACCAAGCTAGGGATGTGAAGATACTACGAACAAAGGTAGGTGAACTTTTGCTTTGGAATCTTTAGATTTTAATATACGGAAAGCTGTGTGTAGAAAGAGTAAGTAATCTATATATTAGGCAACCTTACCACTACTGCTACCAGTCTTGAAAGTGGGGAGTGGAGAAAAACCTTTTTTCCTTTTGTTGCGCCCATTTGGGTATAAACCCTTAACTTAAATTAGTTAAACCTCGGAAACTTGCTGGCATATAAGGTATTTATAATGAATGTCTCCACTAGTTTAACGCCCTTTAATAGCTCAACCCCTAAGTCTGTGCCGATGATTCTGGACACTTTACCCAATCCGGCGATAGAGGGACAGGTATGCCCTCGTAAAACCCGGATACAAATTGACTTGATTTTACTAGCGATCGAAGCTTTAGAAATCGGTGGCTCAGAAGCCATCTTGGCATTTGCGGAAGAGTTGGATCTCAAAGGGGTGATTAAAAACCGGGTGCATTTATGGCGAATGCGGAGTACCAATCCCCTACGACGAGCCAACACCCGCCGCCCCCTGACTATCATGGAAGCAAAAGCCTTAGTGGTGATTGCTTGCTACATAGCGAGACGTTTGACAGTGGTCATTCGCCAATTGCTCATGGTCTATCAACAAATGGTTGAAAAACAGATTCCACTAGAACAAAATTTGCGTCTATCCAATTATCTAGAGCGGTTTAGAACGCATTTTAAAAGCCGGATGAATGCCCGCCGTTCTGGTCTATTAACATTGAGTTCTGATGAAAAGTTAGATGAACTAGCTATTGATTTACTCGGACAACTACTATTCTGTACTGGTACAGCTGGAATGCAGAGGTTTTGGATTAGTCTTTTTGACGGTGAGGTGGAATGAATATCCAACGTAAATATAGTCTTCCTAATTGCACACTCCTATTGGAGGGGTTAAATGATGCTTCAAGGGCTGCACATTTTCAGGAGATGCGCCCAGAATTATCAATATTGGTAAATGTAGAATGCTATATATCTGGTTATAAGAAACCTTTAGCAGGTGGGCGTGAGTTTTTTGAAAGTTTGGTAAAGGCAGTCAGTACATACGCTCAAGAATTTTTGAGTCACATATCCCATATGCAAGTGCATAACCTGGAGTCAGAGATAGTCTACATCCAGAAACTTAGTAGTAACCGACACAGGTTGATTGTGAATGCTGAGAACGCACCACAGGAAATGGCATCTAACAACGGCAAAACCACTGAAATCGATTTGAACACAGTGCAGTTGTTTGATTTGGTAGAAGCCGTCGATCAATTTTTTGCAGACAGCCAAACGTTACCAGAGTTAACACTACAATTAAAGCCAGTTGCCAGACGTCGTAGCAGTGCTAGTGAAGCATTGCTCAAGCAGGCGGTTCCAGCTAGTGTTGGAGTCACAAGTTTGGCAGCCGCTGCAGTTGCTTTTAGCTTCATTCCCGCACCACAAGTCCGTCCACCAGAAACGACTAAGCAGGAAAATAATGGTTCTACAAACAACGTTCAAAATTCTGCATCAACTACGGCAAGCCCCACACCTGCACCCAACGAACAAATAACTTCAACTCCTACTTTTACACCCACTCCAACTCCCACAGTAGGGGCTGTCAATCCTACGCCGTCTCCCATAGTAAATGCTAATACTCCATCTGCAGCATCACCTACAGCAGTTAGGGATTTAGAAGCACTTATCAATACAGTCCCTGAAATTACTGATGCATCAGTGCTGCGTGCGTTGCAACGTCAAGTTTATAACCAAATTAATCCAGCTTGGGTCAACCGTTCGCAAGTGAATCAAGATTTGGTTTTTCGGGTAGGTGTTGCTGGCGATGGGACAATTGTTGGTTATAAAGCAGTGAATAAAGATTCAAATCAGGTAGTGGAGAAAACCCCTCTACCTAATCTTCTCTACAATCCTGCTGACTCACGCGGTTCCATCACCAACGAACCAATTGCCCAATACAAAGTCGTCTTTACAAATAAAGGTATCCTGGAAATTAGTCCTTGGCGGGGATATAGCCAAACCCCAGAGGTGATTGGTGAAAAAATTGCAGACTCCAGCACAATTAACACTTTAAATCAAAAACTTTCTGATGACATTCGTCAAAAATGGACTACTACGGCTTCTTTTCCAAAAGAATTAAAATATCGAGTAGCCGTTAATAAAAATGGTGTCATCGCGGACTATGAACCTCTCAACCAAGTCGCTTTTGATTATTTCCGGCAAACTCCTCTTCCCAGAATGTTCCAGGAAATTTATGGTTCTAACGTCGCTGCTCCTAATAATAAAGAACCTTTAGCTCACTTCCAAGTGGAATTTAAGCCTAACGGCACTATAGAGGTCACCCCGTGGCGGGGATACGGTCAATAAAGGGTGTTGGGGGTAGGGGTTAGGGTGTAGGGAATTTTCACCATATCCTACACCCCACACCCCACACCCCACACCCTACACCCTTACTTTGTAACCTTCCCCATATAATTTCCCCAAAGTTGAGCTGCTTGGGCGCTACTACCGGAGGTGGGGGAGTTATTATCATTTCCTAACCAAATTCCTGTTACCAATCGTCGATTGGGAATGAAACCAATAAACCACAAGTCAACGTTTTTGTCTGTGGTTCCGGTTTTACCTGCTTCCCCCAACCCAATGGCAGCACTGCGACCAGTACCGTTGGTAATGACCTGCTGCAGCATACGAACCATTGTACTGGCTATGTCAGTTTGTAAAACTCGCTTGTTTGCTTCTGAGTCTTGGTCAAAGGAGTAGATAACCCGGCAAGTCTTTGGGTCTTTGATATCACGGCAATCGCTGCTGTCTAAAATGCGACTGATTGCATGAGGGCGATTCCACACGCCTTTGTTGCCAATAGCAGCAAATGCACCAGTCATTTCTAAAACGTTGACCACACTTTGACCTAAGACTAAGCCAGGAACTGCTTCTAACTCAGACTTGATTCCCAGTCTTTTTGCCATCGTCACAACTTTATCCAAACCGACATCGCGGGCAAGTCTTAATGCAATAGGGTTTTCAGATAGAGCAAGCCCCGTCGCCACATCTAAACTCCCAGCCCCCGTACGGCAAGGTTTATAGGTAAAGCCTTGCCACCGAAAAGGGGAGCACGAGTATGACCTCCCTGGTGAAACTCCTTGTTCTATGGCAGCTGTATAAGGAAAGAGTTTGAAGGTTGAGCCTGGTTGCCTTTTTGCTTGGACGGCACGATTGAATTGGCTAGTTCGGTAATCTGTGCCACCGACCATAGCTAGGATAGCACCCGTGTTTGTATCAAGCGTTACCATTGCCCCTTGGGAAAAATTAAATGTTTTCCCTGCATTGCTAACGTGCTTTTGCAAAGAGTCTTCGGCTTTTGCCTGCATGGATGTATCTAGCTCTGTTTCAATAATAAAGTTTCCTTCTGTTGCTAGCTCTGTCCCCAGAATGCGCTCTAGCTCTTGAAAAACATAATTATAAAAATAAGGGGCTATTGTCTTTGCTTGTCGTTCGCAAACCTTAGGACTGATTTCAATTGGCGATCGCCTAGCACGGTTATAGTCTTCCGTTTTTATTTTGCCCATATCCAGCATCCGCCGCAGCACGCGATTGCGGTATTCGATTGTTCTCAGCTTATTGTTGCTATCTCCACATAAATCGAAAGCATTGGGAGCAGGCAAAATTCCCACTAACGTCGCTGCTTCTGACACAGTTAACTCTTTTGCCGACTTTTCAAAGTAATACCGAGCTGCATCTTCAAAACCGGAGGTATCTGCTCCCAGAAAAACTCTGTTTAAATAAGTCAATAAAATATCATCTTTACTGTAGAATGTCTCTAGCTTTAAAGCGACGACAGCTTCCCGAAATTTACGACCTAAGGAATCCTGTCTGCCCACGTAATCGCGGAACAAACTCCTTGCAACTTGTTGGGTAACAGTACTTGCCCCTTGTTGAACGTCCCCACTGCGAGTATTAATGAATACAGCTCGCAAAACTCCAAGAGGGTCTACGCCAAAATGCCAGTAATAGCGACTATCTTCTGAAGCAACAACTGCAGCTGGTAAGTAGGGACCAAATTCTTCCAAACGCTTCATATCAATGTGGGCGGTTGTCCGAGGTTCGCGCAGGCGAGTTTCTCCATCACGGGCATAAATGACAACTGGTGCTCGTGAGGGTCCTGGCAAAGGTTGGACATCAAATTTTAGCCACTCCACACCAATGACTAATGTTGCTAGGGCAGTAGCTCCACCAACTCCACAAGCAGCCCATGTTGCTGCTCTTACATACCAAGGGGGTGGATCGACGTATTGCAGTCGTACGGATGCTGCTAATTCTGGCGGTCCAAGGGTCAGTATATCTCCATGACGTAATTCCAAAGAATTTACCCGTCGCTTTCCGCGATAAATACCATTGGTAGAGTTTTCATCTTTAATGATAAAAACTGGAGATCTTTGGGTTGAATCTCGCGAGAGTGATAAATGTATTTGACTAACAACTGGGTTGCGAATCACAATATCGCTGGATTTGGAACTGCGACCTAGTATGTAGCGATCGCCCAACAGGGGATATACTTCCGCCTTAGGAGCCCCCGCATCCTGCACCCAGAGTTCTGGTACTCTGGCATTGGGCTTTAGTGCCAGTTTTGAGAAATCTACTCTTGCTTGAATTGTCTGTACTGCTTGGGTTAGCTGACCAAGCAAAGTTTGTGGCTTTTGAGGCGGTTGGGGGGAACTCATGTGCTAATCACACTACTTAATATGAGTAAGGAATCGGGATTGGTGCAATTTTGATGCCAAATACTACACTATTGTACTCATAAGCTCCTAATGACGCTGGTTGTGCGGAATGGTTCCTGATTAGTGGATTATAATTTCCATTCACTCCCATAACAGACTTTGTGAACTACATAGGAGCATAGCTGGCTGGATTTTTAAGAAGAGAATTATAACAAAAAAAAATAAATAAAGCTACAAAACATCTATTCATTTAGGATGATTTTATCCCTGTTATTGTTTGATTTAATGAGCGGATGACTCCGTTGAGGTGTTGAGGTTAAGTTATATGAGCAGCAAATTTCTAACCTTCATTGGTACAGCCTTGGCTTTGGCATTAACCAGCAATGTAGCCACTGCACAATCAACTAAATTTAAGACTGCCCAAGGCGGTCCACCCTCTGGCGCTGAACAAGCTGGAGAAATGAAACTTTCTCCAGATGCAATGAAGATTTTGTGTGAAAGATTTCCACTCAATTCCCGGTGCGAAGGTAAGACAGGCGCAACACAAAGCCCTTCTGAAACGACTACACCAACCCAACCGACAGATAGTGGCATAACCGCGCCTAGTACAACCCCTGGGGAGTCTGGTACAACTGCACCAGCTACAACTCCTGATAGCATAACGACCCCAAGTACAACTCCTGAAGGCGTAACACCAGAAACCCCAAGCAGCATACCCGGAACCATGACACCTGAAAGCGCTCCTGAAACTCCAGGAGCAGGGGAAACAACACCAGGGGTTACCCCAGTTGAACCGGGTGTTCCAACGAATCCTGGTAGCACTAACCAAATAACTCCACCAGATGGGACCACACAAACCCCAGATAGCACAACCGAAACTGCTCCTGAAACTCCAGCATCAGGTGAAACAACACCGGGCGCAACCCCAGTTGAACC
>JAWQFQ010000073.1:7666-38763 GCA_035967975.1 Scytonema sp. PMC 1070.18
CTCCTGAAACTCCAGCATCAGGTGAAACAACACCGGGCGCAACCCCAGTTGAACCCAGCGTTCCAACGATTCCTGGTAGCATTAACCAGATGAACTCACCTACAGGTTCACCAGTTCCAGGCGTAAGCCCAGAAACAACTCCTAGCAACAACCAATCCAATTAGTTTTTAATCTCCAAATTTTAGTATAACCTCATACCAACCTACTTTAGGTGAGAGTCGATTAAAAAAAGGGTGAAAGTAAAAAGATTTACTTTTACCCTTTTACTTTAAACCTAATTTTTTCAACGCGAGCGATGATTTGAAGTTGGTGTTTTTTGAAAAGTGGAAACCAGCAAGCAAATAATACCGATATTAATAGAAACGTCCGCTAGGTTAAAGACAGGAAAGTTAATCAGACGAAAATCGAGAAAATCAACTACGTAACCCAAGATAAATCTGTCAATACCATTTCCGATCGCTCCACCTAAAATCAATCCATAACCCAACTTATCCCAAAAATTTAATACTGGACCAAACCATGCGATCGCTATCAACGCTAGACTCACTCCTAAGGATAGCCAACGCAGCCACTCTACTTCCCCTGGGAACAGACTAAAAGCAGCGCCGGTATTGGTGACATAAGTGAAGTGAAACACCCCTGGTATAAACGCTTGTGTCTGTCCCAAACTAAAAGTTTGCACTATCCAGTACTTTGTCAATTGGTCTAAAATAAAGGCAACGAAAGCAACAATCCAGAAGAGAAAGTTTTTTAATCGCATGTTAGATTTGTCAATTGTTCGTAAGCATTCAGCCGTCAGCAATCAGCTATTAGCAGCATAGACTATTTCATTAGATAGCATTGTAAGAATACAGATAAAATCTGCTTAGAAGCTGAGGGCTGAGGGCTGATAGCTCATAAACGATGACTAGTAAAACATTAAATGTCGCAGCACATATGCTATGACAACTACAGCGCAAACCACAGCGATTTGTCCTGGAAGAGCAAACCAGGAGTATCTGAGCATTGCTTGCATAAGCGACAGGTTTTCAGTATTTGACCAGGGAAAAATATAACTGATAATCAAATAAGTAATACCGCAGATGTGAACGGTTAACAAGCCACAAAGACAACTAAAAGCCAGAGTTTCGATTCGTGGTCTAGATTTGAAGGCAAAAAAGCCACAAATCCAAGCACCAGGAATGAAACCCATCAAATAACCGAACTGTGACAGCTTTACATAACCAATCCCGCCACCGTCAGCAAATACGGGTAACAATGTTAAGCCCATAACTAAATAGGCAATTTGCGAAAGAGCACCAGCATTTTTACCCCCTAAACAGCCAACTAACAGCACCCCACCAATTTGATAAGTAACACCTAGAGAAAAAGTATGAATTCCGTACTGGCTCCAACTCCAAGGTAAGGTGGTAACGTGGGCTTCCAAGAAGGTACCACCCATCGTTAGTAGTAAGCCAATCATAGACCAGAGTAATTGATTGGATGCAGCTAGCATTTGAAAAGAGGGGTGTAGGGTGTGGGGTGTAGGGTGTGGGGAGAGAAGGCATTAGGCTTTCATTTGTTCTAATGTAGGTATACTACTTTGCAACGCCATTTCGTCTAAAAAAATACTACAAAGGAATACGTTTGTGTGACTTATTGATTATTTAAGTCAACAGAGGGGGTTTGAGTTAACTTAAAGTTTATAAAAGAAATTGATAATTGAGATAAAAAAAAATAGGAATTTCGATTATGTTAACCTTATCTTTACTATACAGCTGTATAGTATAAGCGCTTAGTTGGAAAAATCATAAAAACGATACGTCCATGTTTTTCCTTTCCCCTGTCACTAATTCTTCTCGCTTAACGAGAACCATTTCAGTTTTAGCGTTAACAGTCGGCTTGGCGGCTTGCGGTGGTGGTACAGAGCAAGCACAAACTGGCACCGATAGTGAAACGACTGGTACTGCAACAAATGTTACTGGTCCTGCAAAATTAGACCTTGGGGGCGATGTCTCTTTAACTGGTGCGGGAGCATCTTTCCCAGCACCCTTGTATCAAACCTGGTTCCAATCCCTAAACCAAAAATATCCCAATCT
This sequence comes from Scytonema sp. PMC 1070.18, assembly GCA_035967975.1. Classification (GTDB taxonomy): domain Bacteria; phylum Cyanobacteriota; class Cyanobacteriia; order Cyanobacteriales; family Nostocaceae; genus Scytonema. Next base: position 9,745 of record JAWQFQ010000073.1, read on the forward strand.
CCGAATTAACTATCAGTCTGTTGGTAGTGGAGCTGGTGTTGAGCAGTTTACCAAAGGGACTGTAGACTTTGGTGCCAGCGATGTTGCCATGAAGGATGAGGAAATCAAGAAGGTAGACAGAGGAGTACTCTTACTGCCTATGACCGCAGGTAGCATTGTCATGGCTTACAATATACCTGGTGTCGATCAGCAGATTAAGTTACCACGGGAAGTTTACACCAACATTCTTCTTGGTAACATCAAAACTTGGGACGACCCAAAAATTAAAGCGGCTAATGAAGGCGTCAACTTACCAAATACTCCTATTGCAGTAGTATATCGCTCTGATGGTAGCGGGACTACAGGTGTATTTACAAAACATCTCAGCGCTATAAGTCCAGAGTGGAAGTCTAAAGTTGGTGAAGGCAAGACCGTAAACTGGCCTACAGGTGTTGGTGCTAAAGGGAATGAGGGTGTGACTGCCCAAATTCAGCAAACCCCAGGGGCAATTGGTTACGTTGAATACGGGTACGCAAAGCAAAATAAATTGACGGTTGCTGCTTTAGAAAATCAGTCAGGTAACTTTGTTGTGCCTACTGAAGAATCTGCGTCAAAAACCTTAGATGCTGTTACCTTACCAGCAAATCTCCGCGAATTCATTGCAGATCCACAAGGAACCGATTCCTATCCCATTGTTACTTACACTTGGATTTTGGCTTACGAGAAATATCCTGATGCAGCAAAAGCCAAGGCAATGGAAGCGATGATTGAATATGGTTTGACAGAAGGTCAAAAGATTGCTCCAGAGCTAGGATATGTTCCTCTTCCTCCAAGCGTTGTACAAAAAGTTGCTGCTGCTGCCGATAAAATCAGCCCAGACTACAACATCGCTGTAGGAGGTAGTGGCGACGGTACCAATGCAGCCAATCCTACGAGTACCACCAACACAAATAATCAATAAGAACCAATAGTCAACACTCAAAAGTCACAACCAACGGCATTTGACTGTTGACTGGTATGATTTGTTCCTACCTTTTTCCTGTTGATGGGTAAAGTCCTTCATGAACACAGAAGCCGAAAATCGACGACAGAAAGTTAAGCCGCGCTCACAAGCAGAAAAGTCATTAGACAGTGGCTTTATCTGGCTGACTCGGATTTTTGCACTAGCCGTTGCAGGAATTTTGATGTGGATAGCTATTCAGGTTGCTATCCAAGCGCTACCTGCCATTGGGGAGTTCGGACCAGGCTTTTTAGTACAAAGTGCTTGGAACCCTGTAACAACTCAATACGGAGTGCTACCGCAAATATACGGTACTCTGTTGAGCGCTTTTATTGGTTTGTTAATAGCGGTGCCAATCGGTGTTGGTACGGCGGTTTTATTGAGCGAGGATTTGTTACCCTCCTCTGCAAAGACGGTGCTGGTGTTCTTAGTAGAACTTCTAGCCGCTATTCCCAGTGTTGTTTATGGTATTTGGGCAATCTTCGTACTGATTCCCATAACTACAGCAATTGGAAGATGGCTGAACGAATACTTTGGTTGGATTCCACTTTTTAGCGTTCCTCCCACTGGACCTGGTTTATTTCCCGCTGGAGTCATTCTCGCAATTATGACTCTGCCAATCATTACCGCTATTTCCCGTGATGCTTTGATATCCGTACCACCGAGTTTGCGTCAAGCCGCTGTAGGTCTCGGTGCTACTCGCTGGGAAACAATTTTCAAAGTTCTTATCCCAGCAGCTTTTTCTGGTATTGTTAGCGCCATCATGCTGGCTCTTGGTCGGGCGATGGGAGAGACAATGGCTGTCACCATGATTATTGGTAATGCCAATAAAATTAGTCCCTCACTGTTTGCACCATCAAACACAATTTCTTCACTGTTGGCCAACCAATTTGCAGAAGCAAGTGGTTTGCAAGTCAGCGCTCTAATGTACGCAGCATTAGTTTTGTTTGTGTTAACTTTAATAGTTAACATTTTGGCAGAGTTAATAGTTTTGAGAGTGAAGCGACTGTAGCTATTGATGGGTGTATAAAATATGTCTTCTACTTTTCCAAACCAGCCTCGTGGTGGATTTGCTAGTGGTAGTTTCTCTCGCTCTCCCTCGTCTCCCCGAACACTTTTTAGCACGGTGATGACGGTGGTAGCGTTTTTATGCGGGTTTTTAGCTCTTGTACCTTTGGTAGCAGTATTAAGTTACGTACTGATTAAGGGCTTTAGCAGTCTTAGGCTCAGCCTATTTACAGAATTACCACCTCCACCCTTAGTAGAGGGTGGTGGCTTTGGTAATGCTATCATCGGAACAATATTAATGGTGGGAATTGCTTCTTTGATTAGCATTCCATTTGGAGTTCTGGCTGCAATTTATTTAACAGAGTTTAGTTCGGGTAAGTTGTCTCGCTGGATTCGTTTTGCAACCAACGTTCTGAGTGGAGTTCCCTCAATCATTGCCGGAGTTTTTGCTTATAGTGTTGTCGTAGCTATAACGGGCGGATTTTCTGCAGTAGCTGGCGGTTTCTCTCTGTCTATTTTAATGTTGCCCATTATTGTACGGACAACTGATGAGGCTTTGCAACTCGTCTCTAATGATTTGCGACAAGCAGCTGTGGGGTTAGGAGCAACAAATTTTCAAACGGTTGCACAAGTGGTTGTACCAGCCGCAGTTCCAGCAATTGTGACGGGAGCCACTTTGTCGATCGCCCGTGCTTCTGGAGAAACGGCTCCTTTACTGTTTACGGCTCTGTTTTCTCAATTCTGGCCTAGAGGTATATTTGAGCCTACAGCATCTCTTGCAGTTTTGGTTTTCAACTTTGCAATTGCACCATTTCAAAATTGGCAATCACTTGCTTGGGCGGCTTCCTTGATTTTGGTGCTTTTGGTATTGCTCACCAGTATTATCGCTCGTTGGGCAACTAGCCGTACAGTTCGTTAAGTCAAGACAACTTGGTCATAAGTGTTTTACTCCAGGCACATTAAAATCTTTAACATTTTATGTCAACTAACATTAAAACCCAAAGTCAAACTGAGACCGTTTTTCGTACAGAAGGGCTCAACGTCTACTACGGAAGCTTTTTAGCAGTGCGTGATATTTGGCTGGATGTACCGAGAAATCATGTAGTCGCCTTCATCGGTCCTTCTGGATGTGGTAAGAGTACACTGTTGCGCTGTTATAACCGCCTTAACGATTTAATTGAAGTATTTCGAGCGGAAGGGAAAGTCTTTTATCAAGGGGAAGACTTGTACGCACCTCATATTGACCCTGTATTGGTACGTCGTCAAATTGGGATGGTGTTTCAAAAACCAAATCCATTTCCAAAATCCATTTATGACAATGTCGCCTTTGGACCAAGGCTGAATGGTTTCAAAGGTGATATGGATGAACTGGTAGAACGTTCCTTGAGACAAGCCGCTTTATGGGATGAAGTGAAAGATAAACTGCGTCAAAGTGGATTGTCTTTATCAGGAGGACAACAACAGCGCTTGTGTATTGCGCGTGCGATCGCAGTTCAACCTGAAGTGATTCTCATGGACGAACCCTGTTCTGCTCTTGACCCCATCTCCACTTTACGTGTTGAAGATTTAATCCACGAACTCAAAGAGCAGTACACAATTATTATCGTGACCCACAATATGCAACAAGCTTCACGGGTTTCTGACTTGACTGCTTTCTTTAACGTCCAAACCTCGGAGAAAGGAGGTCGTACAGGATACTTAGTTGAGTACGCTCCTACAGAGCAAATTTTTAACGATCCTCAGCAGGAAGCTACTCGCGAGTACGTCAGTGGTAAATTCGGTTAAACAATTGCTTATATGCAGTAACATCAATCAGTTAGGATGATACAAAAATTACAATTGATGAAGTAGGGTGGGTACTGCTCACCCTAGTTTATTTACCAGGTATCATCTTTCAGCTATTCTCAGTCTAATCGCTGTTGACTAAGTTAAGAGCGGGCAGCGAGAATCGAACTCGCATCAATAGCTTGGAAGGCTATGGTTTTACCACTAAACTATGCCCGCGTTTTTGACACTATCATAACATAACACATTTGCTAGAACATGGCAAGTGTTTTACTGAGATTGGTTGTTTTGGTTTTTTGGCTGTATTCGGATGCGGACGGGAAGTTGTGAGTTTTCTGGTTTTGTACCGTTGTTTTTACTAGCCGGGATAAATTTCTGACCTTTGAACAGTTCGTCAGCGTATTTCTGATACTGGCTAGCTTTTGGTTCTGGTATTTCTGGGTCGATAATAATCATGATCAATTCGCCTTCCTTGTTAATGACCAGCGTTGCTAAGAACTCTAGAGGTTGATTCTCAAGTTCTTGACTTAATGAAGGCAAATTCAATTCTTTTTCTCTACTATCTCCAATCAGTTGAGGTGGGTTGTCAATAATTTCTTTTCTGATTAAAGAAGTTTCTGGAGTCCAAGACGCTATCCCCACTCCGAACCCTTTTGGTTCATTTAGAGGAGGGGACTGATTTGGTTCGATGGGTTGAGCTAAATCTTTTAAAGATTGTCCCTTTTTAACCACGACATCCCCATCTGGTTTGAGGATATTAGTGGGTAAACCTGTCGCTTCGCTTGGTGTCAGTTGTTGCTCATCTGATTGAGGTAATAAGTGTTGTAAAGATTCTGTATCAGTGGAATCTGTTGTGTTATCCGGTGGAACTAAAGCTTGATTTTCCTGGTTCTGAGTATCTACATTATGATTATCCGCAATGTCAGGCTGCGGAGTCGGTTCCGGTGGAATTTCCTCCGCTGCTTTGGGAGTAGGAGTAGGTTCCGGTGGGATTTCTTCTGGGGTGATAACTGGTGATGGCGTTGGTTCTGGCTGTTTATTCTCAGGAAGAACTGGCTCTAGCTCGGACGGTAGCTGTATGCTTGGCTCAACAGTCTGTGTTTTCAATGGCGGTTGAGCGATCGCGTTCATATCAGTATCATCATCAGTAACAGCGATCGTCTCTCTATCTTCGACAACAGGTGTAGATGTAGCTGGTGAATTTTGTTGAGTAATCGGTTTTGTTCCTGGCGCTGAGGTTGGTTTTTGAGGAGTTGATAGACTGTTTGGTGCAACTGGTTTTGCTTTGGGGGGAGAAATTGTTATAAACTCTATAGGTACCGGATTTGAAGAATCTTCATACAATAAGTGGCTGAATGCATAAGAACGCATGAGCCAAAACCCTAACAAGTGTAGGGTAAAAGAACCACAGGCTACAGCAATCCACAAACCCGGTGGATCGGTGTGTCGCCGACCTGCTCTATCTATTATTGGAGTTTGGTTGGCAACCGATTGTGTCATAAATTTATACTGATAGTTGATAGTTGATAGTTGTTGGTTGTTAGTTGTTAAGTATTTATTTCCACTAACTACTAACCACTAACCACTAACCATTCTCCTATCTATTCGCTATAACTTCCGGTGTCACAGAAAAAGTAAGAACTGTTTCATCGACTCCTTTAAGTTCCAACGGACTGCATTTAGTGATTTCTTCATCTTGTAAATAATCTGCTACAGCTGCAGAAACCAGTATAGTACCGGGAACAGCTGCTTGTTGCAACCGAGCTGCAATATTCACGCTCGGACCGATCGCTGTATAATCAGCTCGTTCGTCACTGCCAAACATTCCTACAACAGCTGTCCCTTGATGGATACCGCATCGAAATTGTACACCAGTACGCCCGGTTGACTCAAAAATTCCTTGCTCTCGCCAGCGCTTGTTTAACTGTTCGAGTGATCGCAGCATTGCTCTTGCTGTATTAACGGCGCGGCGTACCTGTTCGTTTGGGGTCAGTTCTTCTGGAGCTCCATACAAAGCTAATATTGCATCTCCCATAAATTTATCTACTGTACCGCCGTTATCAAATACGGCTTTTGTCATTTTTTCTAAATATTCATTTAACAATTCTGCAACTCGTCGTGACCTCAGAGTATTAGCCAATTGCGTAAAACCGACAATGTCACTAAACAGAACAGTAATCAGGCGTGGTTCCGGACGTAAATCCAGAACTAACTCGCCTATAGCAGCTTTTTGTACCAAAACTGGAGGCAAAAAACGCTTGAGCACTGACTCGGTTAAGTAGGTATTTAACTCTACAACGCGCCGTTCGTTTTCCTTCAATGCTAAAAGATTCTTCACCTCTGCCAAAAGTTCCCGGTCATTAAAGGGTTTAGCCAAATAAGCATCTGCGCCTCGTTCTGTTCCTTCAATACGAGTTTCTTCATCTACTTTTGCTGTGAGCAGGATGATTGGTATTCCTTTTAACTTCTCCTCTTGGCGAATTTCTCGAATCATTTCCAATCCTGATACTATAGGCATCATGAGATCGCTAACTATTAAGCTAGGAACAAATTCCCTAGCTAGGCGTAAACCTTCTAAACCGTGTCGGGCTGTTTGAATTTGATACCCATTATTACGTAATATTCCAGAGACGTAAAAACGTAGATCCGAGTTATCATCGACGACTAAGATTAATGGAGCGTTTGAGGAAGTAGCACTAGCCAGTTTCTCTTCTTCCCAAGACCCCTGTTCCCAATTTGAAGGTTCTTCTTCTACCAATTCCAAATCAGCTAATTCCACGCTGGCTCGGCTTGTATTCAGTTCGCCCCGCGTTTCAATAACTTGTTCTACGGGTAAATGGCTGCTTCCTGGGAGAAGCGACACGGTAAAAGTTGTCCCCCTACCGTAAACTGAAGTCACTTCGACTGTACCCCCGTGAAGTTCTACCAATTCTTTGACTAAAGCCAAACCTAAACCACTCCCTTCGTAGGAACGGTTTTCTGAACCTTCTGCTTGGCGGAAACGTTCAAAAAGATCAGGAATTTGTTCTTCTATGATACCAATACCAGTATCTTCGACCTGCAAGATGCAACGGTCTTGAGTTGGATGTACGTTGATGATGATACTACCGCTTTCAGGAGTAAATTTCATGGCATTTGACAGGAGGTTGTAAACCACCTTGTCAAACTTTTCCAAATCCAAGTACACTGTTGGGCATTCTCTCATTTGCGTCAGCAGGTGCAACCCCTTTTTCTCACAGTAGGGGCGAAAGGATTCCACTATCGAACTCACAAATTCGACCAAATCACAGGGGCGAAATCCGGGCTGCATTCTACCCGCATCCAAGCGTTGCAGATCCAACAATTGATTTACCAGTCGTAGCAGACGGCGAGAGTTCCGCAGTGCGATCGCGCATTGAGCATAGGATAAACCCTCCTTTGAAGACACAGCTGCTTCCAATGGTCCTTGGATCAAAGTGATAGGAGTACGGAACTCGTGGGATATATTTTGAAAAAATGTTGTTTTTTGTTTATCTAATTCTAATAAGCGTTCTGCTTGTTCGCGGGTTTTTTGATATAATCGTGATTGCTGGACAGCGATCGCAGCTTGTGCTGCAACTGATGACGCTAAATCAACTTCCGAAGAGAGCCACTGACGAGCTTTCGTATCTTCACGTAAAGTGATGCTCCCCATAATTCTACCATCAGAAACTAAGGGAACCACCAAAAGCGATCGCGACGGGACTCTCAAAGGCAAATCAAATCCTTTCACTTCGGGAGGACACTCGCTCATGTCAGACACGATGGCTGGTTCTTGAGTGTGTAATATTTGTTGCAGTATAGGGTTGTCACGAATTGGGACCTGAGACTGGGGAAGATGGTGAGTATTAGTTATCCCAACACCATTAGATTTCAAAACTTGTGAGTCTTGAGAACCATCATATAAGCCAACACAGTGGACATATTCATCTTCCTCTGTCCATAATGACAAGACGCAACCATCCACTTGTAAAGCTTGTCCCAGTTGTTGGGTAATAGCAGCAAAGATATCTTGAGGGTCAAGGCTAGAACGAATGGCACTAGTGATAGTATTGATAAGAGCTTCCCGTTTAGCAAGAGCTCTTACTTGTTCGTAAGCGCGGGCTTGAGATAATGCCAGAGCTGCCTGATCGGCAACCATCATGACCAAGTGTACTTCCTCTTCTTCCCAAACACGGGGATGATGGCACTGGTGTAGTGCTAACACCGCCATCAGTTCTTGCTGGCAAATCAGTGGTACAACCAAGCTAGAACGAATGCGAGTTTCGTTAAAAGCCTTAGTGCGGCTGCTCAATTCCGGATTGTCGCCGTGGATTCGTTCATCAGTTGCGACATCGTTAATCACTTGAACTTCACGGGTTTCCCAGACTGTTTGAGCCAAAAGAGGGGATGAGGACAATGAGAAAGATGAACCAGTCACAGAAGTTCTTTCTCCCCCTGCTTCCCCTGCTTCCCTTATTTCCTCTACTTTCTGGTAAATAAACTCTTCATCTACCAATTGGTTATCTTGAAAGGGACGTAAAAGACAGACATCTACCCCTAGCATATGACTGACGGTATCTACAATTGTTTGTAGAATTTGCCGATAATCTAGAGCGCTGCGAATCGTGTTAGTAACAGTGTTAAGCAACGATTCTTGACGGAGTGTACGGGTGAGTTCGCGAGTACGGGCTTTGAGGACATTGTGGGTATCCAAAGCTTGACGTACCAATGTTTTGAGTTCCTCTGCTTCCCAAGGTTTAGTGACATATTTGAACACCTTACCAGCATTGATAGCTTCCACCAAGTCTTCGACATCAGTGTAACCAGTGAGGATAATCCGGATAATGTCTGGGTACTGAGTTGCTGTCAGACTCAAAAATTCTGTACCGCTCATCATCGGCATCCGTTGGTCGGAGATAATGACTGACACATCTCCTTCGTTTGCTAATAGGTCTAACGCAGCTGGTCCTGAGTCTGCTCTCAACACCTTGTAGTCGCGGTAAAAAGTGCGATAAAGCAAGTCAAGGTTGTCGGGTTCATCATCAACAACCAAAATTTTAGGTTTACTGTTTTGGGATTTCATGCACCGCTTTCCTGCTTCAACGGGAGACGGATAAATAATAATCTGATCGGGTGAAAATGGTTCTGAGTCAGGTGAGAGCAGAGCATAGCGAGCGATCGGGCTATTTGCCCACGTAACTGCTGAGTCAAAAAGCTTTTATTCACAGCCAATTACCTCAATAGTTTATGTGGATTGCCATTCGCTCTGATGCACCCCAAGAGGGTAACCTTTAGTTTTACAGAATGGTTTGGTTGTTGCCAAGTTTTCCCTCACCTCCGGCGAGAATTGTGCATTGACTGTATGCAGCACTCAAGACTTGCGGAAAAATCTAACTGAAGCTGCATACTTCAGTTTTCCCATCGCAGCATACGTCCTTAACATTTGCAGGTAAATTTTATTTATGGCAATCATCTAAAAACTCCCTTGAGTGTGGAAACCGTGCGTATGCGCGACCAAGGAGGAAACACGACTCGCCTAATTCCCAACGGCGTCTCTCATAACAACAAAATTCAAAGATAAAGTATACTATTACACAAATACTTGTTCCCTATTTATCAATCAGGACAATCAACCCGCTACTCTGAAGTCTCTCTCCCCAGTCTTAAGGAAGTTGAGTGTCAACTTATTAATTAAATCCAACGGAGGGTTTCCTTCGTTGTCTTTGGAGGGAGAAATGGTAGTGACTTTCAGAGCCTCAACCGTAAAGATGATAAGGCAACAGAGAATTCTGTATTGCCTTTGGGGGTAAGTAGGAAAAAAGTTGCCCTGATTTGTTAAACTCAAAGACGTCTATATTACATAATTGTCAGTTATGTTGGTATTGGTGTGGTAGTTTTCCATCTTACACCCTACACCTTACACCATACACCCTGTAGGAAAACCCGTCCATTACCCAATATTAAAGTTTTTGTACAGTTTTAATGGTGTTTTAGGATAACTCAGAACAGTGTCATTGCATAAACTCGAGATTAAACAAGCCTTGAAACCCTGGTTTTTTCAACCCTATTACCATCACCCAGTCACAACTGCCCTCGAATCAGCTTGCCAATTCCAAATTCGTGAGGCTACGACTGTTGATTTGACTGGTGTTGCCCAAATCATTGCTGAAAGCTTTCACTCTCAAAATGGTTTTTGGGGATGGCTTTTTCCACTATTGCGTTTGGGCATTTATGAAGATATCAGACATCGTTTGGCATCCCCATCTCCTCATCAAATTTGTTTGGTTGCTGTTGATACCACACCTGGTGTATCAAATCAGGTAGTAGGAACAGTAGAACTAGGTGTACGTTTCAATAGTTCTTGGACATCGGTTGCTAAGAGTTTTCCTTATCTTTCTAATCTAGCTGTTCACCCACAATACCGTAGGCAAGGTGCTGCCTCAAGTTTACTTCTCGCTTGTGAAAAAGTCGCTCTAAATTGGGGATTTCAAGATTTATACCTTCATGTATTGGAACATAACCATCAAGCACGACAGCTGTATTTTAAGTTGGGGTATCAGATGAATCACGTGGACTCTCATCTGAATACATTTTTTCTAAGACGTTCGCGGCAGATTCTCTTGCAAAAGCGCTTGATTTCTGAATCTCTTAAATGAAAAAAAAGCAGAGGGTTATCATGTAAATTAGTATCAATGGAAACTTTAACTGCCAGTATAAAACCTAATAATAGAAAAATTTTAGTAGCTAAAAAGCTAATTGCTTTTCTACCATTAGCTTTTTAGCAGTCCTCACCAAAATTCTACTCGGTTAAGGGACTTCCAAATAAAAAAGTCTTCAAAAACTTCTTGTGGTACGGGCGTCCTCACCCGTGAACGAGCGGATACCACATTGGGTCCAAATTACTCTCTTCACGGTATAAGATTACTTAAATAAAAAACCACAGATGGCACGCCAGAACACAGAGGAAAGAGCTACTCCCTTCCCAATGCTACTCGGTTAACAGTAGTCGAAGTACTAGAGCGTCGGTACAGAAATCCTAAAAACCCGGTTTCTCTCGTGGAAAAGACGGATTTTCCGGTTACCATTCGCAGAAGTTACCTGGTTTTTAAGCCCAACGAGTCAATACTGGACAGGCGCTCTAGAAACCCGGTTTCGCAGAAGTTACCAGGTTTCTAATTTTTGCAAATCCTACGCAGTAGTAAGTATTGTTTATAAATTTTTTATAACAATGTGCCTTTTTGGTCAAGGAAAATATATTTATAAGTCCAACAAACTTAATCTTAGTCTTTATATATAGATACTCCTCGATACATTAATAAAAAATTTAATAATCTTAAAAATGAAATTCATGTAATTAAAGAATTATTAATTGTAGTTGTTGTAATATAGAAATAATTAAAGAAATAAAAAATGATTTATTTTATAGAATAAAAAGAGTTTATGACATCAGTAAAATTACGTGAAATTTTGAATAAAATCCTCACGGTAACTTTGTATTTAAGTTATCTATCTTTATAAAAACTTTAAAAAAATACTCCTTGAGTTGGAGACAAATCCAGTTAAATCTCATAAAATATAATCACTTAATTACAAAATAAGGTGTGCTGATTTAAATCAACCTGAATTGGTCAATCTAATTCTTGATACTCTAATCAAAACTTGGATTACAAAAACATTTCGCTATCAACTTGAAATACAGCCTATCACCTATTTCATTCAAAATTGAGAAAAGATGGATAGCGAAAATTGCCTACGCTATCAGACTGCTATGGTATCTACTTACCTTGACACCAATTTCCTTGACTATCTTGTCATGCCAGACGGAACTGAGCGATCTAATGGCTCGGATCTCCTGACAATGCTGCTCAGTGGAAAGGTTTTCATGGTCAACAGCCGCAGGCGGAATGGTTTAATACTATTCAAGCGCTTTCATGCTGAATTTGCTGGACCAGGGGCTGCAGTAGGCGGTGATTACGATCGCGATTGCCTAGGAGTTCTACCGATAGGAAATCTCTCTTTATTGACTCCCGAATCTCATGAAGAACGCCAAAAAGCTTACTTAATCAGGCGACAGTGGATTCGATTGATTAAACAAATTACAGAAAATCCAGTTCCGCAAAAACGAGTCCAAAAAATCCTGGACCAATTTGAGCAATATTTTCCACCAGAAATGGTGGCTGAGTTACCAGATGAAACATTCGCTCTTTTAGTAGGTGTTTTGCCACAAACTGTCAGAAGATTGCGCCGTTTTGGTAGTGATGTTGATGGTCGGTACGATTAATGTTTTAGATTTTGAGATTGCCAAGCTTACTAGTGCAGGACGGTGGAAATAAAGCAACTATTTGGAGGAGGTAAAAAGCGACAAGGTCAGCGTTCAAACTTTTCAATGAGTGACTACTTTTTACTTTTGCCTTATTGTACTAGTGTAAGCAGGTGCAACCCAATCGCACGCTTTACATATGCACTTTCAGTAAGAAATTTTATGAACGGTTGTGCTACGAACCCCTATGAGGGATGGAAATGCAATCAATTAATCGATTTAAAGTGCGGAAGTTTTCTTCAGGAGTTCCTAGTGTAATTCGCAAACCTCCACTAATTGCTCGCACAAGAGTACCAGCATTTCTAAGGTTTTGATGAAGAATTGTTAAAGCCGCATCTGGTTGTTGTTCAGTGTTGTTGGGTTTTAAACGGAGATAAATGAAGTTGGTAGCGCTCTCCCAAACTTGAAATTCTGGACGTTGGGACAAAGCCAGTGAGAGTTTGGAACGTTCGCTGAGGATTTGAGGGATTGATTCGAGTAGAAGTTCGCGGTTTCGTAGAGCAATCAGTGCTGTGACAATTGAAAAACTGGGGAGATTGTAGGGTAAGCGGACTTTTTCTAAGGTAGAAATCAATTCAGGGTGTGCGATACAATACCCTACGCGCAATGCAGCTAATCGAAACGCTTTAGAAAATGTACGTAATACTACCCAATTAGGTCTTCGTGGTAGTTCCCCAACCAGGGTCTGCAGGCTAAATTCAAAGTAAGCTTCATCAATGACGACTAGAATGTGTTCTGGTAGACTACGTATCCATTTCAACTCAGCCTCTGTTAAAGGATTGGCTGTAGGGGAATTGGGATGAACAACAAAAACGGCTCTGATAGAGGGATTCTGAGTTTGCTCTATAGCCGATTGAGCAGCTTCTAAATCAATTTCAAAATTAGCTTCATTTCTACCCACCGTTACCACTGGAATACCAAGAGTTTTTGCCAAAATAGCATACATGGAGAAAGTGGGTTGAGCTACAAGAATTGCACCTTCTCCTCCCAAACAACAAGCAATAAGTAACGAACGTATAAGTTCATCTGAACCATTCCCAACAGAAATATTCGCATCTGTGAAGACAAATGGGGTAAGATGTGCAGATTCGTTAACATATTCGGCGATCGCACTTTTGAGTGATTTGTGTCCACCATCAGGATAGCGGTTTGTTTCAATCTGCTGTTCAAAAATTAAAGCCAACTTTTCCTTTAACTCTGGTGGTAAATCATAGGGACTTTCGTTCGTATCTAGGCGATCGACTTGAGTTGATGCTTGAACGGGTTGAGCAGTATCACTACCGGGGTGAGGTTTGTAAGCGGTAAATTCAGCTAAATCTGACCGAATAAAGGGCAGCATATGAAGATTATGTTTTCAATTCAATTAAAAACTCCCAAAATCACAGTTTATGGGAATTGTATAAATTTTGTATGCGGGGTTTTACCCTCCACCTCATATATATACTGTTATAGCAGTCCTGATGAATTATGAATTATGAATTGTGAATTATGAATGAGGAGTGTTAAAAATTATCATTCATAACTCATTTTTTATGGTATGCGTTCAGCCGTCAGCTTTTCAGCAATCAGCAATTCTTGCTTTAAAGGTGTTTTCGTTTCGCTCAAGCCCGTCTACACAGAAGAGAAAAATGCACTTCAAACCTGATAGCTGAGGTGCTAATAGCTGAACGCTTACTCTTTCATCAGTATCAGCGCATGGTAACGAATTCTTCAGCGGCTGTGGGATGGATACCAACAGTAGCGTCAAAGTCCTTTTTAGTTGCGCCCATTTTAACGGCGATCGCAACACCTTGAACAATTTCAGCTGCACTCTCACCCACCATATGAGCACCTAGGACTCTGTCAGTGTTGGCATCTACCACCAATTTCATCATTGTCCTATCAGTTCCGCCTGTCAAACTATGGAATAAGGGGCGGAAGCGACTGCGATAGACCTTAACTCCGTCATCACCCAGTTTTTCCTTAGCTTCAGCTTCAGTCAAACCAACTGTAGCGGCTTCAGGGGTAGAGAATATAGCTGTAGCAACATCTGCATGACTGAAGATACGACGGTTACCGCCAAATTCGCTATCCGCAAAAGCACGACCTTCACCGATGGCTACAGGAGTTAGATTCATTCTATCAGTCACATCACCAACGGCAAAGATGTTAGATTGAGACGTTTGGCTGTATTCGTTCACAGCAATAGCATTCATGGTGCTGTAGCCCGGTCCGTCGATATGGCTTTCCACCAAGTCTACTCCAGCGTTTTCCAAACCCAGTCCTTCGACATTAGGTACACGACCTGTAGCTACTAAAAACACATCAGCAATCACAGGTTCTTGATATTCTCCGGATAAAGTCAACTTTATTCCTTCTGGTACCCGTTCAACTGCCTCAACTACGGTATTTTTAATAACACACACTCCCTGTTCTATCATACCTTCTTGAATGCCTTGGCGGATATCCTCATCAAAACCATTGAGAATCAGGTCTTTCCGAACAATTTGCGTTACCTCGCAACCCAAACCGCGCATGATACTGGCGAATTCCGTACCTATATAACCTGCTCCAATAATGGCGATATGCTTGGGTTTCTCCTTGAGATGAAACATTTCATTAGAGGTAATTGCGTGTTCCATTCCTGGTATATCTGGTTTAATAGGTCGTCCCCCAACAGCCACCAAAATTTTCTCTGCTGTGACTTTGCGTCCATCAACCTCTACAGTGTGGGGTTCCACTAAAGTAGCGCGGCTTTTAATCAGTTCCACTCCTGCTTTGTTTAAAAAATTAATGTGTAGTTCTGACAGTCGCCGGACTTCCTTATCTATAGATACCATCAAGTGTTCCCAATCTAATTGGGCTTCACCCACTTTCCAGCCATAGCCAGCTGCATCTTTAAATAATGAGGGAAATTGGGAACCGTAAACCATGAGTTTTTTGGGAATACAGCCGCGAATTACACAAGTACCGCCAACTAAATCGTCTTCGGCGATCGCGACTTTTGCTCCATAGCTAGCAGCACGTTTAGAAGCAGCTAAACCGCCAGAACCTGCACCGATGACAAACAAGTCGTAATCATACGTCATAATTTAGAGTCCCTTTCTTAAGAATACAAAAAATTTGATACCACTTTACTCTTTACTAACAAAATCTTGGATGTGTAGAGTAAGATGGTATCACTCTAGCTGTGTATCTCAGTAAAACTACGGAATCTATTTAGCTTATAGAAAGAAACTCCTCTCCAACTGTTGGATGAATGCCAATAGATTCATCTAAATCTTGCTTGGTAATACCTTTGCGAATAGCAACAGCAAGGCTTTGAATAATATCTGCTGCATGTTCACCAACCATGTGAGCACCCAAGATACGTTCTGATTCACCTTCTACCACTAACTTAATCGTAGCGTCTTGAGTTTCCTCACTCAGCTGAGACGATAATGGTTGAAAGCTATTGCGGTAGCATTTGACCGATTTCCCAAATTTTGAGCGTGCTTTCGCCTCCGTCAGACCCACACCAGCAGCTTCTGGGCGAGCAAAAACCGCAGAAGGGACCTCATCGTAATTGACTTTCTCCGGGTTTTTACCAAAAATTGTCTTGGCAAAAGCATAACCTTCTGCCTTAGCAACGGTTGTTAATTGTAAGCTACTCGTGCAATCACCCACTGCAAAAATATTTTCTTGAGTTGTACAATTGTACTCATCGACTTTGATTTCACCTTTTTTCCCTACTTCCACCCCCGCATTTTCCAATCCAAGATTTTTTGTATTTGGGGCGCGACCAGTCGCCACTAGAATAGTATCTGCTACGATTATTTTTTCAGATCCGTCAGTAACGCTTAACAGCAGACTATCTTCTGAAAGTTTGATTTTTTTAACGGTACGATTGGTAAAAAATTTGATTCCCCGTTTGCTCAAACCTTCTTGAACTCCAAGCCGGAGGTCACTATCAAACCCTGATAAAATCATGCCATCTTTCTCGATCACTGTGACCTCACACCCAAACGCGTGCATCATACTAGCAAATTCTATACCAATGTAGCCACCACCAAGAATAACAAAACGTTCTGGTAGATACGGTAGGTGAAACATTTCCCGTGATGTAATGCCATATTCTATACCAGGAATATTAGGTGTAAAAGGATGTCCTCCAACAGCAATAAGAATTTTGTCAGCTGTATATTTGCATCCATCTATCTCTAAAGTGTGAGCATCCGTGAAAGTAGCATGACCCCGAATGATTTCCACTCCTGCTTTTTGCAACTGCTCAAAATAGGAGTGGTTGATACTGTCGATGTGTCTGTCTACAGATTTAATAAATTTTGTCCAATCAAAGTATCTGTCACAGTCATTCCAACCATAACTTTTCGCCCTTTGATTTTCGAGGGCGAAATCAGCAGCTTGGACAATCAGTTTTTTAGGAACGCAGCCGCGATTGACACAAGTACCACCAATGGCTTCCTTTTCAGCTATGGCGACACGCGCTCCATAGCTTGCGGTTTTCTTAGCTGCTGCTAGTCCCCCAGGACCAGCACCAATGACGAATAGGTCGTAGTCGAAGGACATGGCTTTTGGAAAAAATGAAGAGCAAAGAGTAAGTTATTATTTTAATCTTCTCAATTCCTGGTGAAAACGGCATCTATCTTAGAAAAGGGGTGTGAAGAAGAGTTAGTAGATAGTCGTTAGTTGTTAGTTGTGAGAAGAGTTAGTAGATAGTCGTTAGTTGTGAGAAGAGTTAATTGTTAGTGGTTAGTCGTTAGTCGTTAATTGTTGTAGCTGTAACTTCTACTGAGTCAGATCTTCTCTACTATCTACTATCTACTATCCACTATCCACTATCCACTATCCACTAACACTTTACGTTTTAACCACCGCCTTGACTCTGCGTAAATTCTCGTGGTAACCTTGGGGTTCTCCCAGCAGCACAACAGAACACTGGATGTGCTTGACGACTTCTGTTGTGACATCGCTGACCGCAACTTGACCTATACTTAAGCGACGACGGAGCGATCGCAGCA
This sequence comes from Scytonema sp. PMC 1070.18, assembly GCA_035967975.1. GTDB lineage: Bacteria > Cyanobacteriota > Cyanobacteriia > Cyanobacteriales > Nostocaceae > Scytonema. Next base: position 26,834 of record JAWQFQ010000073.1, read on the forward strand.
CGATTAAGTCGCAAGATTGAGACTCGTCGAGAATAGCATTCACGACATTGTCCGCTGGCTGGACTTTAATTTTAGTCCGATTTTCTGGGAAATGTTTTGATACCAGAATCTCCAATTGCGACTTCATCCAGTCAATCCGAGCAGAGGATGTGTAGCGATCGCACACGTGTAGCAGAATCACTTCTGCTTGATTAGCAGCTGCGAGAATTTCAGCAAATCGCACAATTCGTTCCGCTTGCTCTAGATTTTCCAGGGGTACCAATATCCGCTGGATATTACTGGGCGAATCGAGCAAACGAGTCACAGCCACAGGACAATGGGACGCCCAGAAAACTCTATCAATCACACTACCAAACAGGCGAACACGCAATCCCGTCGCTTCGCCCCAACCCATGACAATTAAACTAGAGTTTTCTTCTCTGCTAGCGTGACTAATACCCTGAGGAATGCTTTGGTCGATACGTGCCAAAGGCTCAACTTCTACTCCAAATTCCCGACCCAAGTCTACAGCATTTGAGAGAAGAATTGTGCTTTGCGCTATGCTTTCTTCTAACTCTGGTGAATCCATGTGCAAAGCAGGCGAAACTGCCAAGGCTACTATTTTACCCGATTCACGGCGCACCAACAATGCTGCCATTTCAATCAAATGTCTCTCTGTTTTAGGATTATGAACAGGTACAACCACTGTCAGCGCATCGCTTGGGTCTTCCTTCCAATCAAGCAACGACCCTGTTGTCTCAACTGGACTAGTAGCCATTGTTACTGTTAACCCCGCCGCACTTCGAGAAGTGATAATCGGTCCTAACGTAGCTGTGACTATCATTAAAACAATCACACCATTAAGCACATTCTCTGTTAACAACCCTACACGATAGCCCACCAATGTTGCTGCTAACGTTGCTGCTACCTGAGGTAGAGACAACGACCACATTGTGATCATTTCACGCCAGCTGTAGCGGTAAAGTAACTTTGCTAGAAGTGCGGCGGTAAACTTACTCCCTATCAAACCCACTACAATCGCCAGGGTCAGCCAGAGAGAACTCAAACTTCTGATAAATCCCTGAACATTAACCAACAATCCCAAGCTAATGAAGAAAATGGGGATGAATAAGACATTCCCGACAAAGACCACCTTTTCTTTCACTGGTCCAGAGCCAATCACACCATTGACCGCCAATCCCGCCAAAAATGCTCCAACAATCTTTTCTACCCCAATCACCTCTGCTCCCAGTGCGGAAATAAAGACCACCAGCAGGACAAACAAAAATTGGTTTCCTTCGTCGTCCCTCGTGCGGCGAAAAAATTCCTGTCCCAACCACTTAAATCCGAACAAGATGACAGCAGAGTAAATAATTAATCCCAGCAATAGTTTGGCTAAGCTCAAGGTCGTGAATTCCCCTTGGTGGATACCAACACACACTGCTAGTACCAGAAGTGCGCCGATATCCGTAAAGATAGTTGCACCAACAGTGACAATTACAGCTTCATTGTTAATGACGCCTAACCGACTGATAATTGGGTAAGCAAGTAAGGTGTGGGAAGCAAACAAAGAACCAATCAAAATTGAAGCATTCCAACCAAAGCCAAACATCTGCCCGACAATTGTTCCTGCTATTAAGGGTACAAGAAAGGTCAATGTACCAAAACCAGCAGAACGGTGCTTAGTTTGCTGAAACTGGTGGATATCAATTTCCAAACCCGCCACGAACATCAAGTAAACTAACCCAATATCAGACAGCAGCTTTAGGGTTTCCGACTCCTTATGGAGAAGATTCAATCCCTGTGGTCCCAGAGCAAAGCCTGCTATCAGTAGTCCCAGCAACCCCGGTAGTTTTAGACGCTCAAAGATAAGTGGGACAATCAGAATAACACTCAACAGAATGGCAAACGATACAATAGGCTCTAAATGCATCAATCGCTCCTTTATGAAGCTGCAGTGGTTAGCCGCAGTTGACTAATCCAGTACAGTTATTGAGATAGAAAACATTATCTTCTTTCCTGGCGTAACAACATATCGAGCGTAAACCGGAGTAAACCCCAAAATATACGATTGTTCATCTGTTTCGCAGTCTGATTGACGGTAGCAATTACTTTGTTAGTCAAATAAAGTAGCTCTCTTAGGACACCGTTTCTAGACCCTACCGCCTACGCCGTGGCGGTTTACCTTAGTCTTCAGCTATTACTTCGCCATAAGAATCAAAGTTTTTAATAATTGTATTTTTATCAATTCCCCATGGTTGCAGCGACCCATATTTATTTCATAACTCTGAGCGTAGGTTGCCTAAAACTTGAGCCAGCTTACTTAACCCTTCTGGTGCATCACCCACAGAATAGGCAATCCTAGTGACTGTATATTCAGTTGTTCGGACTGTTTTCTTCCGTGCCATTGGCGTACTCCTTTCAGCGTTTAACTACACTATACTACGTTTGACTCCATATTGACTACTTCTTTTTCAATCTTTTTTTCATATTTACGCAAAAAATACAGTCTTGAACTGAAGCAATGCACAATGCTCATAAAGTCTTGCATCAACTCTTGTTGAGGACTTAGCTCGGCATTGTTGAGAACTGTAATAGTGCAATTATGTAACTGACAGAACCACTCACGAGCTAATAGCCAAATCGGGCTAACCTGTCTTTGTGCGCGACAACTATTTCTTTAACCTGACCCTTGCTTACATCCTCCATCAGAGCTATGAACTTTTTTCTCTTAAAGTTCATTCCCGACCCAATTTCACCAGATACAAACACAGTAGTGGTAGTTTTTTCCTAAATAATTAATTTGGTTTTCAAGTTCTGGTTTTTGACCACTTGTTGAAATTCTGGCATATAGCACTATTTTTCGAGTATCTGTTCCACCTTTAATGCTTTCTAAAGAAGCTTGGCTATAGCGTCTATGACCCCCAGGAGAGCGTATATAGTCTATTTTTCCGGCGTCTGCCCAATCTGCCAGGGTTTTAGGGTGATAGCCATATTGCTTGTAAACTTGCTGGGGTGACAGATACTGCATAAATGGAGCGATATATATTACGTCTAACTCCATTTTACTCCTTATTAAGGCTGCCTATCGAAATGGGATTTTGTCTGTAGATGGAATGGCTGTATAAAGATTACAAGATATCATAAACAGAACAAAAATGGATGTATCTCAGAGAATACATCCGCAGTTTAGCCCAGAAGATTAAAAAATTTACAGAAAAAGGTCAAATATTTTACAAAGCTTTTGCAGATGATAACTGCTGGACAGTCACGTTAGGTCCCAGTGCGGAAATAAAGACCACCATCAGGACAAACAAAAACTGGTTTCCTTCGTCATCCTTAATGCGGCGAAAAAATTCCTGTCCCAACCACTTAAAGCCGAACAAGATGATAGCAGAGTAAATAATTAACCCCAGTAATAGTTTGGCTAAGCTAAAAGCAGTGAATTCCCCTTGGTGGACACCAATACACACTGCTAGTACCAAAAGTGCGCCGATATCCGTAAAGATAGTTGCACCAATGGTGACGGTCACAGCTTCATTGTTAATGACGCCCAACCGACTGATAATTGGGTAAGCAAGTAGAGTGTGAGAAGCAAACAAAGAACCAATCAAAATTGAAGCATTCCAACCAAAGCCAAACATCCGCCCGACAACTATTCCTGCTATCAGAGGTAAAAAAAAAGTCAATGTACCAAAACCAGCAGAACGGTGCTTGGTTTGTTGAAACTGGTGGATATCAATTTCCAAACCCGCCACAAACATCAAGTAAACCAACCCAATATCAGACAGCAGCTTTAGGGTTTCCGACTCCTTATGGAGAAGATTCAATCCCTGTGGTCCCAGAGCAAAGCCTGCTATCAGTAGTCCCAGCAACCCCGGTAGTTTTAGACGCTCAAAGATAAGTGGGACAATCAGAATAACACTCAACAGAATGGCAAACGATACAATAGGCTCTAAATGCATCAATCGCTCCTTTATGAAGCTACAGCAGTTAGCCACAGCTTAATAATCCAATATAGTTATAGAGATAAAAATTATTATCTTCTCTCTTAAGATGAAGTTTGCAAATGTAGGAGCTATAAGTAATATTACGTAGAATTGACCAGAACAGAAACCTGGTGGCTTGTGCTAAACTCGATTTCTTGCAGTGTTGTGGGTGTAGGGGAAAAATTTTCAGTTCTCTATATGGTGCAAAATGTAAGCTACTCTAATTGTCCCCGATATCATTTATATTTTGTAAGCCAAGAATAGTACAAAGGGCAACTTCCAATTGCACTATATAATCATCATCAAGATGACCAATAATACGAATAATTCTAGATTTGTCAAGAACTCGAATTTGCTCACATAAGGATGACAGAATCTTGATTTAATCCATCAATACCAATAGGAACAAAAACATGAGATGGCAAAAGGGCACGCCGGATTTTGGAGGTAAAGGGTGCAATTATTGTATGAGGACTAACAGCATTTGCTCGATTAATTTGTAAAACTACAGCGGGTCTAATTCCTGCTTGTTCTGTTCCTACAACTGGATTTAAATCGCAAAGAATAACATCTCCTCGTGTAATTTCTACCACTGAATTTCCCCACGAGCCAAGCGTTGTTCATAATTTTCTAAGTTAGATAGGTAGTCAGAAAAGTCTGACTCAACCATTTCGATAGATTCAGCAGACTCACACCATAACGAAGAATCTTTACCACTGTGCTTCCACAGAAGGTAGTCGATAAATTCATTAACTTCCTGCACTAAAGATTCAGGAAGATGACGAATCTTGGTAATTGCTTGGTCATGTACACGCATTAGCCTTTCCTACTAGTAGTGATTTTATTTCTAGGATACTTCATAAGAATGCTGGTTGAAAACCTGTGGAGAGTTAAATGAACACTTACACTAAGTATGGGCGTTGCATGCGCTTTAGCGCAACTACGAACAAATTATTTTATAAGTTATTAACCGAATATAATATTACAAATTTTGAATCAATTCTCTGATTTGAAGAGCAGAATTCTGTTGCAATGCTGATGAGACGATCGCCTCTGCTTGCGCCATTGTTAATTGAGAGATTGACTGCTTAAATGTAGGGATGGCTTGCGGATTCAGACTCACCTCATCAAGTCCTAGCCCTAGTAAAATTGGTGTTGCGAGTGGATCGGAAGCTATTTCACCACACAACCCCACCCAAATATCTGCTTGATGTGCTGCTTGGACAGTTTGTTGAATCATCCTCAAGACCGCAGGGTGAAATGCATCAGCTAGAGAAGCGACCCGTGGGTGTGTGCGGTCTGCTGCCATAACATACTGGCTCAGGTCATTGGTACCAATACTGAAAAAGTCTACAAAAGCCGCTAATCTATCTGCGATCGCAACGGCTGAGGGTGTCTCCACCATAATCCCTACTTCCATTGCTTCATCAAAGGCGATACCTGCTTGACGTAGTTCCGCCTGCACTTCTGCTAACATTCCCTTAGCCGCCTGGATTTCTTCCACAGTAGCAATCATCGGAAACATGACCTTCATTTGGTGTCCGGGACTGGCTTTTAAAATCGCCCGTAATTGGGTTTTAAAAATATCGGGATTATCCAGACAATAACGAATCCCACGCCAACCCAAGAAAGAGTTATTTTCTGGTGGTAAATTCAGATAAGGGATTGACTTGTCTCCTCCTACGTCTAAGGTACGGATAATCAGTGGACGGTTATCCACAAGTTGCGCTATGTATTGATAAACCGTAAGCTGTTCTTCTTCAGAAGGAAGGGTCGTTCGTTCCATATATAAGAACTCAGTGCGAAGCAATCCCACTCCTTCAGCACCCATACGTAGAGCTATTTCTATATCTGATATACCCGTTATATTAGCAAATACACTGATTCGTCTTTGATCGCGAGTGATTGCTGGCTGATGTGCTGTTGCAATTGCTTGCTGTTGAGCAAGGTGCTGTGCGTCTCGCTTTTCCTCAAGTGCGGCTATTATATCTGATTCTGGTTCTACCCATACTCTACCACTTTCTCCATCAAGGGCAATAAATGTACCTTCTGTTAAATGCATTACCTCTGGTGGTAAGCCCACAATGGCTGGAATACCCAATCGGCGGGATATGATAGCACTGTGGGAAATAGCACTACCGGAAGTTGTACAGATACCCAGTACTTTTGTTGGATCTAGCCGAGCCGTATCAGAGGGACTCAAATCAGTGGTAACGATAATGGCTGGCTGGGAAAGATTTAAGTCTTTAGGGTGAGAATCGGAAATTTGTAAGTGGGATTGAAACCCTGTCAGTAACCGCAGCACTCGTTGTCCTACATCTACGACATCAGCAACTCGTTCTTGTAGGTACGGGTCTTCTAAGCTACGGTAGTTATGTGCCAATTCATCAATAACCCCTTGCCAAGCTGCTTCAACATTCAAATGTTGTTCAAGAACACGCTGATGAACCGCCTCTAGTAATACCGGGTCTTCCAGAAACAGTAAATGAGCATCAAATATAGCAGCTTCGGTATCGCCAATTTGAGTAGATGCTTCTGACAGCAAAGCTTGGATTTCTTCTTTAGCTATTTGCAAAGCTGTTTGTAACCTTTGTAACTCATAATTCTCATCTTCTATGTGATAATACGTTATATTTATGGGAGTGGGAGTGTGCTGATGAACGGGTGCGATCGCGACCCCACTAGAAGCTGGTATTCCTTGATAGTGATGGGGTGACGGGGTGGTAGAGTAGTGGGATGGTGGGACGATTGGGGGAGAAGGTAGAGTGGTATCTTGTTCGCCAAAATTGCTTTCAACTAATGCTTGTAATGCGGCTAATGCTTCATCTGCGTCATGACCCGTAGCCGCGATCGTGATTTCATGTCCTTGACGAACACCTAAAGTTGCGACTTGATTGATACTGTCAGCCCGTACTGCTTGAGTACCCTTCGTTAAATTACGCACTAAAATTTGTGATTCAAACTGAGCCGCTGTGGAGACAAATTTTGCAGCGGGACGGGCGTGTAATCCCAATTGGTTGCGGACAGTCAAGCGTATTTCTTTTGTGATTGGTTCTTGGTCATTTGTTGTTTGTCTTTTAGTTGGGACAGATGGCGTAGGAACATTGACCAGTTCTAATCCCAATTGAGTTGCTTTTGCTACTAAGGCTCCCCGTGCTTCTGCTATAACTTGCTCAATGTTAGCACCAGATGCAGCTGCTACAGTTGCTGCGATCGCCCCTTCTACGAGTGGTGCTTCGCAAAGATGTATTGTGTTCCGATGTTCTTCTGGAAGAAATTCTAGCGCCATTTCCGCACTCATGAGGGCGCTACCCAAGTCCATCAAGACAACAACACCTTCATCACTGTAAACTGATGCGATCGCTTCATAAACCTGCATAGCATCTGTACCTAGCGGATTTTCTGGGTCGTCAATTCCTGCGGCGATCGCTAAAGGGACTTGACCCTGTACCATTTGCGCTGCAAGTTCTCGGACTCCTTCTGCTAGCTGTTTGCTGTGAGAGACAATGACTATTCCGACCACGGCAACTCCGTCAATTCTCTTTAACTAAGCTTCAACTCAACCACCTACACAGATTAAAGCAGAAAGAGTTGTGAGGTTTGTTAACGAAGTGTGAAGCTGTTTTCAAGAAATACGGAGTGTAGGGTGTGGGGTGTAGGGGCGAACGGTTGTTCGCCCTGACAACCACCGGGTGTAGGGGTGTTGGCGGAGCTTTCTCGTAGGGTACGGTTGTTCGCCCTAACAACGACCGGGTGTAGGGGCGAACAACCGTTCGCCCTGACAAGGTTTCTTGGAGTTCGCTATATGTTGCGTATGATATCATAATTAACATCAATAAAAACATCAAAATAGTCATCAAAAAATGAAAAACCAAACTGTTCGCACAACATTAACGCTACCTAGCGAACTGCTAGAAGCAACTGACAAGGCTGTACAAGAGGGAAAAGCTAACAGCCGCAATGAATTTGTAGCGCAAGCACTGCGTCGAGAACTAGCAGCAATCAAAAGAGCAGAAATTGATGCTGCTTTGGCAGAAATGGCGAAAGATCCTGAGTATCAAGCAGAAGTATTAAAAATGGAAGCTGAGTTTGCTTCAGCACAATGGGAGGCTTTGCAGGTAAGTGAGTTTCCAGAATGAACCGTGGCGAAGTTTATGATGCTCGTTTAGAACCAACTGAAGGTTCAGAACAGGGAGGAACTCGTCCTGTCATTATTGTCAGTCGCGATATCATTAACGCGTATAGTCCAGTTGTTCTGGCAATTCCGTGTACTACTTATCAATCAGGAAAACGTGTTTACCCAACTCAGGTGTTAATTCAAGCACCAGATGGTGGACTCATTCAAGATTCTGTAGCTATGGCAGATCAAGTGAGAGTTTTGTCAAAAACACGCTTTTTACGTTTACGAGGGATGCTTTCTCATGATGCTATGGCAAAGCTAGCTCAGGCGTTGTTGATAGCTTTAGATTTACCAGGGCAAGATAACGATAATTTAACATAATGAGAAATTCGGGGATAAAATTTCAAGCATTATTCGTGAGGAACAAGAAACCCGGTATCTCTGAGATACCGGGTTTCTCGAAGACATGATTCTCATAAATTAAACAGGATTGCTACATTTAACTCTTTCAAGCGTTACCAACAAACTCTTCAACATTAAATAACATGAAGTTGCGCCTGGGTCTTGATGTCCGAGGCTTCGTTCCCCTAGGTAGCTAGCCCGTCCTTTTCTAGCAAGCATAGGTGTAGTGTCCTTCATTGCTTGTTTTGCAGTTGCTACAGTTTGTTGCATGGCTTCTAGCATATCTTTCCCCTCTCCGATGACTGTTTGAAAAGCTGTTACCGCAGGAGAAAGGACATCAATCATTGTTTTGTCTCCTAGTTGCGCTTTCCCACGTTGAAGCACTCCATCTAAACCTGCCTGTAGCAAATTTAACATATCCTCTTTCGTTAGCTCTTGCTTACCAGTAACGGCTGTACTTGCTCTTAAAAACAAAGTTCCGTACAAAGGACCGCTAGCACCACCAACTGTGGAAATTAAGGTCATGCTTACAGTTTTCAAAATGCTGGCGATGTCTTTGTCTGCAACAGTTGGTAACTGTTGTACTACCTTTTTGAAGCCCCGATCCATGTTTATACCGTGGTCAGCATCACCAATAGCTGCATCTAATTCAGTTAAATAGTCTTTATTTTGTTCTATCTCGCCTGCAAACTCCCGTAACCATTGCACAATTTGCTCCCTAGTAACCATTTTGAACCTCTTCCAACTTCATTTACTAATTTAAATATTTGAACAATTATAAGAGTTTTTACTGATTCTACTTCTGACAAATGTAAGAAAAAGTAGTTGTCTTATTGAGAGAATATAGGTTTGTGATTTCTACTCAAAAATCAGTTCTAAAACTATTTTTCTTATTTTTCTTAGTCACTTTCACCTCTACTTGTGTTGAATATACCAAAAATAGTGAAGTTAATCTTGCACAAGCAAGCCCAAGAGTGAAAGAAAATATACGATATCCAAACAGTGCAGCGGTCATAAATGTGACTGCACCAGAGTATGGCGCTATTCCGAATGACGGTAAAGATGACACAAAAGCTATCCAAAAGGCTCTGAGTCAATTTCCTGGTGAAGGTAAGATAATTTATTTGCCTAATGGTGTGTATAACATATTTGATTCTCTATACTGGTCTCCAGGGCAAGCTTATCGTTCTGACTACAAGCGGATTACCTTACAAGGGCAAAGTAGAGATAGCGTTATTATTCAATTAGAGGATAATTCTCCTAAATTCCAAAACCCAGCCAAGCCTCGACCTGTGATCTCCACAGGGTTTAATCCAGACGCAGATCCAAACTCAAAAGAGTATAGAGCCAGTCTTGTTGCTCAACGTTTTGGTAATTCTGTTAGAAATTTAACTATTAATGTAGGTAAGAACAATCCAGGGGCGGAAGGGCTTAACTTTGCTGCTAATAATCAAGGCGCAGTGCGAAGTGTGAAAATAATATCTAGCGATCGCAAGGGAACAACTGGTCTTGCACTCACTCACGGAGAAGTTGGTCCGTTGCTTGTTGAGGATGTTGAAATTGTAGGCTTTGATTACGGAATACAAGCCAATACTAGTACGACCAGTATTTCCATGCAAAGTATTACAGTGCGCGAACAAAACCAAGCAGGTATCTTTAATGGTGGACAAGCTATAAGTCTTGAAGGTTTCAACAGTCTCAATTCTGTATCAGCTATTATTAATGGTAAAAATCCTAACAGAGGTAGAGACCCTGGAAGCACATTAGTACTTTTAAATGCAAAGCTTATCGGTCGTGGTGATGCAAAAAATGTAGCAGCTATTTCTTCTGCTGGGTTTATTTATGCAAGAAATGTACAATCTTCTGGCTATAAAAATATTCTTAAAAGTCGTGCAAGAAATGCTTCTCAAAAAGTCAAAGATTCTGTCATTAAAGAATATGTATCTCACTCAATTTCTTCTCAATTTCGTTCAACCTTGTCTAATTCAAAAATAGTTGGACTTTCAATTAAGCCATTTCCTAAACTAGAGTGGGATGAACCTCAAACTTGGGTAAGCGTAGAAAAGTTTGGTGCTATTCCAAATGATAAAAAAGATGATACTGCAGCTTTTCAAGCCGCAATTGACTCTGGCGCAACAACAGTCGTAGTCCCTAAGACTGGGATATTCACAATTAATGGTTCTCTTCGATTACGAAAAAATGTGAGAAGATTTGTAGGAACGAATGGATGGATAGATGGAAACGGCGAAATTATAGCGGATAACGGTAGTCAACAGACCTTAATTGTTGAAAATTTCTTTATTATGTACGACTCTAAGGTGAAATGGAAAAATATTGCCAAACGAGCTGTTGTTTATCGCAGTATTGTGGGTTTAGACCTAGAAAGCACAGGAACAGGGAATTTATTCATAGATGATGCTGTTATGGGAAAATTAAGATTCTTGAACTCTAACCAAAGCATTTGGGCACGTCAGCTTAATCCAGAAGGACATTCCGAGATTAATGTAGTAAATAATGGTGCAAAACTTTGGATTCTTGGTTTGAAAACCGAGAGAGGGAACGTAAAAATTGAGACTAAAAATGGTGGTTTTACAGAACTTCTAGGCGGGCTAATTTATGCCACTACAAAACAAGAACCCAACGTTCCCATATTTCGTGTTAGGGATGCTTCTTTTCTTTTAACTGGTGTCGCCGAGGCCTATTTTGATAGGGACACTTATGAAATTTGGATTGAGGAGACACAGGGACGCAGAAAAAGAAAGCTCACAAGAGATGCCATTCCCGGTAGAATGACTGCAAATGGACGGGTTCTGGTATATTATCGAAGTATTAATGAGTAACTAACCGAAAAGATTGCACCTAATGGGATGAGTTTTTGAGCTTAATTGAAGCATTCAGGAGAAATAAAATCTGAATGAATCCAACCACGCGCTCCACTGCTTGGAAAACCTACTCTATACCAAACAGATCCCCGACGTTCTACGGCTGCTAAATCTTGAGCGGTACCACCCACTTTTCTTAAAATGTGAACGCGATCGCCCACAAGCCCATAGCCTTTGTCTGGAAAATCTGTCCCTGGACCGGAACGTAAATTAACTCTCGATCCATATCGTTGACCAATTAATGTTGCCATACAATAAGACATTTCAGAGCGAGCAATTTTTGATGTTTGTGCAGAAGCTGGAAGTGCTGATACCATCAACGTCGCAATCAGTCCGCTGAAAGCAACTAACTGAGTCTTACCTGAAAAAACACGCTTAATCATTTTTACTTTTTTACCTAATTAATGATTTGTTAGCATTCAGCTATTAGCTGTCAGCTATCAGCTTTGAAATATATTTTTCGACATAGGGAGCTTTTTATAAATTCATTAAACTCCTCTTATAGGATGTTTGAAAAGTCCTTTCATCAGTAGCAATCATATTCAATATCCCCCTAAA
>JAWQFQ010000074.1:0-38343 GCA_035967975.1 Scytonema sp. PMC 1070.18
CTTTCCGCGAGGGTCTGGGGTAGAAATCCCAGAGGAACGACTGCGTTCCAGTTCAGTTGACCTTTTCAGGTCGCGACGTATGCCCTACGGTACGGAGTCCAATCTCAAGATTGTGCGATTGCTCGCAATTATTTTTTAGCTCTCAAAGTCTTTGTTACCGAAGAGTCGTTAGACATCTATACGCGCAACTATATTGCTTATACGTTGGTAACTTACCTTAATTAACGAGTGCTTTATTTATTGTAACATAATCACATGAATTGAAGGCAAAAAAGAGTGCTCGCGTGTTTTTAGGTAAGAAAGTAGTGTGAAGCTCCAGTTGCTAGACCTGAGCGGGTCAGGTAGAGTTGACTGACAAGCCGTTGCATTTATGCACGGGGTCGTCGCTCAACTAATAGTTCCTGACCTTAACCGTTTTTTGTGACTTGTGAGGTGACCCCAAATTATTTAGACATCATCATCAAAAATCCCCGAATTATCATCTTCATCTGGGCGCTCTGAGCGGTTAATTGGTTTGTATTCTACATATTCAGTAGAAATAACATCATCTTCTTGACGATCCACACGAGGAGCAGAATCACTGGGCGGACGTCGTCTTCTTGGTCTAGGAGGAGGAACATCCGCGTCAGGTGTTTCTGGACGCACGGAAGATCCACTGCTACTCCGGCGTGGAGATCGTCGTTCTTCACTGGTTACTGAGCTATCCCAATCATCAACTGGTGGTTTAGAAGAAGCGCCCCAATTCTCATCTTCAAACTTTTCATCAAACCTTTCAGATGTACGCGTTGAACGCCCAGAACTAGGGCGACGGTTTTTGTCAGTCGTCCTTTTAGCGCTACTGCGGCGTTCTGGACGACGAGGAGCTTCATCTTCGTAATAATAATCATCACGAGATGAGCGAGAATCTCTGCTTCCTGGTATACGACGTGGCGGGGGTTCGTCATCATCGTAAGGCAGTGGTTCTAACTCCGCATCGACCTGTGCTTTATAGTTCGATCTTCTGCTGTACTGATATCTGTCGCTAACTTCTCGTTCGTCATCCACAATTGGTGTATTGCGCTTGGCTTGCTGAGTAGCAATACCTCGCAAGCGAATACTTTCAACTGCAAAAAATACTGTTGAACCTACCAAAAGCAATTGACCAAATTGTAAAATCGGGTCGAGTCGCCAACCTTGGAATATGAGAATAAAGCCACAGAGTAAACCTACAGCCGCAAAAAAGATATCTTGATCTCGAGATAGCTCTGGGCGGACAGAGCGGAGAAAATAAAGCGCTGCCCCAGCCACAGCCAAGAAAATTCCTAAAATACTGGCTGAGTTTGCTCCAAAATTTACCTGAGCCAGAACACTGGCTGAGTTCAGCCCAAACATAAGCATTGCTGTTTACCTAATAACGAATCTATGTTAACGATTTCAGAATTTAAATCTCTACTGTAATTGGACACACTAATACTATTGTAGAGACGCAACACAGAGCGTCTCTACATTATCACCCAAGGTATAAAGTATAGACGTAGTTTCCTACGTCTCCTGTCAAACCTTATGAACGTTGAATTTTATCTTTCTGGCTAATAAAAACTAAAAAGACGGTCGCAGGGATAACGACAATGAGCGAACCCCACAACAGACTCCAAAGAAAATTTGCTAAAGATGGTGTCATAGAAGTCAACCTTTTTTTACACAGATAATCCCGATTCTAATAGTTTACCAGACCCTAGGGTGTAAGGTGACCGGGTGTGGGGTGTAGAAAAAAGACCAAAGAAAGAATTAAAATTGTATATGGAGCTTTACAAAGCTTAATGTTTTGGGACTTTTGCTCTAATTTTTTCTTTATTTGGACAAAAAAGTTAAACAAATATCATGACTGGTGTTAACCTTGCTAGTTGGGTTCTCGGTCCTGTGTTAGGACTGATGACATTTTTGTTTATTTTCCGTATTGTGCTGACTTGGTATCCTCAAGTAGACCTCAATCGTCTGCCATTGAATTTGGTAGCTAGGCCCACGGAACCCTTTTTAGTTCCGTTGCGAAAGTTGGTACCTCCTTTGGGTGGAGTGGACATTACCCCGATCATTTGGGTTGGTATTTGCAGTTTATTAAGAGAAATTCTCTTGGGTCAGCAAGGACTGCTGACAATGATGGCTCATAGATAGTAGATAGTGGTTAGTGGTTAGTGGTTAGTGGTTAGTTGCAAAACACACCACCATCGACTATCGACTATCCACTATCTACCAACCATTAACCAAGACCTTTCATTTCTTGTACAAAATTTGTGTAAATATTACCCTGTAAAAACTGGGGATGTTCCATAATTTTTTGATGAAATCCTATAGTTGTGGGTAGTCCTGTAATAGCGCACTCTCGTAAGGCGCGTTTCATGCGGTTAATAGCGGTGGAACGATCTGGTCCCCAAACGATTAACTTACCAATGAGAGAATCGTAGTAAGGCGGAATTTGGTAATCGGTGTAAACATGAGAGTCAATCCTGACACCAGGACCTCCCGGTGGGAGATAACCACTGATACGTCCGGCGCTGGGTCGAAAATCATGATCGGGGTCTTCAGCATTAATCCGACATTCGATCGCATGTCCCCGTAAAATCACTTGGTCTTGGGTGAGTTTGAGCCTTTCCCCTTGAGCAATACGGATTTGTTCGACAACCAAATCTACCCCTGTCACCATTTCTGTAACAGGATGTTCAACTTGAATACGGGTATTCATTTCCATAAAGTAAAATTGACCCGACTTATCCAAGAGAAACTCGATAGTACCCGCTCCACTGTAGTTGATAAACTGAGCGGCTTTGACCGCAGCTGTGCCCATTTTCTCGCGAAGGTCTGCGTCCAAAGCAGGGCTTGGGGCTTCTTCTAAAAGCTTTTGATTGCGGCGCTGAATTGAACAATCACGTTCGCCTAGGTGGATAACATGACCATAGTTATCAGCCATGATTTGAAATTCAATATGGCGGGGACGCTCAATAAATTTTTCTAGATAAACTCCAGAGTTACCAAATGCGGCTCCTGCTTCTCCTTGGGCGGCTTGAAAGGATTTGATGAATTCGCTTTCAGAACGTACCAAGCGCATTCCTCTTCCACCACCTCCAGCTGTGGCTTTAATCATAACTGGGTAGCCAATTTTTTTGGCGATCGCCATTCCTTCTTTTTCAGACTCTATCAAACCATCGCTACCCGGTACCGTAGGCACCCCTGCTTTTTGCATAGTTTCTTTTGCAGTGGATTTGTCACCCATTAACCGGATAGATTCTGGAGAAGGACCGATAAAAGCAATGTGATGGTCAGCACAAATTTCAGCAAATCGGGCATTTTCCGCCAAAAACCCATAACCGGGATGGATGGCGCTGGCATTACGCGTTAAAGCTGCGGCAATAATATTAGGAATATTCAAATAACTTTTACTGCTAGCAGCTTCGCCAATGCAAACCGCTTCATCAGCTAGTTGAACGTGCAGAGCATTCCGATCTACAGTGGAGTGTACAGCAACCGTCGCGATCCCCATTTCTTCACAGGCACGGAGAATGCGAAGAGCTATTTCTCCCCGATTAGCAATTAATATCTTATCAAACTTCATCTTCTCGCTATGATATCAGTTCGGTAGATTGACTTTTTTGCTGTCAAAATTGAAATTACGCACAGCCTCATTTCAACATACGACAGGAGATTCCCAAACCTTGCTCTGAACACAGGGGAAGATTTGGTCTGTTGCCTTTTAATGGTATTAACTAGACTAGCAACATTGCTGCTAGTCTCTGTCAGTTTCCTCACAAAAAGGCGGCGATACGCACCCATTTCTTCTTTGAGGAACAGGACAAAAGCCATCCCTGTCTTTGTCCGAAGCTATTAGTCAATAGTCATTTGTATTACAAAAAAAGGGAGTTCCCTCTGAAAAATAAATTTTCTGAAATTTTACGTATCACCTTACTATAAGGAATTTTCTTGTGCTATACTCGTCTTGTTAATAAATCATGCGGATGTGGCGGAATTGGTATACGCGCACGTTTGAGGGGCGTGTGGCTTTGCCTTGCGAGTTCGAGTCTCGCCATCCGCATTTCTTAGTTTTTAACAATTAGCAGTTATCAATTAGCAATTAGCAATTATCAATTAGCTGATTGCTTTTTGTGCTTTCATAGAAAGAGGTGAAGTTTTGTAAAGAACATTGACTGCGATTTTTCCGGCAAAAAACAACTTAACAATTCCAAAAGGCTGGCATTGTCTAACTCCGATTTGGCAGGGTGGAGAGGAAGTGATTCAACAAGGATTACCTCACACTCAACTAGCCCCGGTTTGGCAATTATTAGTTTTAGGTGACGGCTCGCCAACACGGCACTTACAATTGTTGACGGGAGAGCGTACGGATGTAGATGTTATTGATATGTCACTAATTGGTATGGATTCGGATGGTGCGCCCAACCTGATCCAATCTGTTCCAGGACCGCGACTGCGACGACAGGTTTGGCTGCGTACAGCCTCCGGTCAGCGATTGGCGTATGCGACTTCTTGGTGGGAAGCCAGCCATATAGATGAGTATCTTCAAAACCGTTCATTGCCTATCTGGGCGAGTTTAGCTCGTTTTCGCACAGAGTTGTATCGGGATATTCAAGGCATTTACTACGGTTATTCCACTGCTCTAGAGTCAGGCTTTGATGAAGCAGGACCTTTTTGGGGTCGCCACTACTTGTTTTGGCACCACGGACAGCCTTTGACATTGATTTATGAGGTTTTCTCTCCCCACTTAACTAAATATCTCGGACCCACAGGCATTATTGAAGGAGTAGTATTGAATCAGGATCGGTAATTTTACACCACCACCGAATCAATCATTCGTGAGATGAAGAAACCCGGTATCTCCCAGATACCGGGTTTCAGCAAGCGGATTACTATGGCATTGCCTACTGAGTTTGTTTCAATGAAGAAAAATAAGAAACCGTCTCTGGTGCTAACGCTTTCATCTGCTGGGTTGCTAATTGTTGGTGGCGTAGCGGCTTACTGGCTATTAACTCGAGGAAAACCGTTACCCAGAGATTTGCTACCAGGAGCAAATATTATTCCCAAAGATGCTCTGTTTGCTGTGTCTTTGACCACAGATCGAGGTCAATGGCAGAAGTTGCAAGAGTTCGGAACCAAAGAAACTCAAGCAGAACTAAATAAGAATTTATTGCAATTACAGGAACGTTTCTTGACCAGTAATGGCTACGACTTCCAGAAAGATGTCAGCCCTTGGGTTGGCGACCAAGTCACGATCGCAGTTCTTACACCACAGGTAAGTAAAACCTCATCCAAGCCAGTTGCTACTGATGCAGGAGCTACAGAAAATGAGCAATCGCTGGTCATGGTTTTGCCGATAGAAAATCAAGAAGCAGCGAAAAATATTTTGGCGCAATCCAAAGCACCATCAGGGGACAAATGGATTAACCGGACTTATCAAAATATTGCTATTAAAGAAACATCAGGTCAATCTGGGGAAAAATTCTCAGCAGCTATACTAGATGAGCATTTTCTAGTTATTACCGATAGTCCTAAAGCCACAGAGAAAGCGATTGATGCCTACAAAGGTCAAGAATCTTTGGCAAAATCTGCTGGTTTTGCTGAAAATTTTCCAAAAATTGCAACTTACCAACCTTTCGCTCAATTTTATGTTAATGTCCCTTACTCCGCAAAAATAGCGGCTGCATCTCCCAACCGCGCTTTACCAACTCAAGTCCTAGCCCAACTTCAGAATAACCAAGGTTTAGCAGGAAGTCTTTCCTTGGAGTCCGAAGGGATTCGTTTAAAGGGCGTTTCTTGGCTTAAGCCCAACAGTCAGCGCCTTTTAGCGGTAGAAAACAAAGCTGGCAAAATGCAAACTCGCGTACCATCAGAAACGCTAATGATGTTGTCTGGTGGGAATTTAAAACAATTATGGTCAGATTATGTTCTGACAGCTCAAAAAAATCCACGCTCGCCTATGATGCCAGAACAGCTGCGAGAGGGTGTAAAATCTTTGACAGAACTGGATTTGGAACGGGATTTACTGAGTTGGATGGGAGGCGAGTTCTCTGTTGCAGTGATTCCAAACACACCCACTAAGGGTTCAATAGAGGATTTTCGAGCAGCTTTTGTGTTTATGGTGCAAGCAAGCGATCGCTCTCGCGCTGAACAAGCTTTAAAACAGCTTGATGAGGTGATGAAAAATCAGTACCAATTCCAAATCAAATACACAACAGTAGCTGGGAAACCTGTTGTCAACTGGATTGCGCCTTTTGGAACTTTAACCGCCACTCACGGTTGGATGGATGGAGACGTAGCTTTTTTGTCGGTTGGTGCTCCTGTCACTGCTAAACTGCTCCCCAAACCAAACTATACCCTAGCCAGCACTGGTATGTTTCAAGCAACGGTTCCACGGGAACCCAATCCCACAAATGGACAGTTTTTCTTAGATGTAGAACAAGCATCTAAGTACTTTCCTTTACCGTCATTTTTACCAGTTCCTCAAACTTGGCTAGAAGCAACACGCTCAATTGGGGTCACAGCTGCTGTTAGCGATAGTCGCAGCACCCGCTACGACGTTTTTCTCTCACTAAAAAAAACAAAATGAATTATGAATTATGAATTATGAATTATGAATTATGAGTGTTGAAGAGTTCGATAATTCGTAATTCGCGATTCATAATTTCTGTCAATTGTGACTGTGGCACCGAAATTATAGATTAGGATCTAAACAATTAGAATTTATCGTTGGCTGGAGATAACATGAATCTGGTAGCACTCCAGAACTCCCTGGACAATGCTTCTTTCGCAGTCCTATTCGTGACAATGCTGATTTATTGGAGTGGTGCGGCTTTTCCAAGTCTTAGAGCAGCTGCTACTTTGGGAACAGCAGGAATGGCTATTGCGAACTTGTGTATAGCCGCTCTCTTAGGGGCTAGGTGGCTGGAAGCTGGGTATTTTCCTCTCAGTAATTTATATGAATCTCTATTTTTCCTGACTTGGGGAATTACCACTATCCATCTGATTGCTGAAAATACCAGCCGCAGTCGCTTGGTGGGAGTGGTTACAGCACCTGTAGCTATGGGGATCGCTGCTTTTGCGACCTTATCGCTACCATCAGAAATGCAATCAGCAGAACCCCTAGTCCCTGCACTGAAGTCTAACTGGCTGATGATGCACGTTAGCGTGATGATGCTAAGTTATGCTGCTTTAATGGTAGGTTCGCTGCTTGCGATCGCCTTCCTGGTTGTCACTCGCGGTGAAGATATTCAACTACAAGGTAGTTCAGTAGGTACTGGTGGGTACCGCAGTAACGGCTATCGCCTGCACAAAGCTGGTGAACTTGTATCTCCAACACAAGCTATTGGAGCTGAAAATGATGGGAATGGGGTTGTTCGTGTTGAAAGCAGCAGTAATGGTAAAACCGCTGTTTTAAATTTGGTCACTGCTCCTCAAACACAAACCGTAACAGCATCAGAACCCCTCTCACCCCAGCGTCTAGGTTTAGCTGAAACCTTGGATAATATTAGCTATCGCATTATCGGGCTCGGATTTCCCCTCTTGACAATCGGCATCATTGCTGGTGCAGTTTGGGCTAACGAAGCATGGGGTTCTTACTGGAGTTGGGACCCCAAAGAAACCTGGGCGCTCATTACTTGGTTAGTATTTGCTGCTTACCTTCACGCCCGCATCACTCGCGGTTGGCAAGGACGTCGTCCCGCCATTCTAGCTGCTAGCGGCTTTGTTGTCGTATGGATTTGCTATTTAGGCGTCAATTTGTTAGGTAAGGGCTTGCACTCCTACGGCTGGTTTTTTTAGAAACCTCACCCCTCCCCTCCTCTCCGCATATGGGGAGGAGCTTTCAGCCAATAACTTATAGCTAGTATATCTCAGCCACATCAAATGCTCAGTTTCTTCCCGTGCAAAGTATAGCAATTAGCTTTTTAGCTTTTTAGCAATTAGCTATTAAGAAAGCCCACTTGTCGGCGGCTTCTTCAATTATCTTTGTTGTAGGTTTACCAGCTCCGTGTCCTGCCTTAGTCTCAATTCTAATTAACACTGGTGCATCGCCAGTATGAGCAGCTTGCAGAGCTGCAGCAAATTTAAAACTGTGTGCTGGAACAACACGGTCGTCATGGTCAGCTGTGGTAATCATTGTGGCGGGATAAGCTGTACCCGGTTTGAGGTTATGGAGTGGGGAATAAACATAAAGTGCCCTAAATTCCTCCGGATTTTCTGGAGAACCGTATTCGGGAACCCAAGCCCAGCCAATAGTAAATTTATGGAAGCGTAACATATCCATTACGCCTACAGCTGGTAAAGCAGCACCAAACAGGTCTGGACGCTGAATCATGCACGCGCCTACAAGCAATCCCCCGTTACTACCACCGCCGATCGCCAACTTAGCAGGTTTTGTATACTTGTTAGCAATTAACCATTCAGCCGCACTAATAAAATCATCAAAGACATTTTGCTTGTTCTGTTTCATTCCTGCTTCGTGCCACTCTTCCCCATACTCACCACCACCCCGCAGGCTGGGAACTGCATAAATACCGCCCATTTCCATCCAAACTAAGTTACTGACAGAAAAGCTAGGAGTTAAAGAGATATTAAATCCACCATAACCATAAAGGAATGTGGGGTTATTTCCATCTAATGAAATTCCCTTTTTATGGGTGATAAACATTGGCACTTGAGTCCCATCTTTGCTTTGATAGAAAACTTGTTTTATCTCGTAATCGTCAGGGTTAAAATCTACATTAGGCTGGCGGAAAAGTTCACTTTTTCCACTGACCATATCATAGCGATAGATAGTATTTGGGGTCGTAAAGCTGGTGAAACTATAAAAAGTTTCTGTATCAGAACGCTTTCCATTAAAACCCCCAGCAGAACCAATTCCTGGTAATTCCACTTCTCTAACAAAGGTACCTTCCCAGTCAAAAATTTTGATTTGGCTACGAGCATCCTTGAGATAATCAGCAACAAATTGATTGTTAATTGTGCTCACACTTTCTAAAGTTGCAGATGATTCAGGTATTATCTCTCGCCAATTTTGCTGTTCTGGGCTATTGATATCAATGGCGATCGCTCGTCCTCGTGGTGCATCTAAATTAGTTTGAATATAGAAGACACTATCATCATTATCGATAAAGCTAAAACTAGCCTTGAATTCACGAATGAGTTCTACAACTTCGCCTTCTGGATGCATCAAATCTTTATAAAAAATCAAATTTTTAGGACTTGTCCCTTGCCATACTGAAATGATGAGGTAGCGCCCATCTTCTGTGACATTACCACTAAATCCCCATTCTTTTTCGTCGGGACGATGATAAATGAGAATATCTTCTGACTGAGGTGTACCTAATCGATGATAAAAAAGCTTTTGATAATAGTTAGTATCTTCTAATTTGGTTTTTTCATTTGGCTCATCGTAACGACTATAGAAAAACCCGTGATTATCGTGTGTCCACGATGCACCAGAGAATTTAATCCATTTTAAATGGTCTTCGAGGTCTTGAGTCGTTTCAATATCCTTGACTTTCCACTCTTGCCAATCGGAACCAGAGGTAGATAGACCGTATGCTAACAGCTTACCATTTTCACTGATAGCAACTCCGGAAAGGGCGACAGTTCCATCTTCTGAAAGTTTATTTGGATCGAGTAAAACTTTTGGTTCGGAATCAAGGGTTTTGAGCGTATAAAGGACGCTTTGGTTCTGTAATCCGTCGTTTTTAAAGAAGAAATAGCGATCGCCCTCTTTAAAAGGAAGACTGTATTTTTCGTAATCCCATAGCTGAGTGAGCCTCTGCTTAATTTTCTCTCTAGAATAAATTTGCTGCAGGTAATCAAAAGTGACTTGATTTTGTGCCTCAATCCAAGTCCGAGTTTCTTCCGAATCAGGGTTTTCTAACCATCGGTAGGGGTCTGCAACCAGTGTACCGTGGTAATTATCTACTTGATTGCTTTTGCTGCTAGATGGATAGGTCATAAGTTTTGTGTGGATTGAACAGGGTACTTTTACATGGTATGCAAATCAATCTTCTCGTAATGACAAAGTTCTATATTATGCCACGGCTGTTCTCAAGAAGTTTTGCAACACAACGTTTGAGTGAAATACAATTCATCTGCGTTTATCTGCGTGCATCTGCGGTTTTTTAATCTCAGTATGTATCAGTAAACCAAAAAGTTTTTTCCAAAGAGCGATCGCTAATCAGACTTGCGTAAGTTAATGTACTATAGGATACAAGTAATATAAATAATGCTTATAGATATCTTTAAGAATTCAAAAAATGAAATGATGAAAGTGGTGTAAAGCAATGGGCTGAAAAAATTGACTGTTTCATCTCGACGAAAAGCTCCATAGTTTATTCCCTGAGAGTCTGCCAACAAATTTAAATTCCGAGATAGTTCGATTTCAAAAAAATCAGAACCAAAAGTAATCGGTAATTGGGCAATCGTTGTCCCGGTCGCGACATCTTGGAGCGCGACTAATTTAACTAACAAGTTTTTCGCCTTTCAACATCCGCGATGCGGCTTCCAGCAACGCTTCCTCTAGATAGGGTTTGGTGAAGTAACCACTTGCACCTAATTGTACTGCCATTTGTCTGTGCTTGTCTGCGCCTCTAGAAGTGAGCATGGCGATAGGTAGATGGTTGAGGCTAGAGTCTTTTTGTATACGTGAGAGTAATTCTAAACCATCGCAACGGGGCATTTCAATATCGCAAAAGACAATGTCGCATGGTAAACCAGATCGCAATTTATCCCAAGCTTCCTGACCATCGCGGGCTTGTTCTACACGATAACCCGCCTTATTGAATGTGAGCGAGAGCAATTCCCGGACTGTAATAGAGTCATCTACAATCAGAACTGTTGGGTCAATCTTAACAGCTGGGGTTTCTGGAACACCAGACGTTCCTTTTTGCTCCCATAGGCTGACACTGCGTTGTTTGGAGGAGCGTCCTTGGAAGATATCTACGATTTCTAGCACATCAGCAATTGGCATCACACGACCATCACCTAAGACAGTAGCACCTGCTATCCCAATGGGTTTCGGTGCTGGTCCTTCAAATTGCTTAATAACAATTTCCTGCTCGTTCAGCACTTGGTCGATTTGGAGAGCAACGAGGGTGTTTGCAGAACGGATGACAACTACGGAAATCATATCATCATCTCGGTTACCGCCATAAACGTTACCGCGACTGAGTTGACGATTGAAGGTTAAAATATCCTTAAGTGGTCGGAATGGTAACACAGTATCTCGCCAGAGAATATACTTTTGTCCGTCGGGACCCTGCTGAACGCTTTTTACCGATATATCTAAAGTATCTTCTACACCATCCATTGGGAATGCAATCCGAGATCTGTCTGAAATACAGCAGAGAGCTTTACAAATACTTAGGGTTAGGGGTAGACGAATGGTAAAGGTTGTGCCTTTCCCGACGTTGGAATCAATGTTAATTGTGCCCCGAATTTCACTAATTCTCGTGCGGACGACATCTAAACCAACACCACGACCAGCCAATTCATTTTCTTTATCTTTGGTACTGAAGCCCGGTTGGAATAACAAGTCATAAACGTCAAGACGAGACATTGTTTTGGCTTGTTCTGCTGTTATTAAACCCGTTTTGATTGCTTTTGCTTTCACCTTTTCGGCGTCAATACCTGCTCCATCATCACGTACAGAAATGATGGTTTGGTTACCTTGATGAAAGGCGCGGACAGTAATGTTTCCTATAGGAGGCTTACTTGCGGATTGTCGGATTCGTTCGGGTTCAATACCGTGGGCGATCGCATTGTTAAGCAAATGGGTCAGTGGGTCTTTCAAATGCCCGAGTATCATTTTATCAATCAACGTATCGCGCCCCTCAATTTTCAGTTGCGCTTGTTTTCCTTCTTTGATAGCACTTTCACGAACTCCTCTCTCTAAAGGAGTCGTCACTTCCGAGAAGGGCTCCATTCGCGCTCGCGTAATTCCCTCTTGTAGTTGGTTAGTAACTTGACGAAACTGTCGTGCGACTCGCTCGGTTTCCTCTGTCACAAAGTCAATATCACTGGCTGCTTCCCGCACCCGGACAATCAGTTCAATCATTTCCTGAGACAAGCTGTGGAAAGGAGTAAAGCGATCCATTTCTAGTTCAGAAAAACCCCTGTCCGTATGTTGGTGACTCGAACCTATGTTTCTGCGACTAGCGAGTAGAGATGCTTCCAAGAGCGATCGCTCGTACAATTCTTGCATCCTTGCGCCAACATCACTCAACTGCTGAACCTGATGTAACAAGTTATCCAAAAACTGTCGCAAGCGTTCCTGATCTTGTTCCAATGTATTACGATTAACGACCAACTCTCCGACTAAATTGCTCATGTCATCAAGGTGCTTAACAGGAACCTTCATCAATTGTTCAAATCGAGGAGCGCGAGAGATAGAAGGACGGGGAGGAAAATCTCCCTTCACCATCTCCTCCAATTCCTGAAATTGAACCTCAATATCTTCTTTAGCAGCAACTGGTGTAACTTGTGGTCCTGGTTCCCCTACTTCATGAGGAGCAGTCATTGCTGGTTCTGACCTTTGTATAGCAGTGAAATCTCCTGTTAATTCTTCATCTAGTAACTTATCTAATTCAGCAAATTCATCATGTAAAGAGACATTAATTTTTGGCGTTGATTCCTCATAGGGACTAGCTACTTTTGTTGTTTCCACTGGTGCATTAGGAACAACAGTATTATCCTGTTCTAAACCTGCTAACAGTTTAGATAGCTCGTCTGCTTGATTATCATCAAGCTGCGGTTCTTCTACAAAATTTTCTAAATCATGAGTGATTGGTAGCACAAAATTTATATCTTCTGATGCTATGCTCCCCATCTGTTCTGAGAACTCCACTTCTCGAACATCTGATAATTCTTCTACCGTCTCTTCCACAAATTCCTCTGATTTTTCATTCGTATCTTCTAATAATATTTCTGAAAAATAATTTTCTTGAATTTCTACAGGTGTTTCTTCTTCGACTAGCTTTTCTAATTCACTGACTGTTGTGGGAGCCGAAGTAGATTCTTCTAATTCTATGTCCGCAAACAGTTCTGGTAAATCATTTGATTGAACTAGGCTTGTTTCTTCTTGAGTAGATTCTTCTCGTTCATTATTGGTTTTATAAACGAAAGTATCATTTTCTATTTCTATTTCTTCTAATAATTCTGATAAATCATCTCCAGATTTAGGCTCTGGTAGCGTTTCTTCTCCAGTCGCGACTGCTACTTCATCAGTCTTATTGACAGTCAGGAACGTTGCATCTTCCGATGCTATTTGAGATTCTTCTGTTTCTACTACTGGTAAATAACTGACTGTATCACTTAAGTCTGTAAAGTCAAAGTCTTCTTGGGATATAGTTTGTGCTTCAATGTCTATAGTCTGTGAATATATATCCACATCCAAAGATTGAGAAGTCTCGTTAAGAACAATTGCTTGAGCGTTTTCTGGAGAATCCGAATTATCAACAATATCCCGCTGTGGTAATACAAACCGATTATCTGCATTGTCCGTGCTATCATTTAATAGAGTTGTTGGTGTCAACTCAAACTCAAAGGAGAAAATCTCGTCATTATCTACCTCAAACAACTCAATATCAAATTCAGCAGAGGGGATTTGTGAAGTCTCTGTGGGTGAAGCAAATTCAGCAGAGGGGATTTGTGAAGTCTCTGTAGGTGAAGCAAATTCCGGAGTTAATTCTAAAGCTTCTGGCTTTTGCGTGTAGTTGCGAATTTCTTTAGGAGAGACTTCACCCTTATGAGCAGGAGAGGGAATAGTAGGCTCTGTTGCTATCAATTCCTCAAACAAATCATCGTCTGCTTCTGAAGAGAATATATTAAACTGTTGCTTGTCTGGCGGTAAATTGAAATCCAATTCTTCCAAACTCAAACTTTCTGAGGTTCCACTGAGAGATGGATGGCGATCGCCAAAAAAATCATCAGCCGTAGTCGCAGCGAACAAAATCTCCTCTAACTCTTTTGCTGCTTCCTTGTCAATCAGAGAATCAAGTTCAATATTTTCTGGCTCTTGGATTTGTGGTTCCCAGAAGAAGTGACTCAGTTCGTCTAATGTAGGAAGTGTATCAAATACATCACCAGATATTAGCTTATTCTCTCTGACTACTGGTTTTGTCTCTTGTTCTGTTGAAGTGAATAACTCTTCCAAAGCTAAACTTTCGCTTTGTGGTAGAAGAGTCTCTGGTTCTTCTGCTGCTACAAGGTTTTCCAAACTATTTTCGACTTTTGAAAATAAATTCGGAGTTTCTAAGAATAGTTCATCGAAACTCACGTTTTGATGGGTAGAGAGTTCGATTTCAGGAATCACCCCAGATGTGATGGGAGTGTCGTTATCTAGAGGTTTTGATTGATTTTTATCCAGTTCTAAGTCTAATAAACTGCTAACTTCAGCTTCTACTTTTTCACTAGCACCTGTTAGCTGTTGTGAAGCTTTTTCTGATGAGAGTTGCTCTGTATTATTACTGGTAAATTCTATACTCAACCCTGTCTTTTCTTGATTTCGCGTTTCTATCTTCTCTTCTTCTGCAAAAGCATTACCAAATAGCTGTACAAGAGTCAATTCTTCTGATGATGGTTTTATTTCCCTTTTTTGATGAGTTGTTTCTTCATCAAATAAAAATTCAAAATCGCTATCAGTATCGTCAGTGTTGATAGTACTTAAATCAATTTCTTGAGAATCGGAGGGAAGGTCTAGAATTTCCTCCTTGTCCCATGTATCACCAAGTTCTGGGCTTTCACTTTCAAACAAATCAGCTAGAGTATTTAACTCAGCTATTCCTACCTCAGGTCCATGAGTGTCTGGAGTACTACTATGATGCGGTGGATGATCGAAGTGAGCGCAAAATTGGCTGTTGAGATCCGACAAGCTGCTAATGCTGTCTTCCGGTTCAAGCTCCATATATTCTATGGAATCATCAGCCTCTTGAGAATTTTCCTTATCTGTATCTGTTAGGTCAAATGCGCTGGTAGATACAGCTGGCTCTGAAATCTCATCCGATATATCAGATGATGCTGTGGAAGTATCAGCAACTTCATCGAACAAATCTAGAGGTATTTCGATGAATTCAATTTCTTCTTGAACCCCAACTAGCGATCGCAGTTGCTCACTCACCACAATCTCGGTTTCTCTGTCAGAAACAACTAATTCTAGAGCTTGTTTAATTTCTGTAATAACAATTTTGGCTAAGGTGAGATAAGTGTTGTCGGGATTAGCGATCGCACCAGACGCAGTGCGACAGACATCACACCACTGAGACCAACCCGATCCATCGCCGAGTTGGGCTAAGTTTTGACAGCAGTTCTGAAGACTTTGGCGAGTTTCAGGTGTTGCTTGTTGCTTAAACATTTGCAACATTTCCCGTAGACTCTGAAGGACTTGAGCTTGTAATTGTTCTACCGATATTGCACGTTGTGGAGTGGAACTAGAGACTTGTAGTTTAGTTGTTTTGATGGCAGAATCAGGTTGACTTTGTTGTACGAGTAACTCCAAGTGTTCGTGTAACCAACCAAAGACTGGTTCGGTTTCTGACATCAAAGTATTAGCAGTTTCATTGGTCAAACCAAAAGGACCTTGTAAATGCTCTAACAGAGCTTTCAAAGTATCCAATACCCCAAGAAATAACGATTCCAACTTTTGATCGACTCTTATTGGATGCTCTTTCAAAAGTTTGAAAAAATCTTCGAGACGGTGAGATGTCCGTTGAATGCTACTCAGACCCAACATTGCTGCTCCCCCTTTGATAGAGTGAGCCGCCCGGAAGACTTCGTTCACCATCTCCGGGTCTTCAAGGGTACTTTGGAGATTTAGCAATCCCTGCTCAATGGTATTTAAGTGGTCTTTTGCTTCCTCAATAAAGTAACCTAAAATGCGCTGTTGTTGTTCTGGCAACATAAGACAATTATGAATTATGAATTATGAATTATGAATTATGAATTCCTATTTACCTTGTGTTTTCATTGGTTTCGACGCGGAAGCGTTCAACCGAAGCAATCAAGTCGCGGGAAACACCGACTAAGTGTTGTAAAGCACCAGAAACTCGTTGTGCTTCTTGAGAAGTTTCTTGCGCCGTGAGTTCCACAGATTGCATAACTTGAGCAACAGCACGGGAAGTTTCTGTTTGTTCGACCGTATCAGCGGTAATTCCACGCACGAGACTGTCGATGTGTTTTGCGACTTGAATAATATCCTCAAGCGATCGCTTAGCTTCTTCAGCCAATTTCGTTCCTTTAATAACTTGTTGCGTTCCTTCCTCCATAGCAGTCATAACAGAGCCTGTTTCGCTTTGGATTTGCATAACAATTTGTTCGATTTCCTTCAACGATTTTGCTGATTTATCCGCCAATTGACGAACTTCATCCGCTACTGTTGCAAAACCCCGTCCTGCTTCTCCCGCACGAGCTGCTTCAATACTAGCGTTAAGCGCAAGCAAGTTTGTTCTCGAAGCAATTTGGGAAATTAGTGCCACAATTTTAGAAATTTCTTGGGAAGATTCCGCCAGTCGCTTCACTTTGCGAGTTGTTTCCGCTACAGTTTCCCTAATTTCCAAAATTCCCGCCACAGTGTTTTCCACAGCATCGCCACCTTTAAGAGCAATCTCGCTAGCATCACGAGCCACAGCTTCTGCTTCCCGTGCTGCGACTGCTACCCTTTGGATGGAGTCAGTCATCACTTGTACGGAATTCAACGTCACAGCCAGTTCTTCTGCTTGTCGTAAAGCATCACTAGACAATGCTCTTGCAAATGTTTCCGAATTAGTTGCACCTCTAGTCACTTCCCGTGCTGCGACTTTCACCTGTTGTACAATATCTCGTAAATTTTGAATCGTAAGGTTAAAAGCATCAGCAACAGCTCCGAGTACGTCAGCTGTCACCTCAGCTTGTACCGTTAAATCTCCCCTCGCTGCTCCTTCCACATCATCGAGCAAGCGAATCACTTGGCGTTGGAGGTTTTCTTTTGCTTCTTCCTGCTCTTGTGCTTTGCGTGTGGCTTCATTGGTTGTCGTAAAAATGATCCGAGCCATTTCGTTAAAGCCTGCGGCTAACTGACCCAATTCATCTTCAGAATACACTGCGGCTTGGACATTGAGATTTCCTTGACTGACAGCATCAAATTGCGCCTGTAAATCTTTAGTAGTACGGCGAATTTGTTTGAAAGTCAGATTCCCCATCAAACCTGTGGTTGCAAATCCCGCAAATCCCGCAGCTAAAGACATCGCCCAGCCAGTATTCCGCAATGTTTCTCGTTGTTGTGGATTGGACAAGTTAGCAGCCGTAAAACTAACAGTGGCGACAACCAAAGCTGATACAACCCCCACAACACCAGCACTTACCCATTGTTTCGTTTGTAGGGTCGCATTTTCTAAGGGTGCAAACACTCCCTGTTCTACCGAGACTTGAGGTTCTACCTTCGAGACATCACCCTGGGAAAAGACTGGAACGCCTTCTTGCGAACCAGTGATACTGAAGAGTTCCGAATCGCGATCGGAAATTACATGACTAGGCGAAGTGAAATCACTATTTTCAGAACTAGGAATCTTCTCCGCTTTCGGACGTGATTTGCTGTTGTTCTCCATTGAGGTAGAACGTAGGGGCGAATCATCATCTACAATGTTAAACCCTGGAATACTTCCTAGGTCATCAAATTCATCAAAGTCGTCTAAAAACTCTATGTTGTTGCTCGTAGAAAGATTTCCGCTCAGTCTAGCACTATTGGGCTCATCATCTTCTGTGAATGACTCCGAGCCAAAAGCCGACTCAAACGCTTCAAAGTCAAAGCTGTCATCATCCTCATAAATAGGTTGCGGTGTTTTAGAGTTTCCATTGCTATAGTGCTGTTCTTCTTGTGCAAAACTGTGGAAAGAAGACGATACATCTCTAGAGTTAGGAACTGAAGTTTGAGTGTGAGAATTAGATATTCCCTGTCTTTCTAATGTATTTTGAGATTGATGATATTTGTTGTCTTGACTGCTGGAAGATGTGCTATTTTTTGAGGAAATGTCGAGGTTTATTTCACTAGTTAATAAAGTTTCGTCATCAGTCATGTTCTTTTTCAAACTAAAACCTTGACTGATAGGTTCCTCAGGCATATTAATGCCTATGTCTTGCTCTTCTAGACCACTGCTTGGTGGCGGTAACTCAAATTGTGAGAAAGGATTTTGGTTACTTTCTTGACCGCTCTGTGAATTCTGGTTAGTCGAATTTGTACTATTTACCTGTGCTTGACTATCCTCTTCTGTATCTATAAATTTAAGCTCTGATATATCTTCTTCTATAAAAGAAGGTAACTCTAGTTCTAAATAGTCCTGACTCTCAGAAGAATTATTTTGTAATATTTCTGGATTAACAGCAAAGGGATTGTCAGCTACATTCTCTTGAGAGCTTGATGTTGTCCTTTCAGGACTATCATTTACTGGTATATCAAATGGATTACTAACGGGTATTTCTTCCATTTGCTTGTCTATAGCTTCTTGCTCGTCTTCAAAAGATTTCAAATTAAAACTGCTGTTACTAATATTATCTATTTCTTCCAAATCTTCTAATTCTTCATGCTCATCTTCAAAGGTTTCAGCTTCTGACAAGTCGGAAAAATTCCTGGGAATTTCTTCTTGTTCGCTACCATTTTCATCTATATATTGATATTGAACGATACTGTCCAGACCATTTTGAGCATAAGTTGTAATGTTAGGATCGTCCGTTAACTCCAACACTTTTTCATATTCTTGTTGAGCGACATCGTATTGCTGCAAAACAAAATAGATATGTCCTCTCAATAAACGAACATTAGCATCATTTGGTAAATTGGGCACCACTTGGTCAATGAAAGTGGCGGCTTGTTCATAATTAGTTTCTACATAGGCTAGATAAGCCTGTTGATATATCTGCTCGTAATCTTCTATCCCCGCTGTCATTTTCTGCCTCCCAATTTTATCCTGCCCACCGGGCGCTTCGCAAAATTGCCGTCTGATCGAGCAGTCTTAAACACTGACTTTTTGTATTAATTGTATTATCTAATACCCACTCTCCTCGTAAAAAGGGAGCCATCGTGTCTGGGACACCGACTGGTGCTATTATATTTTGGACATCAAGCCAGTCCATCCCGCCGATTTCTTCTACAGCCAAACCGACGATAGTGTCTTGCTCTTCGATCGCAACCACAGGAATTTCAGCTCGATCTGTATTTAAAGCCGTGGCTTCTCCTAAAAATTGACCCAAATCAGCGACCCAAATGACTCGACCTCGTAAATTTAGGGTACCCAAAAGTAAAGGAGAAGCATTAGGAATGGGGGTAATGCGATCGGGACTGAGTTCAATCACCTCCCTGATACCTGTGGCTAGTAGTGCGAACTCCTGATGCGAAGGAATATAAAACCTCAGATATAACTCACCTTCAGGACTTTCAACTTGTAATTCAGGACGGAATTCTTGTGTATTTCCCCCCAAAAAATCCGGTTTGTTGACCATATATAACCTCTCACGAGCGGGTGTAGGGTGTAGGGGATGGGGGAGTTAGCGCTATGCGTTACCCTCAGACTGTAGTAAGCGGTGAGACCAGTGCTATCTTCAACAGGGGTAGCGACGCAGGAGCGTCACCCAGAGGGGGGGTTCTCGTTGTTTCCTTCCCGTCTTTTCTCCTGGCGCAGATGCTGCGCGTGGCTTGTTTCCACGTTCCCTTAGTGTCCCGTAGATAAGTGGTATGGAAAGCTGGCGCGAATGCGTAGTGTCTCGGTAAGGAAAGGCGATTGGGAGTGTGGGGAAAACACCACAAAAAGTTTGTGTGATTCATCCTTATCCTCGCAGTAGTTGTTTGACTGTTCCAATCAACTCAGTTGGTTGAAAGGGTTTAGCTATGTAGGCGTCGGCTCCTTGCTTCATACCCCAGTAGCGGTCAAATTCTTCTCCCTTAGAAGAACACATCACCACAGGAACATTTTGGGTTTTTGGATCGGATTTCAAGCGACGACAGACTTCGTAGCCGTTCATCCTAGGCATTACGATATCTAGTACCACTAAATCTGGACAAGTGCTTTGGATTGCTTCCAATGCTTCTAATCCATCACTGGCGTGAGTGACTTTTAAGCCACTGGCTTTCAGGAGGTCTGTGATCATCTCCCTTTGTGCGATACTGTCTTCCACAATCAGAACTGTACTCATAAAACGCCCCTATACCTCCTGATTTAGATGTCCCATGAGGGAACATACCCTGAATAACCACATGCATTTACTGTATAAAATAATTCTATTCCTTGATGATTTATGTTAGATAATGAGGGATTACTGACCTTTGGTTGGATCTTCAAGAGTTTTACCGCGATTATCACCCCCAAGAGAACTGTTGTTTACATATCTTTCTACAAGTATCAATAACTCAGTATTCCCAAAAGGCTTTGTTAAATAATCAGTCGCCACCACCATTTTGACTTGGATATGCTCAATGAACCCTACTTTGTCTGTAAGCATGACAATTGGTATATCCTGAAACGCCCTAGAGTGCCTGAGCATAGCACAAATTTCGTACCCATCTAATTCTGGCATCGTCATATCGCACAAAATCAAATCAGGTTTGAGTTGAAAAATACGACCTAGCGCTTTCACTGGATCTGTTAAAGTGATCACCTCATACCCACGTGGTTTTAAAATAGATTCTACAGTCTCACAAATTGTTGTTTCATCGTCAATACATAATATCCGTGGTTGAGTTTTTTTATTTGTCTGCTCCCTTGCATCTTGCGTTTTAATATAACTTAGACTAGTTATAAAGTATACAAATTTAACCCAACCATGTTGAACATAGGGATACATTGCCTTGGCAACTGTTATAATTTCACGATTGAGATAGCGAGCCAGTTGACGTAGGGATGTTTTTCCATCCGCCCAATGCTTCAGTTTATTGACTGTTGCTGGTGGTAATGAGGAGTGTAGCTGAGCGATATCAGTAATATATGGAAACTGGTCGGGAGATTGAATAAATGGGTATAACTGCTTCCACTCTTGGAGCTGCTGGGTAATTTTGCTAACTAAGGGGCTAATCTCCAAAGATATCAACAGAGGAGTCAGTGCTGGACAAATCTGAAAATTAAAGTGTCCGTGACGCAAACTCAGTAGGTCGAAGAGAGTCTCTTGTACCAGATTGCTCACAATACTACGAGCCTGTACTTGGGTAATAGAGTTTTGCTCTAACAGCGCCCATATGCGATCGTACTCTGGCGCATTTCCCAACCCTAAAGCGCTTAACTCTGTGTCTTCGAGTTTGGCGCTAACTCGGTAGTGTCGTAGGTAATCTCTCAGTCGTGATAAATTGCGATCGCTTGCATATGCGAAGCCATCACCATAAGTTGCATAAATAATTTGACCGTTAAGACAAAAAACAAACCAAGAGTGACGTTTTATAGTGTCGCCTAGTACACTAAGTTGTTTGCTATTGTAAGAGCTACTTGCTTCAACAAACAGTAAACCCGTTCGCTGTCCCAACTCTATCAATTGCAGGATACTCCGAATATCAATTTCATTTAAATTGCCCTGCATTTAGCTAAAAGGAACTCCTTGCCATTCCTGTAACATTTTTTGTTATGGTGGTTTTTGTTCAAGTAATATATGCTAATTGCTAATAGCTAATAGCTAATGGTAAAAAAGAATTAGCTCTTTAGCTTTGGTTCTTCAGTACTTAAGCAAAGTAAATATTGTAGTAGTCAAAAACAACATCCTACTAAGACGAAGATGCTCTAAACGCTGACGGCTTTATCTTAAGTTCTTTTTATAGACTTTGACAATGCTAGTAAATACACGGTAGTCACTACTACTAGGGTCATTACAAAATAGGAGCTATCGACATAAGCATTCAGTCCTTTGCTATCAGCACCTAAGCTGATAGCTGTTTCAGTGACTCGACGTATATTAGAAAATAAAAATAAGCTTAAAAACTGTTAACCGTTAACTGTTAACTGTTCATTGGCATTAGGTACACAAGAGGAATTAAGGTGTGCTGTATTTAGCAGAAGTACAAAAACAAAAAGGTGGCTTACTCAGTGGTAGTGGAAAAACTGAACTCAAACTCTTGGCTTGTCAGCGCAATGACCAGAGTTGGAGTCAAGTTTCGGAAGAAGTTATTGCAGCCGATGAAGCTAGTAAATTAAATGATGGTGTCCTTGTACTGGTTGAATTGACGCCAAATCGTCAATTACAAAGAATACAGGAAGCAGGACGTCCATTAATTAATATTTTGCAGAATTTTTCCCGTCAGTTGGAAAAGTTTAAGGTTAAAGAAGAAGAAATAGACCAATGGAAGCAGTCACTGACGTTTCAAGCTCAAGAGTTGAATCGTCGGGAAATGGATATGGAAGCCCGCTTGGAACAACTCCAACAAATGGAAGAGGAATTCCAGCGATGTGAAACTCAAAAACAGGAAGTAGAAACAGCCCGTGAAGAAATTGAAAAGCTAAAAACGGAAATTGAGCGCAATCGTCAGGAATTAGAAGGAGCATGGGAGCACCTGCGAGGTGAGCAACGTCGTCTAGAAGAACAAAAAGCAGAGTGTCAGCAAGGGACTGTGTTGGATGAGGAGCAAACTCGTGTACTGAATGATGTTCTGACCCGTCTCTCTACTAGCGTTGCTCCAACGGAAACAGTACGCGAAGACCTAAATCTAGCGTTTGAACTGGTCGAAAAGCAGCAAGCTGTTCTCAATCCCCACTGGGAAAAACTAGAACAACAAAAAACTGCTGTTGAGCAGCAGCAAACAGAGGTGG
Source organism: Scytonema sp. PMC 1070.18 (assembly GCA_035967975.1). Taxonomy (GTDB): domain Bacteria; phylum Cyanobacteriota; class Cyanobacteriia; order Cyanobacteriales; family Nostocaceae; genus Scytonema. The sequence goes on from JAWQFQ010000074.1 coordinate 22,761, forward strand.
ACAGAATCGCACAAATTTTGTGTGACCGACGAGGTGAATGGGAGCAAGCTCAAGGTTCTTTGGAACAGCAAATTGCTGAGTTAAAAGTCAATACGGTGACTCTTACTCATAAGCAGGAGTATGCCCAGAACTTGAAAAAACAATTGCAATACCAACAGGAGTTATACCAACAAGTTAATTTTTTGGCTGCGATCGCAACTGATGTACCTCCCACGCCCAAAGTTGATATCGCGGCTTTAGAGAAAATGTCTGTAGAACAACTCCAAGAGACTGTCCGCGACTTGCAGCAAAAACTAAACATTGACTCTAGCTTTGTGAATGAGCAGGAACAAGAACTTAAAGAAAAGCAAAAAACGATAGAAGAACTACAACGACAAATTAATCAAGTATCGGAATCAGACCGTAGTAAACTACAAACTGAATTAGTAGATGAACAAGACCTCTACCAGATGCTTAATGAAACTTTGGTAGGACAACGTCGTAGTTTGAGTGAACGGCTTGATATTTTTAAACAGCATCAAATAGTACTGCTACAACGCCAAGGAAAACCTCTGACTCAAGAAATATTAGATAATAAAAAAACTAATTTACAACAAGTTATTGTACAAATTGAGCGACAACGACAGCAATATTTACAAGAGCTGCAAAACGTAGAACGGGAAATTGAGCAAATACGTGCCAATATTGAGAAAGTTGAAGATTTTATTGACAAGCAATCTCAACAACAGCAGATAAAACGTCAAGAATTGCAAATTTTAGAGCAAAACCTCCAGTCTTTGCAAACAGCTACGATGGAATTGCGAGGTCAGTTGCACTTATATAATGAAGCCCTACAACCAATTCAAGATTGTCTTGATGGATTGCGAAATAAGCTACAAGGAATCACTGAATCTTTGACTAAAGTCCAAGAAACGAGTGACTATCAACTTCAAAATATTACTCAAATGTGTCGAATTATGAATTATGAATTATGAATTATGAATTAGGGTCTTGAAAGCAAATCCAGTCTCCTTCAACTCGTGCGATCGCACCTCCGGGAAATGGGTCGGTTTGCGATCGGTTTGGGGAAGCAATCAAAGCCGTCATTTTTTCAATATGTTCAAAACTGGGGGCGACGGGGAGTATTTGCTGCAAGACTTGGCGCATAACGCGACGTTGTAACGCCAGTGGTGCTTTCTGCAAGACGCGTCGATTGATTTTTATAGGGTGTGAGGTGTCAAAATCTTCTTCCTTTCTCCCCAACGCCTCTTTCCGCAAATCATCGGCAGCTTGTTCTAAATATTCTACTTCTGCTTGTAGAAGTTCGGCAGTTTGGGCTAAGGCTGATTCTACTTGGGGGTTGAAATTTTTCTGTAAATATGGTATTATCTCTTGGCGAATTCGGTTACGAGCGTACTTGACATCGCAATTGGTTGAATCTTCCCAAATGGGAAGCTGAAACTCTTGACAGAATTCTCCTGTTTGCGTGCGAGTCACTTCTAAGAGTGGACGCACAAGTGCAATATCCTCACAGAGAAGACGTTTCCAAGTTAATGCTTGCAAACCATCCGCGCCTGTGCCACGAATGAGATTGTAAAGCAAAGTTTCAGCGCGATCGCTTGCCGTATGACCTGTTACAATACAGCTAAATTGGTGTTCGCGAGCAATGGCACTCAAAACTTGATATCGCCAATCCCTTGCAGCCCCTTCACTCTTTAAAGGCTCCCGTGCTGTTTGTAAAAAAAATGTCACCCCCCAAGTCTTAGCTAAGTTTTCTACATGGCTAGCATTGGCTTGAGAGTCAGGACGCCAGCGATGGTCACAATGAGCAATACCGAGTTGCCATCCCCATCTTGGTTGTAAATCTAACAGGAGTTTGATTAAGCACAGAGAGTCTTGTCCGCCAGAAACAGCGATTAATAGCCTTTGATGGCGCTTAAATAAGTGGCGCGATCGGATGGTTCGGTGTACTTTTGCATGGAGGGGAGTCCAAGAGCTATACAAAGTCATTAGATAGTGACAAGAAAAAATAATTTACAATTCTCAAAGGCTTTCCTCACAACTTCCTCACATTTATACAATATTCTCTGAAGTTAGTGTTCCCGACTACGGCTACTTGCTTCAGATATTTAAGGCTGGAAACGCCAAGAAACACCAGCTACATAAACTATTGGTGCTTATAGGAGCATCAATAGTTTTTACATATATTTAAAATAGAAAATTGAAGGTTTGTAGTGAGAGCTTTAGTATACTTCGAGCGGTCAGCTATCAGCCATCAGCCAAGAGCTAGTGGTAGCAAGTGTTTTAGCTCAACCAAACGCTCTATTTATGACCACGCTAAGTATACAAGCTAATTTGCAAACTTTACTTTTCTTTACAGGAAATATGATGAGGTTGATTAAGGTTCTAAACCTTGATGACGTTTTTCTTCAATAATTTGCCTCAATTCATCAACGGAGTTAAGTCTTTTGCCATTTTGTTGAAGACGCAATACAGCCTCGTGTACTGCATCCCCATCATCTCGGTGTTTAAGAATATATCTTCTTAACTCCTGCTGTGTCATTGCCTTATAATCTGGTTTTATCATGATATTGTGACATCGCCTTGTATATTAATCAAGATTTCTAGCTCTTCACCAGCCAAAATGTAAAGATTTGAAGTCCTTTCATCTATTATGACTAAATTGATAGACATATACAGCGAGGTCAGGTTTTGACACATTTTGTATAGCTCCATCGCTTGTTCTACTGTTGGCTTCATTATTTTTGAGTTACGGCTAGAAGTTAGGAATTGACCAATCGATCTCTGGCTTATTTTGCATGGACTACTTAAGTATCAACAACACCTATTCTTTCGCATACGTCTTGTAAAACACATTCCTTACACTTCGGTTTTTTTGCAGTACAAGTGTAGCGTCCGTGAAGCACAACAGCGGGTCCCCAAAAAGTCCATTCTTCTTGAGGAACTAGCTTCATCAAATCTTGCTCTATGGTCTCTGGAGTTTTACGTTTTGTTAACCCCATTCGCTGGCTGACACGAGCCACATGAGTATCAACAATAATCCCAGAAGGAATATTAAAACCCGTATTGAGGACAACGTTTGCTGTTTTCCGAGCGACACCAGGTAAGGTCACTAATTGTTCCATGACGGTAGGAACCTCTCCCCCAAAACGCTCCACAAGTGCTTGACAGACATTCTTAACAGTTTTTGCTTTGTTGCGATAAAAACCAGTAGGTTTAAATTCTTCTTCTAATTCCGAAATATCGGCTTCAGCATAAGCTTGAGCATTTGGGTACTTTGGAAATAAATTTTTTGTAACTTTATTGACTCGCTCATCCGTACATTGTGCAGCAAGAATTGTTGCAACAAGAAGCTGAAGTGGCGTTTCCCAATCTAATTGATATCTGGCATTTGGGTAGGATTGTTTCAGTTTATTAAGAATTATTTCAATAGATTGGGTACTACTTGGCATAAGAATAATGTTTTTGATTTGACCATCCTTTGACCGTTATACCCGTTAATTAAAATTTCGGCTATGAAATTCATCAAAGTATTGAGTGAATTTTTATACTTTTTTTATAGAGAATAGACGGTAGCATTTATAGCATATGTGTATTTTTTAACAGGTAAATCTCTGTAAATTCCAGAAACTCTAGCGGTTTTCAGTTAAGTGCAATACACATAAGAGTGTGAACAACTGTAAAGCCCCTACATTGGTTTTGATATCACTGTATTGGATTCAAGTGAGAAGCGCCATATAAAAAATCATAAATCGACCAACAGCGACTGTAGTTTAACTAGAACCAAAAATTTTCTTATGCTCAAAAGCGGTACTTCGTCTCCTACTCCTTATATTGTGGACAAAAAGCTATCTTGGCAGAAAATTAAAGACTTTTTTCAATAAGAATGACAATATTATGAATCAACAACTGACCACACAACAATTAACACAGATCGTCGCTGAAGTGGGAAGACTCCAAGCACGTCGGAAAGGAGAAATTGCACCCGAACAAGTTCAGCAGATTTTACAGGAATTAGGTTTAGCGCCGGAGCTGCTGGATGAAGCGCTTGTGCAAATCCAGCGGCGTCAAGCTTTGGAAGTGCAGCAAAAGCGCAATCGTGTCATTGCTGTCGGAGTGTTTGCTATAGTCATAGTCGTCATTGCTGGTACTTTTTTTTCTATCCAACAGCGTAATTCTGTTCTAGCTCAAGTATCTGCCCAACGAAATCGTATCACCCTTACCCGAGATGATGGCGGTGATTTAAAAAATATCTCTCGCCAAAACAACTCAGAAGTATTTTATCGTGTGATGTTAAAAGATGCTCCTGTAGGTCAAAAGCTAGATTTGTCGTGCAATTGGATTGACCCTAGTGGTCAAATTGTCAAGGAAAATCGCTATCAAACTCGTGAAATAGACAAAGCCATCTGGGATACTCACTGTCGTTACAGAATAGGTTCTGCATCTACTCCAGGTCAATGGAAGGTGCGTATATTTCTCCAAGGGCGTCAACTCAGCGAAACCGAATTTGAAGTGAAATAGCATGGAGAAAATTCTGAAAGAGCAATTTCTGGGATATTGGGGTTATGGTTTTCGCTCGGAATTAGAAGAATTGCTAAGTGTTGTGAAAACATTGCTGACCAATTCCTACCAATTATCCGATTTCGATTCCCCAGATGAAAATAACTATCCTATTTGGAATATTTCCTATACTAGTTTTTCACAAAAGTCAAGCTTGCCAGTAGATTTTCTAGCTGCTACATCAGCATCTGGGAGAGCTAATGACTCTTTCAAACCAGATGCTTGGGTAAAGTTACACGGAGGCGATCGCCTGATTTTAGGACGAGAACCTTTTGGGCGAGTTCCTTTGTACTGGATGCAACAAGCACAAGTGATTTGGTTTGCATCCCGTCTGCAACTGTTACTAAAAGTTCTGGACAATTCAGAAGTCAGTATTCCTGGTTTATACGGTTATACTTGTTTTTCTTATACCCCTAATCCCTTAACACCTGTTAGTCAAATATTTGCAGTTCCCGCTGGAACGGAGTTAGTCTGGCAAAGCCAACCTAAGTTACAACAGCTATCAACGCCGAGTTATCAAGGTTTATGGGAATGGTGCGAAGCCAAAGAACAAGTAAAAGACGAAACAACGGCTGTAAAACAACTGCAAACTCTTTTGCAACAAGCCATTGAGCGTCAAATTTCTGACTTAACAGATGAGCCTGTGGGAGTTTTTCTCTCCGGAGGATTAGATTCCTCTATAGTTGCTGCATTACTGGTACAGGCTGGAGTTAAAGTAATTGCTTATACCTTGTATTTTGGAGGTATGGGTATTCCTGAATCCCCCTATGCGGAAATTGTCGCCCAACATCTACAAGTTCCTTTGGTAAAAGTTGATTCTAGTCCCCGTCAAATCAAAAAAGCGATGATTTCGACTGTACAAGTCCTAGATTTACCTTTTGGTGATGGGGTCACAGTTCCTTTGTATCTTTTAGGACAAAGAGCTAGTCAAGATACTCGGGTCATTTTTAACGGCGAAGGTGGCGACCAGTTATTTGCAGGTTGGACGAATAAGCCGTTAATAGCAGCAGGGGTTTACCAAACAGAAAATCCTTCAGGACAAGAAACATTTATACAACAATATATCCGCACATTTCACCGTCTTTGGGGTTATGAAGCGATTTACCAGCCAGATATTTATAAGCAGATAAAAAAAATACATCCCCAAGACTGGATTGCAGAAGCCCTTGACCCAAAGTATTGTCAAGGCATCCTTCATCGGCTGCGTCGTGCTAGCTTGATGTTAAAAGGAGCACAAAATATCCAACCGCGAGCGACGGCTTTAGGGTTTGCTCATGGGTTGTATGTGCGATCGCTTTTCTGCGACTTACCACTGGCTGAGTGGACGTTCCAGGTTTCTGGAGAACTCTGTTTACAGGGCGCTTGTGAGAAATATATCCTCAAACGAGCCTGTGAAAATTTGTTACCTCCAGAAATTGTTTGGCGACAAAAGCGTGGTATGGGAGTTCCTTTAACCTCATGGTGTTTAAATGAGTTTTGGTATGAGATTGGTCAGTGGTTAAATCCAGGTAAACTTCGTGTTGAAAATCGCTTTTCTCCCTATATAGCAGCACAAATTGTTGCTGGTAAATTAGGTGCTGGGATTCAAGGTCGTCGGATTGGCGAGATTTTATGGTTGTTAATTGTTTGGCAATTTTGGCGAATATGTGTTTTTGGTGAAATATCAGGAAAACAATCTTTTGACCATCCATTTTGGCTACCAAAACAGTTATGGAGATTACAGAAACAATGGCAAGAGTAGAAACAAGTTATGATTTGGGAGTCAATATTGAGGAGGTTTCTCTTCCTTTTTCTGAAGAACTTGCTCAAGAGTTACTCAAGGTCTACGGTTCCCCACTCTACATTTACCAAGCTGACATCTTACATCAAACTATTAGGCGCATTACCCAGGCTTTTGCTTATCCTCATACCCAATTTCGCTTTGCTAGTGTTACTAATGGAAATGTGTCTTTGCTGCAAATTTTTCGCAGCGTAGGTTGGGGACTACACGCCAATACACCAGGAGATATTTATCTAGGATTACAGGCGGGCTTTGCACCAGAACAAATTGTTTACAGTGGAAGTAATTTGAATCGGACAGAGATGGAACAAGTCTTGAATTGGGGTGTACAAACTCTCAATTTAGATAGTATTTCTCAATTGCAACTGTGCTGCGAAGTTTATCACTCCCTCACTCATCAAGTTTCCGCACCTCGATTAGGTTTACGTCTCAACTTACCCGAAATTACAGGAGATAGCCGCATTGGCGTGCGTCCAGAGGAATTTTCTAATGCGATCGCTGTGGCTCGAAAAGCAAAATTGCCATTAAGTGGTTTGCATTTTTACCGAGGTACAGGAACCAATGCGACAGAAGCCTTTACTGAAGTGATTGACACTGTGTTAGCAACAGCACAACACTTACCAGATTGGCAATATTTGGATTTTGGTGGTGGTTTTGGTTATCCCTATCATCATGGTAAAGCAGCTTTTGACTGGCAAGTCTTTGCAGCAGAGTTAAATGAGAGAATCAGTCATTTAGGAAGAGATATTGAGTTAGTCATTGAACCAGGGCGAGCTGCGATCGCAGGTTGTGCGACTTTGCTAGCAAAAGTAGTTTCAGTGAAATGGCAAGCAGAAAAACAGATTGTAGGAGTTGATACCACTATTGCTAATCTTTCCGTCCCCTCAGTACACGGTGGATATCGTAAAATAGTAACTTGGAATGGTGTCAATAAAACAAAATCTTATACAACAGATATATGTGGAAATACTACATATTCACGAGATTATTTAGGAAAAAATTGCCAATTACCAGCTTTAGAAATTGGTGACATCATTGCCATTCTAGATATGGGTGCTTACGGCTATGCTATGTCTTCGCATTTTTTACATCGTCCTAAACCTGCGGAGGTGTTATTGGAAAATGGTACACATCGTTTAATTCGTGAGCGAGAAGATTACAGTGTTTTATTAGCAAATCAGGTATTTAATTACTCCTATCCCGCTCGAAAATTTCCTAATGAAATGAACCGCTAAGACGCTTCGCGAATATGCTCTTTGTGTCTTTGCGGTTCATTTCAAAAAGTAATCTTCGAGCGTAAAGTAGATAATTAAATAAACCATAGATTGTGTATCAGAACACAGAATTAGAGAGTTAAAAACAAGGAGTAAATGACTGCTATGAAATGTATTCAATGCGGAACTGATAATAATCTGAAAGACAGAACAGGTAATCAAGGGCGGTGTGTTAAATGTCTTCATCCGTTTGTGTTTGAACCGACAAGCATGGGTAATATTAAGATGACCGACCCCTTGTTTGCCAAGGCTATTGCTGACATTTCTACGAATAACACTTTGTTTTTTACTCCCAACCAACTTTTTTACTTATTAGATAATCGTCTCAAAAAAAAGGTATTTAATACAATAGGTTTGGGTTGCGTCTATCTTTTTTTAAATATTTGGGTAACAGGCTTTTTCGGCGGATTTCTTAGTGGTATACTCGGTTCAAATTCGTTTTTAATCGTTAATTTAATCTATCACATAGGTGTAATTATTTATTTATTTAAAAATACTAATTCTGGTAAGCTCAACCATGCTAGTCGTCAAGCAAGTTCTAAAGCTCTACAAAGACTGGGAATTTTTATTCTAGTCGTAGGAATATTGCTAAGTCTGTTTGTGTTTAGTTCATTTCCTCTATTTGTCATTGTCGTTCTTCTGGGAATGTTATCTATATATTTAGGAACTCGACAGTTAGGTCGAATTGAATTAATAGAAGAGGAATTTTTATTTTCTCAATCTCAATTTCAAGATTGGTTAAGTCGTTGGCAAAAAATTAATGGTCCAATTCTCAAAATCCTAACTTCTCCAAGAGAGCAAATTGCACCAGCAGCAATTAATCCTGATGTGACAGCTTACAGTTTTGACAAGTTAGTCGTTTGTGATAGTGCAGCTATTGCTCAACTCTTAATTGCTAATCATTTTCACTTTGAAAATAATTGTGCGATTCTCAGCGTCAATAGATACCCTCAAAGCATTTTTGATACGACAATGCAAATGCTGCGTCGCAATTCAGAATTGAAAGTCTATGCATTACATGATTGTAGTCCCCAAGGCGTTGGTTTAGTTCATCATCTCAGTACTAGTCCTGATTGGTTTAGAGACAACAATGTTGCAATTATTGATGTGGGATTATTACCGCGTCAGATTATAACTACAAAGCGAGGAATGTTTATTCAAACTTCTCCAAATTCGGCACAAGAAGCTAAACAATTAGCTGGGGAAATTCGTCAGAGTTTATCAGCTGAAGAATTAGCATGGCTAGAATCTGGAAGATTTGTAGAATTGGAATCTTTCACCCCCCAACGACTCATTAAAGTTTTGCAACAAGGGATCGCTGGTAGTTACAATTTAGAAGAGGAACAAGAAAATGATATGTATATTGTTCAAAGTTTTGGCTAATATGCTTTTCTCCATTCAATATCGGACGTCAATACTGCTCGGTTAACGATGTTCGAGGTACCTCAAACGCGCCAGAAACGCGGTTTCTCAAAGAAACTGGGTTTCTAATTTCCTCTTATCCGAGCAGTATGGGATCGGACGTAGGGGCGAACGATTGTTCGCCCTAATAACGACTCATTTTTTATTCACCTGTAGCCAAATTTCTAAACTCACAAGCAACCATAACTTCACTCCATAACGATTCCAAGTATCTCCTTGATAATTTAACCAATTGCGGATTAGCGACTGATTTAAATAAGGACTAATAGCTGCATGACGACTGAGTAGTAAATCTCTAGCTTCTCTTTGCCAATACTTACGAAATCCTAACTGCACTGGGACCATCATCCCACTTTTAGGACGAGAAATAATTTTTTCTGGCAAGATATCCAAGACCGCTTGTTTTAACACGGCTTTTTCTTCTACTCCAGAAAGCTTATACTCTGGAGGAATTTTCATACTGAAGTCTACAACTCGTTGGTCAAAGAGCGGAGAACGACCTTGCAAAAGCGCGGCTTGAGTCAAGTTACTAACTTTTGTGAGAATTTGGTCAGCGCCTTTAAATTTGATGTTCATCATCATTAAACGATTCAGATAGCTGATTGAAGAATATAAATCTTCTTCAAAAACCCAAGGTGTTGTTTGGACTGCTGACCAAACTTCTGGTTTTAAAAGTTGTGGTAAGTCAGATGCACACCTTTGAAAGGAAATTAAATAAGCTTGTAATGAATTCTGATTGGTGACGGAGTTATATAAACTATTAATGAGCATTGGTTGATTTTTTGGTCCACCAAAACAGGGGTCACCACCTTCGCCATTCAATACAATTTCCACGCTTTCTTTCGCCAATCGTCCCACTAACAAGTTGGGAACAGTCAAGGGATCGCCAATGGGATCATCTAAATACGCCATTGTTTCTGGTAAGCGTTCCCACATATCCTTAAAAGTAATTTCCAAAATATGATGTTGCGTCTGACAATGGGAAGCCACCAGACTGGAAAATTCTAACTCATTAGGGCATTCATCACCAAAATGAATTGAAAAGGTGTGGACTGGGGAATTGTGAAGTTTTGCAGCTATTGCGGTAATGCTACTAGAGTCTAAACCACCAGAAAGAAAAACTCCTACGGGTTCAGTTTGTGGTGGTAAATATTCTTTAACAACTTGCTCTAGTAGTTCTCGCAAACGTTCACCATGCCATGCTAAAGGTTGATCTATTGCTGTAATCTGTTCTTGAAGGTGCCAATAAGCTTGAACTTTGTGGTCTGGAAATTGTACTATCGTTCCGGGTCGTAGTTCCCGTACTTGTTCCCAAAGTGTCCTTTCTCTAAGTACAAAGGCGCAACAAAGATAATCGCGCAACGCTACCAAATCTAAATCTGATGAATGATGGGGTGCTAAAGTTCTTAAATTAGACGCAATCCAACGCGTAGAACCAGTGGTAGTGTAGTAGAGAGTACAAGCACCAATGCGATCGCGTACCAAAAACAATTGCTGTCTTTCTCTATCCCAAACCACCAGCGCAAATATTCCCACAAGTTGGTTGAGACATTCAAAACCCCATCTTTCCCAAAGGTTAGCAACCAGTTGTACAGAAGTTCCGCCATAACTATTTGGTTCAATTCCCAAGTTTTGCAGTAACTGTGTTTGATTAGTTAGCCACACATCACCAACAACCACAAATTGTTCTAAAGAACTGATTGCTAATTTCTCTGTCACGAATCCAGATGGTGTATTGGGTAGAATTACCGCGATTTTATCCTCTCGCCAAGCTATATCTTCTTCATGTATATCAACAGATCCCCAAGCTACACGCCAGGTAGGGTTAATCTTGAGCGCTTTGATGTTAGGCGATTTACGACTTTTAAACGCACTAAATAGCATGGGATTTTTACAGACTTTTAATGGTTATGTAGGGGCGAACGGCTGTTCGCCCTTACAACTTGAAACAGGTAAGGAAATCGTTTTTGGGTTTAAGTAGAACACTTTTTACCTTGCATAATATTTATACCAAGCTCAGTAAAAACTCTTGTTAAGAAATAATAGTGTTTGAGTTAAATTTTTTATTGCTTGATGACTAAGGGTAAACAAGTTTAAAAAAATCAGTTCCTTGAAGAAATTAGTGTTCATTATTGACTACTATCCATTAAGAGACAACTCAGTAGTCGTGCAAAATAAATTATCTAGTTGGGAGGGGTAATAGGCAATAGGCAATGGGCAATAGGCAATGGTACTGGTATACAGTGTATCAAGTCGGAAGGCAAAATAGCTAAATATTTATGCGTAGGTACTTGTATTCCTTTTTCACTCCTTCGTTTAAGCTTTATTCTCCATTTTGTGGTACGGGCGTCCCCGCCCGTCCTGTACAAGTGAACGAACTCTTTATATATAATTTTGTTATAAAAAATATATTTTCTATTTGAAATTGAAATTAAAAAGTCGAAAAAATATGTCTAAAGAGCCTTGAAAATGGGAACCATACTTTCTTGGAGTAGGTCACTCGTCCTCATATGGGACGTACAACAGTCCAACCTGCGGAGCCAAGCAGAACATTTACATAGGCGGGTTTCCCAACTTAAAGATTCGTTGTGTAATCAGGATTTCCCTTTTGAAATAAGTGGTGTCAAACGGTTCGCAGTCAATTGCGGATTTGACCTGCTAAAAATGTTACGTCATCTTACTTACAACCAGCACTCAATTACAGGTTTTATTAACTCATGGTCTACCTCTCACAACAAATGGCTCAGAGCGATCGCCAGCTATTTGATTCTACTGGCTGGAATATTATTGAAACGGAGTTTAACCCCAATCAACTACACCATAAAGAAACAGTCTTTACTCTTGCAAATGGTTACTTGGGAACGCGGGGTTCTTTTGAGGAAGGATATCCTCATGACTCAAGCGCAACACTCATTCATGGTATTTACGATGATGTTGCGATCGCCACCACCACACTTGTTAACTGTCCCAATTGGCTGTCTCTTGTCGTGAGAATAGACGGAGAACGTTTTCGTCTTGATGCAGGAGAAATCATTGACTATGAACGTCGGCTTGATATGCGTCTGGGACTTCTCAACCGTGAAGTCAGATGGCGATCCCCCATGGGACATACCTTAGATTTCCACTTCGCGCGTTTTGTCAGTCTTGCAGATCGCCACGTTTTAGCCATCCGGTGTCAAATCACATCTCAGGATTTTGAAGGTGATATTTCCGTAGAAATTGACTTCGATCCCGATCCCCTCACCCAAGGTGTTCAGCACTGGAAAACTGTAAACCGGGGTAGCACAGCCAATACAATCTGGCTACACAGCCAAACTCTCCATTCCGGAATGCAACTGGGTATGGCTGCTAAACTTCTCGTGGATGGACAAGAAGACGCAGATAGAGAAAGTGTTTCTGTCTCCTTCCACTGTTTACCAAATCAGACAGTCACTGTTGAGAAGATTGTCACATTATTTACTTCCCGTGAAGTAGAAAATCCACTCGTAGCAGCCCTGAATCGATTGGCTGATGAACCAAGTTACACCACCTTGCTGGCTGCTCACATTGCTGCATGGGAGCAAGTATGGGAAAGCAGCGATGTTGTGATTGAAGGTGATGACAAAGCTCAGGTAAGTGTCCGCTACAATCTCTTCCAATTGCTTGCTGTCGCACCGCGCCATGATGATAGAGTCAGCATCCCTCCAAAAACTCTTTCTGGATTTGCCTATTGTGGGCATATCTTTTGGGATACGGAAGTTTTTATCCTTCCCTTCCTGACTTTAACTCAACCAGCACTAGCTCGTAACTTGCTCTCTTACCGCTACCACACTATAGATGGCGCACGACGCAAAGCAAAAGAATTGGGATATGCGGGTGCAATGTATGCTTGGGAAAGCGCTATTACTGGTGATGAAGTCACTCCTCGTTGGGTACCAGACCCCAATGGGAATCAAGTCCGCATTTGGTGTGGTGATATTGAAGTGCATATTAATAGTGATATAGCTTATGCAGTTTGGCATTACTGGTTGCACACTGGTGATGATGAGTGGATGCGTGATTGTGGTGCTGAAATTATCCTAGATACTGCGGTTTTCTGGGAAAGTCGGGTTGAGTGGAATCCGGAACGCAATTGTTACGATATCCGTGATGTAATCGGACCTGATGAAAATCACGATCGCGTAGACAATAATTTCTTTACCAATTTGATGACACAGTGGCACCTGCGAGTAGCTAAAAAGCTATGGGGTTGGTTGTATCAAGTTTATCCAGAGAAATCAGCACAATTGGCGATAAAACTTAATTTAGAAACTGAACGTTTTGACAAATGGGAATTTATTGCCGATAAACTGTACATCAATCAAGTTTTAAAAACTGGGTTAATTGAGCAGTGTGAAGGGTTTTTTCAGCTAGAAGATGTTAATCTGGCTGATTACGAACCTCGAACCAAATCCATGCAAGGTATTTTGGGAGTTGAAGCCACCAGTCAAAAGCAAATTCTCAAACAGCCAGATGTATTGATGCTGATGTACATACTGCGAGACAGTTACGACTTAAAAACTCTTCAAACTAACTGGAACTACTACAGCCCCCGTACTGACCATACATACGGTTCCTCTCTGGGTCCTGCAATCCACGCTATATTGGCATGCGATTTGAACCAAACCGCAGAAGCTTACGCCCACTTTACTCGAGCAGCTTTAGTGGATTTAGAGGATGTGCGCCGTAATGCTCATGAAGGAATTCACGCCGCGAGTGCAGGTGGAGTTTGGCAAGCTGTGATTTTCGGGTTTGGGGGTGTTAGGATGACTCCAGTTGGTCCTGTTGCTTGTCCCAATCTTCCCTCTGGTTGGACGCGTTTGAAGTTCCGTTTGCAATGGCGCGATCGCTGGTATGATTTTGATTTGACTCCCAATCAAGAAGAAGACGTGGAGATATTGAGGCACGACGCGGAGAGGAAGGCAATACTGCGTAGGATTTGCAAAAATTAGAAACCCGGTATCTTGAAGATACCGGGTTTGGTGGTACCGCAACTACCGTTAACCGACAAGTATTGGAGCGGAAGGAAGTTCCCGTGTCTTCTAGATACCGCCAATCAATTTGAACTCGTAACGACTCCGCATACCGCCTTTCCCCCCAGGACGCAATCTGAGCGGGTTTGCGGGACTTCTGTTAGAGCTAGCTAAAAGCCTGGTTGCTTAAAAAACCGGGTTTTTAGTTGAAAATTGGAGTTTTAGGGCGTTTTACAATGTTCTTTCAGGATTTCTTGAACCACTTGTGTGTAAATTTTAGTTGCTTTGTAATGCATTCTTATTGCTTCGATACGCGTTTTTACAATGTAGTCGTACACCCTTGTTGAGTGAGGACCTTCTGTTTGTAATAATTCTGCATACACTTGTTCTTCCTGTCCATATTGCTGTATTTGTTTCCCACACACTTCAATAAACTGACCAGCCAGTAAGTATTCACCTCTACTCTTTAAAGACATACCTAGACGAATTACGCAAACACTTGTTTTTTTTGCAACACAATGTGTCTAAGTGTTATTGAAACTGTCGAATTTGAAAGTTTATGCATGGCTTCTTCTATCAAAAGTAACTGCTGTTTCAATACTGCGATGGTTTTCAATAGTCGAAGTCCGATGAAATCAGTTTCGTGGGAGTTACCGGGTTTCTAATTCTTGCAAATCCTACGCAGTATTGAGTGCTGTTTAGCAAAGTAACAGACACTATTTCTGATAAGTTCTATCAAAAGAGTCATCTATAATTAAGTTTTAATGTAAAATTGTATACATTAAACTCTCAAGACTTTTTCAATACGATTCGGTCAACACCCCGCACTAAAGTGACGGGGCTTCATGCCCCAAGTTTTAATGAACGGCTACCTAAGAGTCCGAGAAATTGAGAAATCTGTGCTTGATTGCTTCGTCCCCTTCGTTCACTGATTGCTAGGACGTTTGCAACCTCAAGAAACCATATCAATGGTACTTTTGTACTTCCTTCTGCAAGTTCCTCCAGTAATGAGTCAGTAAATTCTGTTGCTTCATCTGAAACTCTGGTATGCGGGAAACGAGCGAGGCTTTAGCCCTGAGAGGGAAGCGACTCAAGCGACTTTAGTCGCTTTGTTCTTCTATTAGCTTGTCAATAGCTAGCCTTAGTCTTTCTTTCCAGTCAGGGATAGCTTTTAACTTTTCTCTAACTCCGTTGCGGACGTTGAAAGATATAGGGATTCTATCAAAAGCTTCGGTATTTATTGGTTTTGCACCTAATTTGTGTTTTTTCTGAAATGGCATTGCTAAATTCTGTAAATATTGCTATAGTAATATGTATAGCACATTTAAGTTGAGTAATGGCTAAAAAAACAAAGAAAACAATGGGGGTGCAGCAAATACTGCTTTCTCCTGACGATGAAACACAAGCGTTATTAGAATACCTCTGTCAACAAGCAGGCAAGCTATACAACAACGGTGTGTACTTTGCCCGTCAAATGTTTTTTAAAACAGGAAAATTGTTAACTGGCAAGTTTGATTTAGCTTTTGAACCATCAGTTTCAAAGACTTTAATTGCTC
>JAWQFQ010000075.1:0-37566 GCA_035967975.1 Scytonema sp. PMC 1070.18
GATAGTTGATAGTGGATAGTTGATAGTGGATAGTTGATAGTGGATAGTTGATAGTTTTTTCGACTAACCACTAACCACTAACCACTAACCACTAACCACTAACTACTAACTTCTAACTAACAAGGTTTGAGTACTGTAATTGCGTAATGGTTGGGGGAAAGATATACTTGTGCTAAATCTTGGAGTTCCTGGGTAGTGTAGGATTTAATTTGATAGGGATATGTCACCGATAATTCCGCTTGAGAGATAGTGTTGTAGTATCCATAAAGTCCAGCCAGTTGATTTGGTGTTTCTGTTGAAAACGCATAATCATTACATAGCAGGCGCTGACAACGAGTTAATTCTTGTTCGCTGACTCCATTAGTTATCACATCATTTATATGAAGGCGAATCAACGATTCTACACGTTCTAAATTTTCTGGCTCCAACCAAGCAGTAATTGTAAATAAACTTGAATCTCGTTGTAGGGAAAAATTACTGCAAATACCCTGTACTAATTGCTGTTCTTCTCGCAAGTCGCGTACGAGACGAGAAGTCCGTCCTTCTGCAAATAACACTGAAAGCAAATCTAATCCATAAGATATGCGAAGTTGTTCGACTCCTGGTCCAATCCACCCCATCAATAATCGCGCCTGTTCTAATCTGGGTAAGTATAATTCCTGACGCCGAATTCCAGCGATTATGGGTTTGGCGACTATCTGAGTTTGCGGACATTCACAGCAGCGATCGCTAAAATTTGCAAAGCTACGGTTGACTAATTTCAAAGCATATTCTTCAGTCACCCCCCCTACAATGACCACTGTCATGTTTTCTGGCTGGTAATGATTGCGGTGAAAACACCGCATAAACTCTGCTGAGTGCTGCATCAAATCTTGCTCGTCACCCAGTATTGAACGTCCGTAGGGGTGATGTTGATAGACACTAGAAATCAGAGATTGAAATCCTATCCAATCAGGATCGTCTTGAGCTTGACGAATTTCCTCTAACACAACATCCCTTTCGCGGATAAACTCATCTTCTGGTATCGCCGCATTCAGTAGTAGTTCACTCAAATGGGGTAAGGTATCATCTAGGTATGGGGAAGCTGTCGTGAGAGAGTAATGAGCATAGTCATGACTTGTCGCCGCATTAGTCACTCCACCTCGATTTTCAATCTTTTGATCGAACACCCCTGGTCCTAGAGTGACTGTACCTTTAAAAATCATATGTTCTAAAAAATGCGCCATCCCAAACCAAGGGTCTGGTTCAACATTAGCACCTGCACGCACCCAAATGTCTGCTACTACTACAGGGGTAGTAGAAATTTCCTGATGAATTAAGGTTAATCCGTTGTCTAGTTTTAAGACCGAAGCTGGAAACACGTTATTAATATTTTGTAACAATTTCTTTACAGCTTAATCACAATTTAAACCCGTTTTTGGGATTTTAACTCTTATTTGTACCTTAGGTCAGATAAAACAACTTATAAAGGTTTTTTTCTCACAATTACAAAATAATTTTGGTGAATAAATTTAACATAAGCATTCAGCCGTCAGCTTTGAAGCAATCAGCTAACTCTGTTTTCAAGGTATTTTCGTTTCGCTCAGAGGTTGTTTGAAAAGTAGTTGGCTGTGATTTAAGTCACTTATCTATCCCCCCTAGCCCCCTTTTTAAGGGGGGTAAATCTCTAACGGTCCCCCTTTTTAAGGGGGATAATGGTGGATTTTGAATGTGCATGCTACTGATGAAAGGACTTTTCAAACATCCTCTCAAGCTCGTCTACATAGCAGAGCAAAATTTGCTTCAAAGCTGATGGCTGATAGCTAATTGCTAAACGCTTACAGAGAAACCGGATTTTTTAACCGAACGAGTGTGAATACTGTATCGGCGCTCTAGCAACTAACAACCATACACCTACAATTAAAGCTCCCCAGTCTCATTTGACTTTGGGAGCTAAAAATTTTGTGTCACCGCGACGCCGTTTTACCTAAGTTTATGACCTGGATAAACCAGGTGGGTACCGATGTTTCTCGTTTAAAGTTTCCGGGTACTTTGCCCGGTCTACTGCCACGAGGGACTTTTGGTTCCCTTATTCTTTAAGACATAGATCAAAAAACTTTATGGCAGTCACCAACGTCGTAGTGCTACAAAACCATTATAGCCTCCAAAAAGATTTTGTGTATCCTAACTGAAAATTTTTGGCAGATTTATTTGGAATACCAGATAGATTCTACGGTGTGGGCGATCGCGATCGCTCGATCTGAGTCTTGCGTATCCAGCAAAACGGTGACGTGTCCTAATTTCCTACCTGGGCGAGATTCATTCTTTCCGTACCAGTGAACCCGTGCTTGGGGGATTTGCTCTATTTGTTGGCGTTTAGTGATGTAGTCGCTGTGGGAGTGTTCATATCCCAAGAGATTAATCATCACAGCGCTCTTACAAATCATCGCTGTACTTCCGAGAGGTAGACCGCAAACCGCACGTAGGTGCTGTTCAAATTGAGAAGTTTCGCAAGCGTCCAGGGAAAAATGTCCGGAATTGTGAGTGCGGGGTGCTACCTCATTTATCAGAACTTTACCATCTGTTGTCAAGAACAGTTCGATCCCAAAAACCCCAACGGCTTCCAAACTATTCAGAAAAGTGCGGGATATATTTTCCACGTCCGCAGTTACTTCTTTTGGAATATTAGCTGGCGCAATCACTCGCCGACAAACCTGTTCTTGTTGCTGGGTTTCGACAATTGGGTAAATCGCAACCTCACCACTGACAGAACGGGCTGCGATCGCGGCTAATTCCCGTTCAAATGGAATATATTCTTCTAATATAAAAACTGATTGGCTTTTCTGTGCTTCCAATTGTTGCGTCAAGCTATCTTTTGCTTCAATTATGAAGGTTCCCTGACCATCGTATCCGTGGCGACGAGTTTTCAAAACCACGGGAAAACCGAAACTGAGGGGTGTGGGAGTGTGAGGGGATGGGGGTGTAGGTGTAGTAAAATTTGGTACAGGTAGTTTTAAGTCGCGTAAGTAGCAACGTTGGTGGTATTTATCCAATAAAGGACTCAAAGCTTCTAACCTTGGACGGAAACATATACCCTGCTTTGCTAAGTAGGATAAAGCTTCTAAATTAACAAATTCGTTTTCAAAGGTAATAACATCGCATTTTTGAGCTAATTTCTCTGTGGCTTTAGCATCATCTATTGGGGCGAGAACGACATCATGGGCTACGCTGACGGCGGGATCGTTGATGCTAGGAGTTTGAATGATTAACTCTACCCCTAACTTCTTGGCGGCATCTCCCATCATCCATGCCAATTGTCCGCCTCCTATTATACCAACACGCTTCATCAACATCCTAAGTTTGGCAGCCAATGTTGTATTTTATTGCTACATTTCCAGCTTACCAGGAATTCCAAAATGATTTAGAAATTGGGTGTCTTTTTCCTCATCGTCATTTCTCTACTGCGCCCAATCCAAAGAGGGATCGGCTTTATGTCAAGAAAGCTTGATATTTCTGTCTCGAATTTGCTTTTATTAACCCGCAAAAAACCTGATTATGTCATGAAAAATTGACTTTATGATCCCCAAAAGCGCATAAATTCGTGGAAAGGGCAAAAATGTCACTCAAACCCCCTTGATCCCTACACCGGATCACTAGTTAATATTGCATTAACAGAAGGCTCCTCCACTCCCTTTCCATGAATGCTAATTTCAGGCATGACAGAAAAGGGAATAGAAAGGGAGTCACTATAGCCTGGTAAACGCCGACCTCTCGACTCGAGTCGGAGGTGAAAGATACCCTGTATCTGACAAATCGAAGTCTCTTAAATCAGCGAACAGACAACGCATAAAATGCGGGGTCTTTAGGAAAAAATTTTTGACCGACGATTTAAAAACAAACTAAACCAAACTAGAAAACTCGGCAAAACCAGGAGTCAGGAATTAAGAAGTTCGTCTGGGTTTGATGGCATAATATCAGCCACTTAATTAACCAGGTGATATCAAGAACCTTTCAAACTACTGGAGGCCAAATTTATGGCAAAAGAACGCCCACCGCTAGAAGAGATGACATTGCGCCAACTGCGTAAAGTAGCTAGCGAATATAGCATCTCTCGTTATAGCAGAATGCGTAAATCGCAATTGCTGGCAGCAATTCAAGAAGTCCAGCGCAGTAAAGTTTCTCTCAGCCAATCTCGTTCAATGGAGGCACAGGAAACCGTGGAAGCAGCAAAATTTGAATTGGGTCAGGTAGATCGTACTGGTGGAACTCTCACTGATGTTGATGAAGGACTAGCGGATCTCCCTGGAGGCTATGGAGAAAGCCGTATTGTTCTTATGCCCCGTGACCCACAATGGGCTTATACCTACTGGGATATCCCCAATGATCACA
Organism: Scytonema sp. PMC 1070.18; assembly: GCA_035967975.1. Lineage (GTDB taxonomy): Bacteria > Cyanobacteriota > Cyanobacteriia > Cyanobacteriales > Nostocaceae > Scytonema. Next base: position 4,369 of record JAWQFQ010000075.1, read on the forward strand.
AGGAAGAACTACGCCGTCAAGGGGGACAACAGTTAGCACTGCGTATTTATGATGTCACCGACATCAACTTGGAATACCAAAGCCCCCACAGTATCCAAGAATATCCTTGTGATGAGTTAGCACGGGAATGGTATCTACCAGTTCCAGTCAGCGATCGCGACTATGTCCTTGACATTGGTTACCGTTGTGCTGACGGTCGTTGGTTAATCTTGGCTCGTTCTACACCTGTCCACGTTCCTCCTGTCTATCCTTCCGACTGGATTGAAGACGTTTTCATCACAGTGAATTTTGAAGAAGATTTGCGCGGTAAAACCTTCTACGAACTGGTTCCTCCCGCCAAGAAAGCTGCTGCTGCTGCTGGTACTGCTGAAAACGCAATTTACGAGCAAATCTTTGGTATGGCAGAGTCCGCTGAAGCAATGCGGGTTGCTGGTTCTCTGTTTGGTTCCATGCAGCACGTTCCTGGCTCAATGGTTCCAGAACAAGCCATCAGTTCCTACGTCTTCCCCTCTGGTGTCGGTATGTGGGCAGTACCCACTGTATCCGGCTTAACAGAGTCTGGTGTCGGTATGATGATGTCTGGTGTTGGCTTCTCTGCGTCCGCTGTACCCAATCGCCCACGGAAATTCTGGTTAATTGCTGATGCTGAGTTGATTGTTTACGGTGCAACTGAACCCGATGCAACTGTAACGATTGGCGGTCGTCCAATTAAGCTGAATCCAGATGGTACCTTCCGCTTCCAGATGTCTTTCCAAGATGGCTTGATTGACTATCCAATCATGGCTGTTGCTGCTGATGGTGAGCAAACACGGTCAATTCATATGAAGTTTAATCGTGAGACACCATCTCGCAATACCAATACCAAGGAAGAGGCTGTTTTGGAGTGGCTTCCTTAATTTTGAACCGCAGCCTGTAGCAGCCTGTAGCAGATGATACTTTTGTTTGATATGTGTTTATTGATGGTTCTAGTTGTGGATTTGTCAAAATCAATATTGTAATTTTTTCTCCGCTCATGGTCATACTGTGGCGGAGATTTTCATTTGAATGAAGTAAAACTTATCTGCGTTCATCTGCTACAGGCTGCGGTTTTTTTATTCGAGTAAGTACAGCACTCAACCAAAAACTGCTACATTTATGTTAAAAATACGATCTAACTCTTGAGCGATCGCCAATAACTCCATCTCACACCACCGTTTACCAACTATTTGCATTCCAATCGGTAACCCATTCTGGGTTTTTCCAATGGGAATGACTACAGCTGGGTGTCCGCTGAGATTAAATGGCATAGTATAAGCTCCGTTTGCTACTGCGTAAGGGTAAGCTTTGCCATCAATGTCAATAGCACTCCAAGAGGGACGGTGGGTAAAGGCGGGGGTTGCTGCAACGGGACAAAGCCAGACATCCCACGGTTCTAGTGCTTCATCGATTTGAGCAGTGAAGCGATCGCGTTCCGTCAGAGCCTCGAAATATCCTTTGAGAGTGGGATTTAACAGTTCGGGAAGGAGACGACTGAAGTTTCCTATTTTCCGGAGAGATTTGTCGCCTTGAGTGGCGGTACGGAAGATGAGTTCTAAACTGCGGCGCAGGTTATATCGGTCTACGGGTTGAGCGTAGATATTAAGGTATGCTGCGACTCTTCCGTAGAGGTTTAGAATTTTTGAAATATCGAAGTCTTTGGGAAGCCAGGGTTCGATGTGGACACCAGCTTGAGAAAGGGTTTGTGCGACCGCTTGCATGGCGTCTCGAATTTCAGCCGCAACAGGAACCTCTGACCATTCATCGTTCCAAGCAATTTTAAGATTCTGTAAAGACTTGCCAGAAGGGGTATCAAGGGGAACAGGAGGAACATCAGGGCGGCGAATATCGGCTCCTGCGATGAGGGAAAAGCACAGGCGGATGTCTTCAAGCGATCGCGCAAAACACCCCACTGTCATCATGTGTCGAATACATAAGGGCATTCCAGGCACTTCTGGAATTTGTCCTGCAGTAGAAATACGGTGGTCTGTAGGTTTTAAACCATACACGCCACAGAAGTGAGCGGGTTGACGCACTGAACCCGCAATATCGTTACCTAAGTCCAATGGCGACAGCCCAGCTGCTACAGCCGCTGCACTACCCCCAGAACTTCCGCCGGGAGTATAGTCGAGGTTCCAAGGATTATTTACCCGTGGGAAGAGGGAGTTCGTGCTTTGGTAATCACTAGCCAGTTCAGCCATATTTGTTTTTGCAAAAATGACTGCTCCGGCTGCTTTGAGCCTTGCAACAGCTGTTGCATCTTGTGTGGGAACGTAGTCTTTCAACGGGATGTAGCCTGCTGTTGTCAGTAGTCCTGCTGTTTCAAAAATGTCTTTAATTGTGATGGGGACACCATGCAAAATTCCCCAATTTTCCCCTCTGGCTAACGCTTCATCCGCTTGTTTTGCTCTAGTACGAGCGTTGTCTTCATCCAGGGTGCAAATAGCGTTCAACTTTGAGTTGTGTTTGGCGACTTGAGTGAGGTGAGCGTCGAGAACTTCGACAGCAGAGACTTCGCGATCGCGAATCATCTGTGCCAGTTTATGAATAGAGGTCAATGTCAGGCTACTCATAGGCACAACCAGGTAGTTGTTGATAAAGTTAATTATATTCACTTTTAGTTAATTTAATTAACTAATTTAGATTATGGGTCGTCCATCCAAAGAAAAGTCCTTGACACAGAAGGATGTGATTAATGCTGCGATCGCCTGTCTTGACAAAGAGGGAGAATCAGCTGTAGGTGTGAATCGGGTAGCACGAGAATTGGGTATTAAGCCTCCTGCGATTTACAAGCATCTGGATGGAAATGCAGCACTGCGAAGAGCTGTAGCATTGACTATTTGGCGGCAATATGTAGAATGGTGTCGTCAACAAACAGAAGGATTAGACAATCCACGGGTGCTGTTACAAGTTGGGGGGAGAGCAACACGGAACTTTGCGCGATCGTACCCCAACCGCTACCGAATCATGACTCAATTTCAACTCAGCCCAAACGATCCAGAAACAGCCCCTCTGATTCAGGAAATCTTCAACTTCCTCAAGCGTGTACTACAATCTTACGCTCTTAGTGATACAAAATTGATTGATGCAATGCGGATAGTGAATGCAGCAATAACTGGATTTATTGCGATCGAACAAGCCGGATTAATGACATTAGAACGTTCTCCGGATGCTAGTTATGAGGTCATGTTAGACGCCCTACTAGTCGCAATCCAACATATTCAACAAAATAAATGAGCACCTCAGCTATCAGCCATCAACACTGAAGGCTGTTTCAGTAGTTAGAAAAATAGCATTTTGTACAAATCGTTTCAAAAAGTGATAGCTAAATGCTTGTCTTCACTACTTCAGATGTACTATTTACCTCATTTTCATTGAAATTCTGATTTCGTTGTTTAAACTCATCTAACAAATGAAAAAACTTTTCAAAGCCAGCCCTTTCATCATGACAATAAAGCATAATCATTTTCGACCAAGAACTTACCGTGGTTATTCCTAGCTTTTTCTGTAACCAAGGCTGAAACTCTCCATAAAAATCTTCTTCATCTTCAGTATTTTCAATTCCCAATTCACTGCGAGAACATTCATACCCAACCAAAAACATAAATAAATCACTCACAGAAGGACGACCAATGTACATACCTGGTTTGGCTTGAATTTTCGCTAAAATTTCATACACTCCGCTCATAATATTTTCTCCTGATACTCTTGCTTACTATTTTAGAAATTATCTAACTCCTCTAAATCAAATTCACCACTTCGACAGGAAAAATCATTTATCCAATCATTACGGCTTAAGCCTTGACGTGAAAGATTATCAAAAACTAGTCCTAAAACTTCTACACCATAATGAATGCCATTCTCAGTAATTGACTCACTCTCACTGTAACGGTTGCTAATGATAAAGAAATCATTTCGCTTTTTAGTTTTGAGCTTTATAATTGTTCCCTCAATTCCATTAGCATCACTCCATGACTTCAATGCCATGGCGCATTTGTCACACTCAAGATTTTTAAATTGAGAGGCAATATTGCCAAGTGTTTGATAAATTTCTTCAGTCGATAGCCTGCTCAATCATACATCCTAAAATTTGTTAATTGTCACATAATAAATATATATTGATTATACATCTTGTGTACGCGTTCAGCTTTCAGCTTTCAGCTAAGAACTTATAGCTCATAGAGCCTAGCTAAATCAAAAGCTCGGTTCATGCTATATAAAGTATATTTAGAAACTCAGTAAAATCAAAAAACTGAGCTTCTGTGTCGCTCGCAACCCTTAACACCAACTGTATTGGTTTATAAGCAAAGGCAAACATTAAGCTACGTATATCCTGTAGTTTCCTCAAACGTATGTACCTACACATAAATATTTAGCTATTTTTCACTCCGACTTGATACACTGTATTCCAGTACTGTTGCCTATTGCCCTTCCCAACTAGATAATTATTTTGCACAACTATTTGTGATACAATTCTACGATTCTTAGTGCTACAAAATTAAAAAACACTTTACTCATGATGTCAGGTAAAAAATTAGGATGGCTATTGTTTATCTCTACGACTATATTACTTTTATTAAGTTGCAAAAATATTTACCAATCTTCATCAACAAAGGCAGCAACCAGTTGCATAGGTCAAAATCCAAACTTCAGCATTAACTTTTTAAAAACCAACAACCTAGGCAAAAGTTATAAAAAAGGTATAAATCATGTAGTGATTTTTAACCCCAAGTCAGAAGAATTAGATTTTAAAGTCAATGTAGGCTTATCTCATAAAATTTACACCAAAGATAATCGAGGAAAATTACGTCAAGAATATGTGCCAAAACAGTTTCGCGAACTGATTTCAGAAGAAAATGCCAAATTAAACGGGCAATTGCCTATTGCAGCAATTAACGCTGATTACATTGACACTGAAGACAAACCCCAAGGTTTAAATATCTCTCGTGGAATAGAATATTCAGGAGCATTTAAAGCAAAACGTTCATCCTTTGGAATATCAGGAGGAACACCAAAGCAGCGTCAGGCTACCATACAGAAAGGACGAAGAAACAGCAATATTTTAAACTACAATATAGTCGGCGGGAATGGAAGATTTTATCAAAACGGTACGTTTAAAGACATCTGTCAGGCTTTAGGGGAATTTGCTTGCAAACAAGCTACCAACCGCTCTATGGTAGCCATAACTGATAAAGGTTATGTCATTTTATTAGTAAATGATGCAAAAGCCAATTCAGATATTGAGTTATCACCGCAGAATCAAGAACTTTTGCCAGATATGTTTGATGATGTTCTTGAAGGAATTGCTAGAAATAACTGCTTAGGCAAAATTAAAGAGGGAATGCTATTTGATGGAGGTATGTCCCCCGGATTGTATTATAATAACAAAATATACGTAGAAAATCCCGGAGCAATTGGTTCTGTATTTTTGATTTACCGCAAATCTTAGTTATTAATAGGAAGACGCCAGCTATGACTTGTGTTAATGGTAAATATGTATTACCAAAATTAACTGAAGCAGAAAAACAAGAAAGACTGGAAGCCTTGCGTGAGATGTTTCGGAGGTGGGACGAAGAATATGATGAAGAAGAGCAGCGAGAAACTTTTGAATATTTACAAAAAGCTTTAAAACTACAGATTAGTTATACCCGAAATAGCAGACTATGAAGTAAGGAGGGAATTATTAAGAGCAAATAAGCTTGCTGGCATCAAACGACTAAATGTATTTAAAAGTAGGCTCGAATACTTACCTTTGAATACAGAAATGATGCTGAAAGCAGCAGAATTCTGGGCAGAAGCAAGACGTAGGGGAATTCCAACAGCCGACCCAAAAGCATTGGATGGGGACGTTATTTTAGCAGCGCAAGCAACTTTGATAAAGGAAGATGGTGACACGGTTGTAGTTGCTACAACTAATGTTGAACATTTATCTCGATTTGTTGATGCTTTGTATTGGCAGGGTATTGAGTGAAAGAAGCGATCGCAGTACTGCCTTAAAGCTCTAAAGTGTCGGCACAGTATTGACTATAGAGAAGTACAGAGCCAATGTGTCAGAAATTCAACAGAGAAGGAACAAGAGTTACAATACTGTAAGGGATAGAGCTAAGAAATAAGTTTCACACCTCTTAGCTAAAGTTAGATAAATCTGCCTATATAGAATCTTTAACCCATTTTAACGGGTTTTAGCTTTCAGCCCGAATTTTAATTCAGGGCTTATTCTAAAGATTGAATCTTTAAATCTGTAAAATAACTTTCAATCTTGTTGTACCAAATCCTGTTCCTAGATTTGCTAGGCTATCATCAAAGAAATACTTTCTCTATGATAAAAGGCATATGGTAATTTATGAACATCCAAAAAATCGAAGAAATTTTAAAAAAATTTGCTAGCAACACGATTGGTTTCCAGGGGGTAGCACTTGTAAACTTAAATGGTCAACCAATATCAATAATCGGAGTTGATAAAAATACTGCTTCAATTATGGCTAGTACGATGATTTACTTAGCCGAGCGTACCCATAAAGAAGTCGGATGGGAGGCGGTTGAACAAATTGATGTTAAAAGTACAGAGGGATACTTCATTTTAACTACCTGTAGCCCTGATGTTTTTTTGTTGGTAAAAGCTAGTAAAGTCCCGGAAGGGATGCTGCTGGTAGACATTAATCGAACTGTAGAAAAGCTGAAAGCAGCGCTTAAGGAAGAAGATTTTAATAATAGCGATTCCCATGATGGCGAACCACAGAACACGGAATTGACCAACACAGCATCTTCTGATACAAAAACAGCTAGTAGTAATAACCACCTTCCTCATCCCCAAATGTATAGAGGGAGCCAAGTACTTGGATAATCATTGAGGATAGACTTTAGACAAATATGAAGGAGATTCGTAAATACTGAGGGAAAGTGCTCTAGCTACACTTTTTTCTTATCAAAACCGTGGTAAGCGTCCATGTCATGCACGCTAATATCCAAACCATCAAGTTCTGCTTCAGGAGAAACACGCAAACCAACTGTAGCTTGAATTACATACCAAGCTAGCCAGCTGAAAAGAACTGTGAAAAAACCCACTGATATAATGCCGATTAACTGAGTCGATAATTGGTCTAAACCTCCACCGTAGAATAATCCCGGTTTTGGACCGGGCGAAAACAGCACAGGATTTTTACGCAGTTCATCTCCACTACTAACGCTAAATAGACCCACAGCTAATGTTCCCCAGATCCCATTGACAAGGTGAACTGATATAGCACCTACTGGGTCGTCAATTTTTAACTTTGTATCTATAAAAAGTACTGAGAAGAACACAAGGTTTCCTGCAATAAGACCAATCCAAAACGCACTGCTAATGCTAACAAAAGCAGAAGACGCTGTAATGGCGACTAAACCAGCCAAGACTCCATTGAGAATCATGGTGAGTTCAGGTTTACCAAAGCGTAACCAAGAAGTAAGCGTTGCTGCTATACCACCTGTTGCTGCTGCCATATTGGTTGTGAGGAGAATGTGAGCGATCGCATTGGGCTCAGCTTTCAAAGTTGAACCTGCATTAAAGCCAAACCAGCCTAACCACAGAATCAAGCTTCCCAAAACAGCGATACTAAGATTATGCCCAGGCATAGCAACATTTTTACCATTATCTAGATAGCGGTAAATCGGTGTTCCATCTTCTTGCAAGGTGTACAGACGTGGTCCCAATAAACGAGCTCCCACTAAACCAGCCCAGCCACCAACAGAATGAACAACAGTCGAACCGGCAAAATCGTAGAAGCCGATCTTGGATAACCAACCGCCTCCCCAAATCCAGTGACCTGTTATGGGATAAGAAATACCAATGAGTAAGAAGCTAAAGATAAAAAACGCAATAAACTTAACACGTTCAGCAACCGCTCCGGTAAAAATAGTTGCTGCGGTATCTGCAAAAACAAGTTGAAAGAAAAATAAAGCTGCGTAAGGTACATTGGAATCAAGTGACTTGAACATTTGTTGTTCTTGCCCATTAAAAAACCAACCATTTGTTCCCCATAAAAGGTTTGTTTCTTTACCAAACATTAGACCACAGCCAATGACCCAGAAAGCCACTGTTGCCAAAGCAAATACAATAAAGTTTTGAGTCAAAATGTTGACAGCATTTTTATGACGACACAAGCCAGTTTCCAGCATGGCAAAGCCAGCATTCATAAAGAATACTAAACAGCCAGTGAACACTACCCATAAAGTATCAACAGCTTCTTCCCAGGTTCGAGATGGAGAGACTTGTAACGTGGATGTCGAATTTTGAGCAACTGCGGTATAGCTTAAAATTACCAAAATTATTGCCGACAAAAATAAACAAGATGAACCCGGTCAATTTTGTTGAAAACTACAATAACTGGTAGTTCTGCACCATATTTTTGCGTGTGCGCTGATTTCAACTCGGAAAGGAATTTTATATCATTAGTTACATATGCTCGTTCATCAACTGGAATGACAAATAATAAGATGTCCACTTTGTTTTGAACAATATTGTTAATAGCTTGTTGAAAAGCTGCATCATCGTTTGAGTCACCTACACCACGTGAATCTACAAATCTTAATTTCCATCCATGCCTCTCAAGAATATGCAAGACACACCAAAACCCCAAACCAAAGATTCCAAATGTAAAGTTTTGTTGTTAGAGGTACTCGCAGTTTTATTTACTATTATTGGCACACTCGCTCAAGTCATTGGACTCAAATTTCAAATAGCTGACTACTTAAAGCAGCCACAACCACCATCTGAAGCACCATGTGTGAAGGTAGTGCAGACAGAAAAAACTAGTTCCGACTAAGCCTAGCGGTTCATGTCATGAATTCTGAGGAACCGTCGGGGGTGAGAATCCCGGTTTCTTTGAGAATCTGGGATTCTGATAGCCCATCGAAACTAATGACATAGACCAGTAGTGGTGGTCTACCACATTAATTTTGAGGGTTGATTAAAAAACCACAGAGGCGCAGAGGACGCAGAGGAAGAGAAAGAGAGGATAAGCCTAAAAATGGTTTACCTATCAGAATTAATGTGGCGAACCACTAGTACAGTGTCAATGTTGTTTTGAGGGATTCGTAGTGGCTGGCGATCCATGCGCTAAAGCGCTACTACAAACTTAAATGAGTAGCCCTCGATTTAAATTTGTCAGAGCACTAGCAATGCTGATTCAAATACTTAATCAGATAGTTATTCTACTGTTTACAGTGTCAAATAAGTTTGTTTACTGACTATGCAAAAGGAATTAGGTTAAATCTGCTACAATTTCATTTACCCTTTTCCTATCCTGCATAAGGAGCAGTGTAAATGAACGAAATATCAGCTAACAAAATTCAGAGGTTAATTGAAGAAGCTGAGCAAGCTGGTGTCCCCGACGAAGAATTGCAAGAGCTTCGCGATTACCTTGCAGAACTCAAGTCAGGGGGAAAAATTATGAGAAAGGTGGATACAGAGCCAATGTCTCAGGAATTCAGGAAGAATGGAAAAAGGTTTATTTGTGTATCAACTGCTCCGATATCTTCAAATAATGACGATGATTTTGAGGGTTTAACTTTAAAACCTGTCCAACGTTCTTAATACAGAATTTTCTGTATTTTGCCAGGGTAATCACTACTTAAGTGACAATTCTAAAATATACCCTAGTTTTTGTTGCCATAGTTCTGCTCTAAGAGGATGTTTTAAAAGTCTTCTGTCAGTAGTATGCACATTTCACATCCTCCTAAATCCTTCTTAAAAAGGCAGGGCTGATTCATTCCCTAAAAGTCTATAATTTACAAGCGTATCAATCAAAGAAATCAGGTAGTTCAAAAACTTAATTTTCTTATGAACTAGGCGATCGCACTTAAATTTACTCATTGAAGTAGTAATTTTTCGATTGCCGACTCCCTAAAATTTTTGGCTTATACTCTTGACAAAATCCTGTTCTGAGCGAATGAATCAGCCCTGCTTAAAAAGGAGAGCTACGGGGGATCAACCAGTGCTTGAAATTACAGCAAACCACTTTTCAAACATCCTCTAACAATTCTGGCACTATGATTTACTCGCTTCTCGCTATAAGATTACCGATCTACGTTTCCTCCTCCTTGGCGCTCTTTGCGTCTTGGCGGTTCATAGCAATAGATAATCTTCAAGCGGAAAGGGAGTAACCAGGCTCAGTTTTTCAATTCCCTGAAGGGGTCTTGACACGCTACGCTAGAGACTGAGTGTAAAATAAAAACCATGACACCCTCAGAAATTGCGGAAACCTTAGAAGAATTATTCGGAACCTCAACTGTGAACGCGATCGCACCCAGTTCCTGGCAAGTCGAAACCCCCACCTTTCGTCTGTTAATCATGCTTTCGGATGATGAGAGTTGGCTGCGATTGTTATTACCCATCCTACCACTACCAGAAGCTCAACCTTTTTTAGAACAATTTTTAGAAGCTAACTTTGATGAAACTCAAGAAGTCCGCTACGCTTTGCAGCAAGGTGTAGTGTGGGGAGTATTTCAGCATAGCACAACTAGTTTAGTTGCAGAAGATTTGCGAGATGCGATCGCTCGACTCATGTCTCTACATGAAGCTGGGTTAGATAGCGTCTTTAATCGGTTGATAGAAAAACGTATCCGACAGATTGTGATCGCTGCAAAACAGCAAGGACAGTCCCTCGAAGCCACCATGCAAAACTTAGACCGCTTTTACGCAGAAGGACTCATGGGTGAAATGAATCAGTCAGCAGAAGGACGCGAAGCCGTTCTCTCAGCATGGCGGTATCAGTTAGAACGTCTTTGGAATGAAGTGGATGTGAGTCAATAAGAATTAAAAATTATGGATATCATTGAAATTTTAAAAGAAGATTATCAAAGATTTCCTGTTAACCAGACCTATAGCATTTACGCTCAAGATGTTTATTTTGAAGACCCGATGAATAAATTTCATGGTATTGAGCGTTACAAGCAGATGATTAAATTCATCGAAACTTGGTTTTTAAATCTAAAATTTGACTTACACAATATTTGTCGTTTAAAAGATACAATTAAAACTGAGTGGACGCTTAGCTGGAATACGCCCCTTCCCTGGAAACCAAGAATTTCTATTTCTGGTTGGAGCGAACTACGCTTGAATTCTCAGGGATTGATTGTTTCTCACATTGATTATTGGAACTGTTCGCGCTTAGAGGTGTTGAAGCAGCATTTTCAGGGTGTGGGGGGTAGGGTGTAGGGGTGTAAGGGAAGAAGAAAAACATATCCCCTACACCCTCACACTCTTACACCCCTAATCAGAGCATAATGTAAATAAACGTAAACACTTCTCAGCTAGGACAAAACTATACCATGCGTGTAATTTTAATGACAGGTAAAGGCGGCGTGGGAAAAACTTCTGTCGCCGCTGCGACGGGACTACGTTGTGCAGAGCTAGGTCATCGTACATTAGTTTTAAGCACAGACCCTGCTCACTCCTTAGCAGACAGTTTTGACCTAGAACTGGGACATGTACCAAAACAAATTCGTCCCAATTTATGGGGTGCAGAACTAGACGCCTTGCTAGAACTGGAAGCAAACTGGGGTTCTGTGAAGCGCTACATCACTCAAGTGTTACAAGCACGGGGTTTAGACGGAGTACAAGCAGAAGAATTGGCGATTTTACCAGGAATGGATGAAATCTTTGGCTTGGTAAGAATGAAACGTCATTATGATGAAGGGGAGTATGATGTCTTAATTATTGATTCAGCCCCCACTGGAACAGCACTGCGTTTGTTGAGTTTACCAGAAGTGAGTGGCTGGTATATGCGCCGCTTCTACAAACCATTTCAAAATATTTCGGTAGCACTTAGACCTCTAGTTGAACCAATCTTTAAACCAATTGCTGGTTTTTCGCTACCAGACAAAGAGGTCATGGACGCACCGTATGAATTTTATCAACAAATTGAAGCTTTGGAAAAAGTCTTAACTGATAACAATCAAACCTCAGTACGCTTAGTTACCAATCCAGAAAGGATGGTCATCAAAGAATCTCTTCGGGCTCATGCTTACCTCAGTTTGTATAACGTTTCAACTGATTTAGTTGTTGCTAATCGCATTATTCCTGAAGCAGTGCAAGACCCCTTTTTCCAACGTTGGAAAGAGAATCAAAAACAGTACCGTCAAGAAATTCATGACAATTTTCATCCACTTCCTGTCAAGGAAGTTCCACTTTTTTCAGAAGAAATGTGTGGTTTACAAGCTTTAGAACGGTTGAAAGAGACTCTTTATAAAGATGAAGACCCCACTCAAGTTTACTACAAAGAAACTACCATCAGAGTTATACAGGAGCAGAATCAATATAGCTTGGAATTGTACCTACCTGGTATTCCTAAAAATCAAATTCAATTGAGTAAAAGTGGAGATGAATTAAACATTACAATTGGCAATCATCGTCGAAATTTAGTTTTACCACAAGCTTTAGCTGCACTCCAACCATCTGGAGCAAAAATGGATGAAGATTATCTCAAAATCCGTTTTGCTGAGGTGTAGGGATAATGTGATGCTAATGGCTAATGGCAATTAACAATTAGCTATTAGCATCATTACGATGATATATTTATGATGGGGGATTCTGCAAACTTTGTTTAAATTCTCGTTTTGCTTGAACATGATCTGAGATGAGGGTGCATTCTTCCAGTAAAGATATATTCAAATTTGGTAAGAACTCACTCGTATTAATCTGTTCGTACCCATGAGTTTCCAAAAACACTGATGGTGTTTCTTCCCTTAAATGGTAAAGTTTGAGACGATTATTTTCCCAAAACCAGACCTCAGCAACTCCTAAACGTCGATAAGTTTCCAGTTTGTCAATATTACTACTGGTGATAATTACCTCTATGGCTAGGTCTGGAATGTCCTTTTCCTCTCCATCGGAGTGTATTGGTCTTCCTTGTAGTCTAGGTAAACTTCTACCAGAGACGCTAAACGTTCTTTAACTTTTTCATGTCTTATCGAAGGTGACACAATTTCTAATATTCCATCTAAGTAGCTAATACGGTAATGAGAGTTATCTTCTAATTTAGCTAGCAGCGCTTCGTATGTTTGCCAACTTACCCCACTACTTGTAAACCTTTCTTCTGGATCGTCTGCTTGACCCAATTCTGGTTCCTCAATCAGTTTTTTAAGACTACTAACCATGATTGTCATCCATGTATAAGCGAATCTGGCTCATTTAGCGCTTTCCAGCATTATGTAATGCTTCTATACGGTCACCTTCTGCTTCTTGCTCGACAATGTCAGCATCAATTTCTTCCCGATTGATATGATAATATGTTAAAGCTGCATAAACCTGTGCCAAAGTTAGATGACCAATCTGATCGGCAATTTCTTCTGCACTGTAACCTTGTTTATAGTTTAGTTCCGTATAGTCAAATATAGGCAGACATAGCTTTCTATGATAGATAACTGCTACTTCATTCGCGGAACTTTTAAGGCATTTAGAATGGGGTCAAGCTTGGGACTTTAAAACCACCTAAATTTACCCGAATTGGGTCAACTAAGACCTCTCTATCCCCTGTCCCGAAGGCATTGGGGAATTCTTTAATTAGGAGATTATACGATGCATTTGTATCTGCATTAATTAATCTACCAAATTTGGTTCTATACAGACCTCGATAAATTCTCTGACCTGAGGGTTGCCAATCTGATGGTTTACTGCCATAAGTAGGAATAAAATCATTATCCAAAAAACTGGACTGGGAAGTGTATGACTCTTCCCTAACAATAACCTCAATCCCTACTTTTGCTCCTTTGTAGGTCAACATATCGATTAATTGACCGTGAGGGATTTGGATAAATTGCTGATTGTTAGCTCTGCCGATATTGCAATTGCGCTTCCAATCTGGATTTTGACCTATCACTAATTTTGTGACGTTGTGAGCCACCAACAAATCGATAACATAAGTACTTGACCGATGCAGATAGTTCTTGACCTTGAGATTGCGGTCTGTGGTAAATGCTTTCAATCGTTTGGATGTACGTAATCCACTTCTTTTTTGAAGTTGAGCACGTTTTTTGTTGAAAAATTGGTTTATACTTTTTAGTGGTCTGCCATTAACGAGAACTGGTTTAAATCCAGGCAAGTTTGCTGTTACAGCCATTAAATTGTTTATTCCTAAATCAATTGCTGCCATTTTTTCAGCATTGCTATTTAATTCAACATCAGGCACCTCGTACACTATTTCTAAAACATAATGGTCTAGTTTAGGGACAATCCTTGATTGACAATATTGCTCTGGTGTGATTTTGGTATCAAAGCAATAATTAATGTCTGTCAGTTTAATTTGTCCCGTTTTTTTGAAAACCTTTTTTGAGGTAGATTGCTCCGTAAATACTAATAAAGCTCTACCATCTTTTTTCTTGTACCCAGGGATTTTAGGTTTGACTGTAAATTTGGATGCATCTTCTCTGTATACTGCTATCGCCTCAAAATAAGATTTCCAAGATTTCTCCAATAATCTCAGTACTTGTTGAGCTACTTTAGCAGGCAACGATTTGTATTGTTCTGTGGGTTGCATGAGCTTATCCATTTGGTTATAGGATGGCACTCCGTAACCATAAATAAATGATTGCCGGATTGTATATTGTGCTGCATTCCACAGATTTTTAGCAGCAAATGACATTTCATCTATTTGTTCCCAAGCTGGATGCCCAATTTTGATAATTCGTTGCTCCACTAGTTGCATTGCTTTCACCTCCTAATCTGTAGGATACCAGATAGCAATTCGCCGCACTGTTACACCAGTTCCAGCAATTAGAGGACAGCCTCCATGAATTCCAGGATGACTGTCGATGAGAGTACCAATATCAGTAAGAGTATCTGACATAGTGTGTTAAATGACTTAACTCAGTGCTGCCTATTTTAGCTTAAATCAAGCATAAGCCTTACCCTCTATGGTGTACGCACAAGGGGGGCTGAACAACTCCTCAAAATTAATGTGGTAAACCACTAGTGGTTCATCGCATTAATTTTGGGGGGGTTAGTTTGAGTTGTGATTGATTGTACCGGCGCTAAAGCGCAACTACGAACCTATCAAAACTTTTGCGATGGACCACTAGGTAGAAAAGGTCAACTGCTTTGCAGTGCCATCGTCGGTAAAACTTTGTTCACCAACACCAACCAGTTCTACAATGATTTCACGGGTTGCGGGTGAAAAGCTACCCTCTCGTGCTTTAACCTCAACGATGGTTTGTTGGTCTTGTGAAGAAACGTGGTAAGTTGTTGTGCAAAAAGCTCCCGTTTTGTAATCGAAGGTGTGTCCGTCATCCTCATAAAGTGTAAATTCACCTGTTCCCTTCCAAGTCCGAAGTCTCATCTGGTCTATAGGACGTTCATCTACGTGTTGCATGACTGGTATCATTGGAATAATAGAGCCAGCACGAACATATAATGGCAATCGTTCTAGTGGGGCGTATGCCAGGATGTGTGTTGGACCTTCATAAATTTCTCCACTCCACCAGTCGAACCAGCGACCTTCTGGCAAGTAAACGGCACGGTGTTCAACGCCTGGACGGTAGATTGGTGCTGCTAGTAATGAGGAACCAAGCATGACTTGGTCAGCAAGAGTAAAGGTCTTTGGGTCATTGGGAAAATGGTAGAGCAGGGGTCGCAGAACGGGTGAGCCAGTGGATGCAGCTTCCCAAAAGAGGGTGTAGATGTAAGGTAGCAGTTGGTAACGGAGTTCAATGTACTCGCGGCAAATTTTTTCAACGCGATCGCCAAACATCCAAGGTTCGTGTTGTGCAGTCGTTAATGCTGAGTGTGCTCGCATCAACGGGTAAAGCATTCCTAGTTGCATCCAACGCGCAAATAGTTCAGCCGTAGCATTCCCTGCAAACCCCCCAATATCAGCACCCACAAAGGCAATACCTGATAAACCCAGATTACAAAGCATTGGTATGGACATTTCTAGGTGTTCCCACAGAGATTGGTTGTCTCCTGTCCAAACTGCTGACCAACGCTGAATTCCAGCATATCCAGCCCGTGTCAAGAAAAAGGCGCGTTCTGTGGGACGAGATTTTTCAACCGCCTGATAAGATGCCTGTGCCATCATCAGCCCATACAAATTGTGAGTTTCATAATGGGTGGTTCTCTCGTCATTTGGTCCCTGAGAAGCATCAAGAGGAAACGAAATTTTATTACCAGAATCCCCAAATGGACGGTCATCAAGTGCGGGTTCATTCATATCGTTCCAGATCCCAGCAACACCAATATCAGTGAGGCTATTTTGCAACCTTCCCCACCAATCTCTCACTTCAGGGCGCAGGAAATCAGGAAAGACAGCTTTGTCAGGCCAAACGTAGCCGTGAAATAGTTGACCATTAGTTTTCCGGACAAAATAGTCGTTCTTTAATCCCTCGTCGAAGACTTTGTAATCTGCTTCTGGCTCGTACTTGACCCCTGGGTCAACAATTGTCACTACTTTAACGCCATCTTGCTTCACATCTTGTATTAATTCTTTCGGGTTAGCAAATCGTTTAGGACTCCAGGTAAAAATTCGGTAGCCGTTGAGATAATCAATATCGAAATGGATAACATCACAGGGAATGCGACGCTGACGAAATTCACTTGCCAGTTTGCGGATTATATCTTGGGACTCGTAACTCCAGCGACACTGATGGTAACCTAGTGCCCACCGGGGTGGTAGAGGCATCCGTCCGGTTAGCTGGGTGTATGTCTGAATAATTTTTGCAGGTTCGGGACCATAAATAATGTAGTAATCCAGTTCACTTCCCTGAGTTTCCATTCGCCAGACTCCGGGCTGGTGTGCGCCCAAATCAAATTGGCTCCAAAAAGTCGTATTGAAAAAAAGCCCGTAACCCAATCCAGGACTCAACGCGATGAAAAAGGGAATTGCCTGGTACATACTGTCTGTCATGATGCCGTAATCAATTGCATCAGTTGTCCAGTTGGTTCTCACTTTTGAGCGCTGGTCGAGCAAGCCTGTGGGTTCACCAAAACCATAGAAGTGTTCGTCAACTTCAATCCGTTTCCACCCAGCGATCGCACCAGTCCGCCACCCCATTCCTAAGTCTGTATCTTGAGCAAAGGGTTGTCCGGCTGAATCAAAGCACTGGATACGACAAGGATTGCGGGTTACAACAACGCACAGCTGTTCAGTTTTAATTTCTACACTCTCTGCTTTTTCCTGCACCTCAAATTGCACCGTGGACCATTCTTCATCAGCCTGTGCTACTGCCCACGACCGCCTGGGTAAAAATTCGCTTCCTGGGGTCATCCGTACCCGAATTAAGTTCGGTGCTAGCACACTCACCCTTAGACAGGGACCATCACACTTGAAGAGGATATGGCGTTCATCTTGTTGTACTGCTTGTACTGTTCCAAGGATCGACCAAGGTGGCTCACTAGTGTGTAGTTGTCCGAAGTATTGCGGCATAATCCCTGATTAAAAGATTTTTCTCAATTGAGATTTACACAAACAACTGGTAAAAAGCTTGTATCTTTGGGTATATAGCAATCCGCGCACATTTGTGAAATCAGAGAACCCCGGTTTTGCAGAAGTTCCCGGATTTTTGAGTTTTGCAATTGTAAAATACAAGTATTAGATATTTCACATTAGTTTGCTACAAAAATCCAGTTATTTCTCATCAATCATTTAAAAAGCTAATTGCTAATTAGTAAGCGTTCAACTATCAGCCTTCAGCAGTCAGCTTGCGATCGCCTGTTTCTCTTGCATTTTATAGTTGTTTTGAGTCCCATTATAAATACCTCTATAGCTCATAAAAGCTCGACGCTGCGGTACAAAGGGCTGAACGCTTACGGTATTGAGATAGAAAACCCTTTTGGATATGATGCAAATGATTTGCCGCTAGATACTATTTGTAACACTATGAAACGCAATTTAGAAGATTTAATTAGCCTGACTCCCAGTGTTCGAGCAAATGTGAAAAAGGAAGTGGAAAAGAGTTAGTGGTTAGTAGTTAGTGGTTAGTTGTCATAAGACTTTTCACAACTATCCACTATCAACTAACGACTATCAATTCACAACCTCCTAATTCCAATTTCCAATCCTTGACACACCCCGGTTAGGAAATCCAAGTCTAGAGTAGCTATAGTGTCACTGGGTTTGTGGTAATGGGGATTTCGCATAAATGCTGTATCTGTGACCATCATTGCTGGATATCCTGCATCCCAAAAAGGAGCATGGTCACTTTGTCTGGACTGGCGAACGATTAAACCTCGATTTGGGACTGGTAACCATTGACTTGGTACGCCAACTTTGCGAATACTATGGCTGATAGAAATTAAGTCACGAATTGTTCGCCAATTGCCAACTAAAGCAATAAAATCACCTCGATTTGGGTAAAACTTGTCCAAAGGGGGTGGGTAGTTTTGCGAACCTGGTGTATCGTCTCGATAACCTAACATTTCTAAGGAAATCATCAGGCGTAGTGGTTGCTGTTCTTGCTGTAACCGATTAACATAGTCAATGCTACCTAGTAAACCGTATTCTTCCATATCGAAAGCAACCAGTCGCAAGGGATATTTTGTTGGTTTAGTAGCAAACATTCTTGCCAATTCTAGTAATACCGCTACACCTGTGGCATTATCATCAGCTCCTGGTGTTCCGGGTACAGCATCATAATGAGCACCGATTAGAATTGGAGGCAAGCCTTCCATTACGGGCTCAGTTGGGGGTAAATTCAGTATGAGGTTTTTGCACGTTTTGCCCCCCACTCTAAAGGTGTGGATTTCCACACTTCCCCATTGTGCTAATTGTTGACGAATGTATTCTTGGACAAAAAAATGTCCAGCAGTCGCCAAATAAGGGTCGCGATCGCGGGCGATTTGAGTAAGGTGGCTTTCGAGTTGATTCTTGAGATTCACAAATTAACGAAAGGCAAACACTGTCTAAACGTGTAATTCATAGCGTGCAAGATACAATAAATCAAGCGTAAGTTATAAACAAATTAATTTATAAGACACTATAGGAGAACAAAAACGCATGGGCAAGGTAGTCGGCATTGACTTGGGTACAACCAACTCAGTAGTTGCCGTCATGGAGGGTGGCAAGCCGGTGGTGATTGCCAATGCAGAAGGAATGCGAACCACTCCCTCCGTCGTCGGTTTTAGTAAAGAAGGCGAACGGGTTGTTGGGCAAATGGCACGGCGACAAACTGTTCTTAACCCACAAAACACATTTTTTGCCGTCAAACGGTTTATAGGGCGTAGATATGCCGAACTGAATCCGGAATCAAAGCGAGTTCCCTACACTATCCGCAAAGACGAGATTGGTAACATCAGAATTGCCTGTCCCCGTCTGAACAAAGAGTTTGCCCCAGAAGAAATTTCGGCAATGGTTCTCAAAAAACTGGCAGAAGATGCCAGCAAGTATTTGGGCGAACCCGTAACAGGGGCAGTGATTACCGTACCAGCCTATTTTAACGATTCCCAGCGTCAGGCAACACGAGATGCAGGCAGAATCGCAGGTTTAGAAGTGATGCGGATTCTCAATGAACCAACGGCGGCTTCACTAGCCTATGGGCTAGATCGAACTGATAGTCAAACTATACTGGTGTTTGATTTAGGCGGCGGTACCTTTGACGTATCGATTCTAGAAGTGGGAGATGGGGTATTTGAAGTTAAAGCTACCAGTGGAGATACCCAATTAGGTGGTAATGATTTTGACAAAAGAATTGTAGATTGGTTGGCAGAAAAATTCTTGGAGGTAGAAGGAGTCGATTTAAGACGCGATCGCCAAGCTTTACAACGTTTAATGGAAGCAGCGGAAAAAGCAAAAATTGAACTTTCTGCCGTAAGTGTCACTGAAATCAACTTGCCCTTTATTACCGCCACAGAAGATGGTCCTAAGCACCTTGAAACTCGTTTGAAACGTTCTGAATTTGAGGGTTTGTGTGATGACCTTCTAGGGCGAGTGCGTATTCCCGTCAAACGAGCGATGAAAGATGCTGGTTTTACACCCGCAGATATTGATGAAGTTGTCTTAGTAGGTGGTTCCACGCGGATGCCCATGGTGCAGCAACTCGTCCGGGCAATGATTGGCAAAGAACCAAACCAAAACGTGAATCCTGATGAAGTTGTCGCAGTTGGAGCAGCCATTCAAGCGGGTATTCTAGCTGGGGATTTAAAGGACGTACTCCTTTTAGATGTTACGCCTCTATCTTTGGGATTAGAAACCATTGGTGGAGTGATGAAAAAACTCATTCCTCGCAACACCACCATACCAGTACGGCGCTCCGATATTTTTTCCACTTCTGAAAATAATCAAAACAGTGTGGAAATTCATATCGTTCAGGGCGAACGAGAAATGGCAACTGATAACAAGTCCTTGGGACGTTTCAAGCTTTATGGCATCCCCCCAGCACCACGAGGTATACCGCAAATTCAGGTAGCATTCGATATTGATGCTAATGGGATTTTACAGGTGACAGCACTCGATAGAACCACAGGTCGAGAGCAAAGTATCACAATTCAAGGTGCATCTACTCTGACAGAAGCAGAAATTAGGATGGCAATTCAAGATGCGGAAAGATATGCTGAAGTCGATAGGGAACGTAAAGAACGGGTAGAAAAACGAACTCGTTCTGAAGCACTGATTTTACAAGCAGAACGGCAACTTAGAGAAGTTGCACTCGATTTTGGTATGCAATTTGCCCGCAGTCGCCGTCAAAGAATTGATAATATTTGCCGAGAACTACGCGAGAGTTTGCAAGCAGATGACGACCGAGGCATTGACCAATCATATGCCGATCTGCAAGATGCTCTGTACGATCTTAACCGTGAAGTCCGCCAGTATTACGCTGAAGATGAAGAGGATGATTTGTTTGAAACTATCCGCGAAATCTTTACTGGTGGCGATAAGGAACGAGATCGCGATTACTATGGTAGAGATTCCTATGCCAGAGATTATGACAGGGACTATGACAGAGGCTATGGCAGAGACAGGGACTATGACAAAGGCTATAGCAGAGACAGGGACTATGACAAAGGCTATGGCAGAAGAGGTCGTTCCTCTTATGATGGTGGTTCCTCACGCAGGGAGCGACCTAGCTATCAAGATAACTGGGATGATGATGACGATTGGTTGTAATATCTGTTGGTTATTTCTAAGAAATGGGGTTATAACTTTTAGGGCGGAAGTTTTCCCCCATAACCCACCAGGTTAGCTCTTCGGGTCAAAATACATAAATGATTAGGTTGATGTGAAATGCGGATTTGACAATTGGAAATTTGTATTAGGTAATAACGGCTTCGTAGCTTAAAAATTATTGAATAGCTATTGGGAAAATCTAACCTCTGAGTTAAAAAGATCAACTATGCCGAACTTGCAGAATTTTCGCGATTACTACGAGATTTTGGGAGTCTCTAAAGACACAACGAATGAAGAAATTAAAAAGAACTATCGGCGCTTAGCGCGACAGTATCACCCAGACCTGAATCCCGGTAACAAAGAAGCAGAGGAAAAGTTTAAGGATATCGGTGAGGCCTATGAAGTCCTTTCCGATGCGACAAAGCGGGCGCAGTACGACCAGTTTAGTCGCTTTTGGCAACAAAAGGGCTTTGGCAAACAGCAACAGCGAGGGGCGAAAACTTGGGGGGATGGTCGTTCCAATGGACGCAGTAACACGCAAGAGGTAGACCCGGAAAAGTATACAGATTTTGATAGTTTTATCAATCAAGTTATTGGTATAGGGGTTCGTAAAGACAGTAGAAATGGAACTGCTAGTAACGGTGCTAGTTCAGACCCGTTCCGCACCCCTAGAACAAAAGAGTATGTTACTGTTAATTCCCGTACTGCTCGTCGGGACATAGAAGCAAGACTAACTTTGCCTTTAGAAAAAGCTTATAAAGGTGGATTGGAAAGAATTCGTTTGGAAGATGGGCGATCGCTAGAGGTGACTATGCCCTCAGCAATGGTTACAGGTCAAACAATTCGTTTGAAGAATCAAGGTCTTAATGGTGGCGATTTATACTTGAAAATTACCGTAGAAACTCACCCTTTATTCAAGTTAGAGGGACTGAATGTACTTTGTCAAGTCCCAGTGACTCCTACTGAAGCAGTACTGGGTGGACAGGTAGAAGCACCAACCCTTGATGGTCCGGTAAAAATGATGATTCCGCCAGGAGTCAGGTCAGGTCAGCGTTTCCGCCTTGCTCATAAGGGTTATCCCAAGGAAAACGGCGAACGTGGTGACCAACTGGTGGAAATACAAATCGTGGCTCCTAAGAATATAAGTCAACAAGAACGAGAACTTTACGAAAAATTGCGGCAGCTTGAAAGCTTTAGACCCCGTGCCGACCTAATAAAGTAGTATACCCCCACACCCCACACCCCATTTTTAAGAAATCGTAAATTCATCGGTTTAGAATATTAGAAAACCTCTCACGCAAGATGACTGAATAACCGTGAATCAAAATGGGTTAATGCCACCGAGCAGCGAACCTACCTACTACTCCCTGCTAGGACTTCATCCCGGAGCATCTCCAATTGAAATCCGTCGCGCTTACCGGGAGTTGAGCAAGCGCTATCACCCAGACACGACAAACTTACCGAAGACGATGGCGATCGCCAAATTTCAAGAACTGAATGAAGCTTATGCCACCCTTAGTAATCCAGAACGACGATTCAGCTACGACCTAAAAATCGGTTATTCTCGCTTTGGGGTCATTCAAGCTCCCACCGATTTGAACCGTCCTGTGTCACATTCCCATGACTGGTCTAAATCAGCTTACCTTGATGCAAGCGATCGCCCCCTCTCATCTGGCGAAATATTCGTTTTGTTTATTCTTGGGGTGACATTTTTAGGTTGCTTGCTGATTGCGATCGCCATTGGTTTAACCCGTGGTGAAGCTGCTTTTCACACCCGACAAGTACCACTACCGCCCGCTATCCAGCAAAGTACAACCTTCTTTACGCAACAAATCCCCACAAAAATTAACAATTAATAAATTATTTTGAACTTTTTCCTTGACGTTCGATTTAACCTATGGCTCTTCCTCCTTCTAGTACTCCCCTGTACAATCATCCTCTACCCTACATTGAACAATGGTTGAAAGACCAAGGCTGTCAACAAGATGAACAACAGCTACATTGCTGGCGCGTTCAACGACCCAGTTGGCGAGCTGAACTTTCCTTAGATATTGAGCAAATTGTAGTGCGCTATCTCCAAGCTGGTGCAGACGGACAAGATATCCAACGTGCCTTTAAATACTCTCTGAGCCGAGAAGATGTGGAACGAGCAGTTTTTTCTGGACCATAGGAATTATGAATTATGAATTATGAATTATGAAAAGGTTTATTCATAATTCATAATTTATAACTCATAATTTTCCAAATCTTCGTTCCCGTTTCTGGTAAGCAAATAAGGCACGATGGAATTCATTACGGTTAAAATCGGGCCAAAGAGTTTCAGTGATATAAATTTCTGAATAAGCAATTTGCCAGAGAAGAAAATTTGAAACCCTCATCTCCCCACTCGTACGAATTAATAAGTCGGGATCGGAAATCCCCGCAGTGTAAAGGTGGCGTTCAAAGGTAGCTTCATCAATATCGTCTGGGTGGAGTAAACCTTGCTGAACTTGATTGGCGATCGCACGACATGCCTGTAAAATTTCCTGCCTACCCCCATAATTTGTTGCCACTGTAAATCTAATCCCACAATTTTCTTGTGTTTTTTCCACCGAGCGAGAAATTTCTTCTTGGAGAGATTTTGGCAATGCGCTCAAATTTCCTACAAATTGAATTTGAACATTTTCTTCGATCATTTCTCGCAGTTCTTGGCGTAAAACTCGCTGAAACAGAGTCATCAAAAAATCAACTTCTTCAATGGGTCTTCCCCAATTTTCTGTTGAAAAGGCATAAGCCGTGAGTGCTTGAATTCCCCAATCCTTACAGCAGCGGAGTAAATCTTTCAAAACATCCACTCCCCGTTTGTGACCTACAATCCGAGGTAGACCCTGACGTTTAGCCCATCGACCATTGCCATCCATAATGACTGCAACGTGCTTGGGTAGTAATTCCTGTTTTAAATCAAGGGGCAAATCTCGTAATTCAGTATGTTGTGCTGTCATTTTTTATCTCGTGATGCAGGCGATGGTAATCCAACTAAACGTGAAGCTATTGCTAATGTCTTACGAATCTGACGACCCAAACTGAACAAACCAGGAGCAACAGCTTCCCGATCTACAGTAGGGGAAAATCGAGCCTCCAGAGACTCCTTAAGCTTCGTTATGGTCAGCGGTCTATTCAGAGTTCCTCGTTCCGCTAAGGAAATAGAACCTGTTTCTTCTGATACAACAACGCAGATGCAATTTTCGACCCGCTCAGTAATTCCCATCGCCGCTCGATGGCGTGTTCCCAACTGGCGCGAAGCTGTGCGTCCTGAAAGCGGTAAAATTATACCAGAGGAAACAATCCGCGAACCACGAATTAAAGTGGCCCCATCGTGTAATAAGGTTTTCGGCTGAAAAATTGTCTGTATAAGTTCTTTAGAAACTTCCGCATTCAGCTTTACTCCCGGTACGGAAAAATCCCGTTCGTCAATGGGACCAGTGGTTTCTAAAATTAGCAAAGCTCCAATCCGGTTTTTTGAGAGCTCTTTAACAGCATCAACAATTTCATCAATAACAGTATCAGATTTGGGTACTGCCAGACGGGATGGCTGGAACAGCTGTCGGAATTCACCTCTCCCCAATTGTTCCAAAAAGCGGCGAAACTCTGATTGGAGAGCAACCGCCATTGCTACAGCACAGCCAATGACTAACTTTTCCAATACAAAATTCAGCAGATTTAGCTGTAATTTACCACTGAGTGCTGATGCCAGCATCAAGATAATAAATCCCCGCACCATCCATAGTGTCCGGCGCTCACTAATAATAACTAGTATCATATATGTCAGCGCCAGTACTAATACAATATCCAGAGTCTCAATAAGCAAGGACTGTGTCCATAAATAAGTCAGCCATTGCTTCCACAAATCTCCCATGACATCTGGCGTGAAAGAATGAAGTATGAAGTATGAAGGATGAAAGTAAAAGGCAAAAGGCGGTGATGCTGAAGGCGGAAAGTAAAAATTCAAAAGTGTAAGGTAAAAGGTCTAACTGAGAAAGTAAAACTTTCTTTTATCCTTTTATCCTTCGTCCTTTTTTTCATCCTTTATCCTTTATCCTTCATCCTTTTTTTCATCCTTCAGCCTTTATCCTTCACCCTTCTTTAGTCTTTCTGGTAGGCAATCTTGTCGAATTAAGTCTTGATAAGTTTCGCGTTGCAAAATTAAATTTGCTTCGCCATTCGCTACTACAACAGCTGCCGGTCGGGGCAAGCGATTGTAGTTAGATGCCATACTGTAATTGTAAGCACCAGTTGCCATTACTATGAGAATATCCCCTGATTGATTTTTTGGCAGTTGGGCATCCTTTATTACAATATCCCCTGATTCACAATGTTTTCCGGCAATTGTGACGGTTTCTGTCATCGGCGCAGACATCCGATTGGCAACAACTGCACGGTAAATGGACTGATAGGTGATGGGTCGCGGATTATCAGACATACCCCCATCAACTGCTACATAGGTACGAATTTCCGGAATCACTTTCGATGAACCGATGGTGTATGCTGTGACACAAGCTGTCCCAATTAGAGAACGTCCCGGTTCACATAGTAATTTCGGCAATGGTAAATTAGAAGCAGCACAAGCTTCTTGAATTACTTCACAAATCGGCTTTACCCACTCTTCAATACTGGGTGGGTCATCGGATTCTATGTACTTAATCCCCAAACCGCCACCTACATTCAACTGTTTTACTGTCAAACCGTAAAGAGCAGCTTGACTCATCCACTGGACCATAACAGCAGCTAAGTCTTGATGGGGTTGACGTTCAAAAATTTGGGAACCAATGTGAGCGTGTAAACCTACGCAGTCTAACACAGATTGCTGGCTGACAAAAGCAAACAACTCATCTAGTTGATTAGGATCAAAACCAAATTTACTATCTAAGTGTCCGGTACGAATGTATTCGTGCGTGTGACATTCAATTCCGGGTGTCAGCCGCAGCATAATGGGAATAGGGTGTGGGGTGTGGGGTGTGGGGTGTTGGGAAGAGTTGGTGTTGTCCTCTTGCTCCTTTGTCACCTTTTCCTTGGCTAACTCTACAAGGGTATACAGTTCGTACCAGTTATCAACTACAATAGTGCAGCCTGTTTCAATGGCAAAACTCAGTTCATTACGAGATTTGTTATTGCCGTGAAAATAAATTTGATCGGGACTCAAACCTGCTTTCAATGCTGTGTAGAGTTCGCCTCCTGAAACAACATCTATTCCTAGCCCTTCTGAGGCGATGATCGCGCTAACGGCTATACAACTCCACGCTTTAGATGCATAAATGATCTGAGATTCACCTTTATAATAGCGTTTGAAATTCTCCCGGTACTGGCGACAAGCAGTTCGCAGGGTTTCTTCATCCAAAATATAGAGTGGTGACCCAAATTGCTGAACTAGGGTTGTGACATCACAGCCGCCTATTTCTAAGTGGTCGTCACTATTAATTCTGGCTGTTAGTGGTAGAAGTTGTTGATTGGGTGAGATATTTGTACTACTGAGACTTGGTTGTGGTAAATACCTATTACCAGAATGTTGAACCCCAGCTGGGTGTGTGGATACCATAGCAATAAGAGTTGTCCTTGTCTAAATTGGGAGTGTGAAAGAATCTTCCGATTCCCAGTTTACAGAGGGTGTGCCCCTTTACCAAGTCCCTTGGGGAAGGGGTGTAGGGTGTAGGGTGTAGGGGAATATTTTATTCATAACAGGTTGCAGGCGTTAAGCGTAGGGCGCTGTTAAGAAATTCATTGACGACAATTAAATTTCTGGAGAAAATTGCAGTTTCATCCACCCTAGATCCCCACACCTTTACACCCTTACACCCCTAGTTAACAATAAGTGTGAGCAAAATAACATTAGAAATTAAATTACTGACACCAGCAGACTTAAGTGCAGTACTGGAACTAGATCGAACCTGTTTTGGCGGCTTATGGTCTTTAGAAGCATACCAAAGAGAGTTAGATAGTCCCAACAGCGATCTATTAGGTTTATTTTCCTCTGTCTCTATGCAATTGCTGGGAATGGGATGTTTTTGGACGATTCTCGACGAAGCTCACATTACAATTCTGGCAGTGCATCCCCAATACCACTATCAGGGTTTTGGACAAGCTTTACTCTACTATCTGCTCAAGACTGCTTGCGATCGCCGTTTGGAGAGAGCTACCCTCGAAGTCCGAGTTTCTAACTCAGTGGCTATATCTTTATATCAAAAATTTGGTTTTAAAACCGCTGGAACACGACGGCGTTATTATGCGGATAATGGTGAGGACGCGCTGATTCTTTGGTTGGGAGGTTTACAACATCCGAAGTTTCAGCAAAATTTAGATGAATGGAAATCCATCATTTGCGATCGCCTCAGTCAATCATCTTATTCATTGAGGGTGTAGGGTGTGGGGTGTAGGGTGTGGGGTGTAGGGTGTCGGGGTTTCCAAAAAAAACATTTCTTTTGCATGACTACCTCATTAAATATTTAGTTTTCATGAAATTTTCATTTCAATTTTCTTTTTTGAGATATGAATATTTGTGAGAAAGTTCAACTCCCGCTTGACATGACTTTGAAAATATGATAAATATCTTGATTTGGGACTGACTGAAAAACTATCTCAATTTATCAATTTATTTGCAGTCAATCCTTAAGAAAGGTAAGCAAATATACACTCCTCAGCACACTGACCGCAAAAAAGTAAACAAAAGTAAATAAAAAGTAATAAATAGATAAAAATTACCCCATCAACCTGGGTAAAAAGATTCGGATGTCTATACCTTTACATAGGCACCCGAAGTGTTAGGCTGTGCTAAAATCAGCGTACCGGCACGACGCAGGTGATGGGATTAATGCCATATGTTTGAACGCTTCACAGAAAAAGCCATTAAGGTAATCATGCTAGCCCAGGAAGAAGCTCGCCGTCTTGGGCACAATTTCGTGGGTACTGAGCAGATCCTCTTGGGTCTGATTGGAGAAGGTACCGGAGTGGCGGCTAAGGTACTGAAATCTATGGGGGTCAATCTCAAAGACGCTCGGATTGAAGTAGAAAAAATCATAGGGCGGGGATCGGGCTTTGTAGCCGTGGAAATTCCTTTTACGCCACGAGCAAAGCGGGTTCTGGAACTATCCTTGGAAGAAGCGCGCCAATTAGGGCACAACTACATTGGTACCGAGCATCTGCTGTTGGGCTTGATCCGAGAAGGGGAAGGTGTCGCAGCTAGGGTGCTAGAAAACCTAGGAGTGGATCTATCTAAGGTCAGAACCCAAGTGATCCGCATGCTGGGAGAAACAGCAGAAGTTAGCGCGGGTGGTCAACCACGCGGTAACAAAACCCCAACTCTGGACGAATTTGGGTCAAACTTGACTCAAATGGCAGCAGATGGAAAGCTAGACCCAGTAGTGGGACGCGCTAAAGAAATTGAACGTGTGATTCAGATTCTGGGTCGCCGGACAAAGAACAATCCAGTATTGATTGGGGAACCAGGGGTAGGTAAAACAGCGATCGCCGAAGGTTTAGCACAACGCATTGCTAACAAAGATGTCCCTGACATTTTGGAAGACAAGCGCGTAGTCACTTTGGATATCGGTTTGCTAGTAGCAGGAACCAAGTACCGGGGTGAATTTGAAGAACGCCTGAAAAAAATCATGGACGAAATCCGTCAGGCGGGTAATGTCATTCTCGTGATAGACGAGGTTCACACTCTCATTGGTGCGGGAGCAGCAGAAGGCGCTATCGACGCAGCAAATATCCTCAAACCAGCTTTGGCGCGAGGTGAATTGCAGTGTATCGGCGCAACAACTCTGGATGAATACCGCAAGCACATTGAGCGTGATGCAGCCCTAGAACGTCGCTTCCAACCAGTGATGGTAGGTGAACCGTCCGTAGAAGAAACTATAGAAATTCTTTATGGTCTGCGCGATCGCTACGAACAACACCACAAACTGAAAATTTCAGATGAAGCTTTGCTAGCAGCGGCGAAATTGTCCGACCGCTACATTAGTGACCGTTACTTACCAGATAAAGCGATTGACTTAATAGACGAAGCAGGAAGCCGGGTACGCTTGATAAACTCCCAGTTACCCCCCGCAGCGAAAGAACTCGACAGAGAACTACGTCAAATTTTAAAAGAAAAAGACGACGCAGTCCGCGCTCAAGACTTCGATAGAGCAGGGGAATTGCGCGATCGCGAAATGGAAATCAAAGCCGAAATTCGTGCGATCGCTCAAAGCAAAACCAATGCGACCCGCACTGAAGGCGATGAACCTGTGGTCACAGAAGAAGACATTGCTCACATTGTCGCTTCCTGGACTGGAGTTCCGGTGAACAAACTCACCGAATCCGAATCCGAAAAGCTGCTACACATGGAAGACACTCTCCATCAGCGCCTCATCGGACAAGAAGATGCTGTGAAAGCGGTTTCAAGAGCAATTCGCCGCGCTCGTGTCGGTTTGAAAAACCCCAATCGACCCATTGCTAGCTTCATCTTCTCCGGTCCTACAGGTGTAGGTAAAACCGAGTTAGCAAAAGCACTAGCTTCTTACTTCTTCGGTTCTGAAGAAGCAATGATTCGCCTGGATATGTCGGAGTACATGGAGCGTCATACCGTCAGCAAACTGATTGGTTCTCCTCCTGGTTACGTCGGTTATAACGAAGGTGGTCAGCTAACCGAAGCTGTACGCCGTCGTCCATACACCGTTGTGCTATTCGACGAAATCGAAAAAGCACACCCCGACGTGTTCAATATGCTTCTGCAAATTTTGGAAGACGGTCGCTTAACCGACGCCAAAGGTCGTACCGTAGACTTCAAGAACACCTTGCTGATTTTGACATCCAACATCGGTTCTAAGGTGATTGAGAAGAGCGGAAGCGGTTTCGGCTTTGATGTCGCTGACGACCAATCCGAAGCACAGTACAACCGAATCAAGTCCTTGGTTAACGAAGAACTCAAACAGTACTTCCGTCCTGAATTCCTCAACCGTCTGGATGAAATCATTGTCTTCCGTCAGTTGAACAAGGAAGAGGTATCCCAAATCGCCGACATCATGCTCAAAGAAGTATTTGGTCGTCTCGGTGAAAAAGGTATCACAATGGAAGTTTCTCAACGCTTTAAAGACCGTCTCATCCAAGAAGGTTACAGCCCCAGCTACGGTGCTAGACCGTTACGTCGGGCGATTATGCGCTTGTTGGAAGACAGTCTCGCTGAAGAAATTCTCTCCGGTCGCGTCAAGGAAGGCGATACAGCCGTTGTTGATGTCGATGACACCGGTAATGTGATTGTTCGCGCCGAACAGCGCCGGGAATTGTTAACACCTGGTGTTGAATCACAAGTGTAGATACAAATAAAAAATTTAAACCGCCCTTACCTAAAAGGGAAGGGTCAAACAAACAAAGTCCGCCTAGGCGGACTTTTTTATATGAAGACTGAAGTATCTGCTATATTCTTTTGGAAAAGTATTCTCTTGTGGTACGGGCGTCCCCGCTCACGGGTCCGGTGAGTGTCAAGATTAGGGATTGACATTAATCCGTCCGCAACATACTAGTTTTCCTGGTAACAAACTCAACTGTTGTATTTCGACATCTGCTCCTAGATTGAAATATAGTTCCTTATGGGCTTCAACTTGTTCTACTGTATCACGTTCGACTTTAATATGTTTAATTTTTAACTCATGACCACTCAGTAGTTCTAACTGCAAACTGATGTTTAAGTCACTTATCTGGTTTTGGTCTGCTAATGTAGCAGAAAGAGTAGCTTGATTTGTATCTAATTTGATTTTTTGCCAAGTTACAGACTTGGAATTTGCGCTGTATTCTGGTAATAGTTTAATCAGAAGATCATTTAAAGCAACTAAGAATAAATTAGACGAAAGAGACGTATTTAAATTTTCCTCCTCTTGGATAAGCTCGCCAACAACTGGTACAGTCTCTAGTAGTCGTAGCGGTTGACCTTTGAGTACTGAACCAATATTGACGCGAATGTTTTCTGCAACTAACTGA
Source organism: Scytonema sp. PMC 1070.18 (assembly GCA_035967975.1). Taxonomy (GTDB): domain Bacteria; phylum Cyanobacteriota; class Cyanobacteriia; order Cyanobacteriales; family Nostocaceae; genus Scytonema. The sequence continues at coordinate 35,439 of JAWQFQ010000075.1, forward strand.
ATCTGTGTAAGATGGAGACCTTGATAAACAGCATGACTGGCGAAAACTGATACCCACGGTATACAACCGGATAAAAGTTGGCGATCGCTAGCTTTTATCTCTACCTCCAATTGGGCTACGTGGCTGACTTGCGATTTCAACCATAGCTTTAATGCTGCTGTAAGCACATTAGTGATAATGCGGTTTTTTTTTGAAGTTCGTGTTTGAGAGTTGTTTTTTTGCATCTACTGCTAAGCCTATGAAGATTCTGCTCATTTGGAACAAGCATTTAAATAAGTTTAAACGAGTTTTCGCTTTAGCATTGGTGGTGACATACCACAAAATGCAAATATATTATTTATTTATTAACTGCTAGCTAAAATACAAGTAATTTCCACATGGAGGAGCGGTTACAAAAAGTACTTTCTCAATGGGGTATTGCTTCGCGCCGAGAAGCTGAAGAGATGATTAAGCAAAAACGAGTGCGGATTAATGGAGAATTAGCACAGATTGGTCAAAAAGTAAATCCTCAGCGAGATGCGATCGAAGTTGATGATCAGCCTGTGTCTTTGGTCCAACGTCCAACACTGGTGTACTTATTACTGCACAAACCTGCTGGAGTGGTCTCCACTTGCGACGATCCCCAAGGAAGACCTACTGTGTTAGATCTAATACCAGAAAAATTACGGATAGGACAGGGGATTCATCCAGTTGGTCGTCTAGATGCAGACACAACAGGAGCAATAATACTTACAAATGATGGAGATTTAACATTTAAGCTGACTCATCCAAGGCACAATATTCCTAAGACATATTGCGTTTTAGTAGCAGGACAACCTCCACAAGGAGTGTTACAAATGTGGCGTCAGGGTGTGGTATTGGAAGGAAGAAAAACACGACCAGCACAAGTGCGGATCGTAAAACAGCAAGCCTCTTCTACTTGCTTAGAAATTATTTTAAAGGAGGGTAGAAAACGTCAGATTCGCCGAGTCGCCCAACAATTGGGATACCCGGTGCTCGAGCTGCATCGCACAGCTATTGGTTCAATTCAATTAAAAACCCCCGGTAAAAGTTGTTTAGCGGAAGGTGAGTACCGCCATTTAGAAGAGTTTGAAATACGCTTTTTAAAAAAAGCGACTGGAAAGCAAGACAAGTCTGGATGGTGAGAGCCACCGTTCAAAACATCGGGGTTCCTATTAACGATTCAGGTGGGTAAGGAGTTTAAGACAATATGAAGTGGCTAAAAAGAAAAAAAACTAGGGAAGCATCACCATCATTAGACCAACAAAGAGCCGAAATATTGGCAGAAATGGGTGCTCAACTTTGGACAAGGCGCTTGGAACAGGGGCTTTCGCTTGAGGAAATGGTTTTAATGACCAAGATTTCGCGAAGACTGTTGCAGGCGATAGAAGAAGGTAATTTGGCAGATCTGCCAGAACCCGTCTACACTCAGGGGTTGATACGTCAATTTGCCGATGCACTGGGATTAAATGGGGTAGAATTTTCCTGCACCTTTCCCATTGGTATCAATAGAGTCAGCCTCACGCCAAATTGGAAATCAGCAGGGATCAATCAATTACGTCCCGTTCATCTTTACTTACTTTACGTATTTCTGATATTCTGCTCGGTCAGTGGCTTATCTCAGGTATTGAACACCGCGACTTTACAAGCAGCAAATAACCAAAACAACCAAAAAGCACAAACAGAAAAAGTTCTACAACCAAAAGTCAGCAAAAATCAAAAGTCACAACCGCTACAAGCTCTGAGTGCTATTTCTAACACCTCCTCAGAGGAGTTGGTGCAAATTGGCGTAACTTTGAAAGAGAAGTCCTGGATTCGAGTCGTAGCTGATGGTAAAGTCGCCTATGAGGGCGAACTTCCACAAGGGACTCACCGAATTTGGAAAGCCCAAGAGCAACTTACTGTGAAAGCCGGAAACGCTGGCGGAGTCATGGTTAGTGTTAACAAACAGGAAGCCAAGCAATTAGGAGAACCAGGAAAAGTCAAAGAAGTAACAATCGCCGCGAACACAGGAATCTAATAAAGATGGGGTGTCGGGTGTCGGGTATGGGGTGTGGGGGGGGAACGCAATATTGCAAGGGCAAATAACTAGTTAGGGTTTTGTTAATAGTGTTTAACAAATGCTATA
>JAWQFQ010000076.1:0-37427 GCA_035967975.1 Scytonema sp. PMC 1070.18
GGGAGGGAGTGAGGGAGTGAGGGAGGGAGAAATTGTGTACCCTACACGGAAGTGTCCTCCTCTGCGCTCTAAAGCGGTTAATTAAACACTGGTCTTTATAGCACCAAAGGAGTAACATAATCAAAGCATCAGGAGGGCGTGCCATGTTGCTTTTGATTCAGATAGTCTTATGCATCATTCTAGTAGTGATCGTCGGTTCGAGACTTTCCCAAAGCGCCGATATCTTAGCAGAAAAGACGGGTTTGGGACGAACTTGGGTTGGTGCAATTTTGCTAGCAGGTGCGACTTCTTTACCAGAGTTAGCAACGGGTATCAGTGCTGTCGTTGTCTTCAACGCACCAGACTTAGCCGCAGGTGGTATCTTTGGCAGTTGTCTATTTAATTTATTAATCTTAGCACTGTTAGATATTTTTACTGGACCCGATCCCCTGTTACGACAAGCACAAGTCAGTCACGCCCTAGCAGCAGGTTTGGGATCTATATTATTAGGGATTGCAGCAGCTGGAATACTGCTGGCGCAAACACAAAATAATTTGAGTTTGGGCTGGTTTGGTGTTCCCAGTGTAGCGCTGGTGGTCGTTTACCTGGCGAGTACACGTATCATTGCTCAATTTGAGATGCGAAGACGTGCTGATGTCCTCGAACAGGAGGCGGAAGTTTTTCAATACGAACATATTAAGCCCAAACAAGCTTACTCAACGTTTGCCTTGCTTTCAGCAGCAATTGTAATATTGGGTATATGGTTGGCTTGGTTGGGCGATCGCGTTGCCATTGTCACAGGTTTAGGACAAAGTTTTATTGGAGCTTTACTCTTAGCTGCAACCACCTCATTACCAGAAATAGTTGCAGGAGTAGCAGCTATCCAATTCAATGCTGTGGATTTAGCAGTTTCTAATGTGTTTGGCTCAAATATCTTTAATATGGCAATTTTAGGTGTCTACGATCTAGTCTATTTTCGAGGAAATTTGTGGGCAAAGGTAAGTACTGTCAATATTTTCTCTGCTGTTATAGCAATGATGATGACTTCGATTGCGATCATCGGATTGATTTACCGAGCTGCACGTCCATCACGTCTTTACATCACTTGGGATGGCTTTGCTTTAATTATACTATATCTTGGCGGAATGTATGTTATTTATCGCAGTTGACATAATTGCAAGTTAAAAAAAACAAACGGCGTTGCTGATTTATGGGATGATTTTATTTTCTCTATCAGTTGAAAAATTTAATTCTTGGCGCTCTTGGCGTCTTCTCTGCGAGACGCTACGCGTTCACGTTGGCGCAGCCTCTCCGCTTCGGAGAAGTGTCCCGGAGGGAAGGCGGTTCAATAATTCATTCCTACGCTATGCAACGCCAAACAAACTATATGTCCTCACAAGTTCCTCAAATTTTTATCTTCTGATAGCTTCCCCTCAAACGGGAGTCCAAAGTTTTCAGCTGGGATTGAAGTTTGCTTCTGTTTTCGGTACATGGTTACTAACAGCATACTTGATGCTGCTGCAGAGCGGTGATGCAAGGATTTTTGGATATTTTACCCTCCTCTCTTGCACCTGAATATACTTCTAGGGTTTGAGAATCTAGAAACTGTCTCCTTTTTTTCTTTTTCAGCAAGCCCTACTTAACCAAGCAGTTTTAACTATTAATTAACATGACGTTGATAACCTTGCCAATATTGTTCTCGAAGTTTACCTTTTTGCAATTTCCCGCTTGGCGTTCTTGGTAGGGACTCAGTAAACTCAACACTTCTAGGTAGCTTGAAATCGGCTAGTTTACCCCGTACAAAACTGATGATATCTAGTGCTGTTACCTTCATCCCAGGTTTAATAACGATGATCGCTTTGATAATTTCGCCAAAATCTTCATCTGGAACACCAATGACTGCGACTTCAGCCACTGCTGGATGTTCATATAAAACATTTTCTACTTCCGCAGGATAGACATTTTCACCAGCGTAGCAAATCATGTCTTTAACGCGATCGCAAATATAAATGTAGCCTTCTTCGTCAAAATAGCCTGCATCCCCTGTATAAACCCAGCCATCAACAAGAGTTTTTGCTGTAGCCTCAGGTAATTTCCAATAACCAATCATATTTGCTGGGGATTTGATACAGATTTCACCCACTTGACGACAAGGTAAAGTTTCCCCATCACTATTTAAAATGGTGACTGAAACTCCAGGAAAAGGTCTACCTGCTGCCTTCAGTCTATCTGAATTTGTAGAAATATGCTCGTCCGCAGATAAACAGACAGCGCAATTTCCTGTTTCAGTCATACCATAAATTTGCACAAAGTTACAGGAAAATGTTGCCATTGCTTCTTTCAAGAGTGATTCAGCAATAGGAGAACCCCCGTAAACAATATATTCAAGTGATGAAAAATCCGTTTGTTTACATAATGGTTCAGTTAACAGAACTTGAATCATTGCGGGAACCATACAAGTCTTCGTAATGCGATGTTTTTCAATGGCTTTGAGAACCTCAATTCCGTCAAAACTTTCCAACAAAATATTTTCAGCACCAGATGCTAAACCACGGATAGCCCACCATAAACCTCCTATATGAAAGAAAGGTAAAACCAACAGGCTCTTATCCATTTTGCTCCAACCTATCCAGCTTTTACCTTGTTTAACAAATTCTTTAGCAATCGCAAAGAAGCTATAATGTGCCAGTTGCACACCTTTAGGTCGTCCCGTAGTGCCACTAGTATAGATTTGTACGGCTACATCATTTGGTTTAATAGTAACATCAGGCTGAACATCACTATGCTGTTGCCACCAAACATCATAACTCAACCAGTTCTGTTCGGCTTTTTCTAAAGCAATAATGATTCTAACACCATCAAGCTCATCTCTAATAGATTCAACCAACGTGTGAAACTCAGGTCCGACAAAAAGAACTTCAACATTAGCATCTCTTAAAATATAGCTGACTTCTGCAGCAGCTAAACGCCAATTAATAGGCACCAAAACAGCATTGATTTTGGAACAGGCAAAGAAGATTTCATAACTCTTGAGTGAATCTTTAGCCAATAAAGCTACTCTTGATTGAGCTTGAATTCCTAGTTCTAACAGTGCATTAGCCACGCGCTTACTTTGGACATCAAGCTGTAGATAAGTAAGCGCTTTATTCTTAAAAATTAACGCCTTACATTCTGGAAATTGATGCGCTTGTACCCGTACTAAATCTGCTAGTGTTTGGATTTCATCATTATATATCATTTACATTCCTCAACAATTGTATTGATAACTATTGACTGATATCATGTTCAGATGAAGACTTATACTACTCCCTTCCCACTACAAGATTACCGACTTCTTAGTTTCCTTCTTCGCGCTCTTTGCGTCTTTGCGGTTCATTTAAATAGATAATCTTTGGGCGGAAAAAGAGTAAGTTTGGGTGTTGCATGCGCTAAAGCGCAACTACGAACAAATAAATTACATGATAGGATTCAAATCCTGAAGGTATTCGTGTAATCTTTGAGCAAGGGTTGTTACATATGGAAAACCCATGACAGTGAAGTGGTTACCATCAACAATTTCTGTGTAGCTTGCGCTTGTGGTGTACTGACTCCAGTCTGTGCGAGAGAGTCCTCCATTAACCCGATCTGAAGCCCACCAAATAAAGACTCTAGATCGAATCTGAGGTGGACGATGGACTCTCAGCAGTTGTTCGTGCATCTCAGTGAGATAGACTTGTTTTTGCAAAATCTCAACAGAAACCTCTGTTGAGAGTAGGTTTTGTTCTCGTCCCCAGAGCATTATTCGTCCCAGGCGTTCAGCAGAAGGTAAACTGATTAGCTCGTCTCGCAATGACTGCTGTTCAACCGCGTTCAACGCCATGAAAGCATCAACGAAAGTACCACCGAATACTAATGCTAGTTCGCGCAAGGGGTCGCGTTCAAAAGTTGGTGTATTATCTGGAATTAAAAAAGCATCCACAAGTCCGACAAAAGCAACCTTTTGTCCTTGTTTTTCTAACTCTTGAGCAACACTGACAGCAAGTACCCCGCCCATAGACCAACCCATGAGATAATAAGGACTGTCGGGTTGATGCTGACGAATCACCTTAGCATATTCAACAGCCATATTATCGATGCTAGTGTGCTCTAAAGCTATGTCGTTAAGAGCACAAGACTGTATTCCGTAGACAGGTTGATTTGTTCCTAAACAAGCCGCTAGATGCTGATACACCATCACTTGTCCCCCGGCTGGGTGAATACAGAACAACGGGGGTTGAGTTCCTTCAACTTGGATAGGAACGAGATATGTGGATTTTACGGAAGTGTCAGTATTTTTTGTGATAAAGTTTGCTAGCTCCGCTAGGGTTGGCTGTTGAAAAAGTATACCAAGTGATAGGTTTGTGCCAAGTTTTTGATTAATTTTTGAGATAAGTTGAAGCGCCAAAAATGAGTCTCCACCCAACTCAAAGAAGTCGTCATAAATGCTTATACGTTCAAGCTGGAAGACTTCAGTCCAAGTTGCGGCGAGCAACTCCTCAATTCTGTCACGAGGAGCCACAAAAGTTTTTTCTAACTCCGGTTTTGTGCAATCGGGAACAGGAAGCGCCTGACGATCTACTTTGCCATTAGGTGTTAGCGGTAATGATTCTAACAACATGAAGGCAGAGGGTATCATATACTCTGGTAGCTTTTGTTTCAGAAAACGACGCAGTTCGCTACCTGTGGTGTTGGGTTTTGGTTGTGAATCTGTGTGAGGAACATCAAAAATTTCAGATTCTTTCCCTGGTTTTGGAACAACATAACCTATTAAAACTTTACCCCGCTCTTCTTCTACAACAGTGGCGATCGCCTCCTGAATCGCAGAATGCTGTTTCAAAGCTGCTTCAATTTCACCGAGTTCAACACGGTAGCCATTGATTTTAATTTGAAAATCTTCTCGACCTAAAAACTCAATATGACCATCGGGTAAATACCGTCCCCAATCACCAGTTTTATACAACTGCTCCTGAGTCTGAGGATGAATGATAAAGCTGGCTTTGGTCTTTTCCTCATCCTTCCAGTAACCTTTAGCGAGTCCAATACCCCCAATATAAAGCTGTCCAGGAACCCATACTGGGCATGGTTCTAAAGTTTCATTAAGCACATAAAAACGTTGGTTAGCCATTGGGCGACCGTAGGGAATGCTCTTCCGGGTCGAATTAACTTCCTCTATAGGATAGAGAATAGACCAAATAGATGCTTCCGTCGCACCTCCAAGGCTAATCACTTTTACTTCAAAAGACAAAGCTCTAATCTGGTCAGGTAAGCTTAATGGTATCCAATCACCACTAAGTAAGACTAACCGCAGTGTGTTAAATGCAACTTCAGGATGACCAGAGGCATACTCCACTAACATTTGCATTAAAGCCGGAACTGAGTTCCAGACTGTAATTTGATGTTTTATAATCAGTTGTGTCCAATGAGCCGGGTCTTTAGTATTAGCAGCTTCTGGGATAACAATAGTTCCTCCTGCAGCTAAAGTGCCGAAGATGTCGTAAACTGATAGATCGAAACTGAGAGAAGAGAGAGCTAAAACTCGGTCGTTAGCATTGATATGAAAACGTTGGTTGATGTCAAGGATGGTGTTGACGACGCTTTGATGGGAAATCATCACACCTTTAGGTATCCCTGTAGAGCCAGAGGTGTAGATGACATAAGCGAGGTCTTCCGGTTTTTGTACGGCTTCTAGTGGCTGGTTACGCACAGATGGTTCCGGTAACTGTTTCACATCAACATCTATGCAAATCCGTCGTATGTTCTCAGGCCAATCCAGTGTGGTATCAAGTTGGGTCTGAGTCAATAACACTTGCACTTCTGCTTGTTGCAAAAGATACAATCTTCGTTCCGAGGGAAGTCTAGGGTCAATTGGCACATAAGCAGCACCAGCAGCAAGAATACCCAAGACAGCCACAACTTGTTCCCAGCCTTTCTCCATCACAATTGCTACCAACTGGTTAGGGCAAACGCCTAGTTGTTGCAGTTGATGTCCTAGCTCAGTGGTGCGATCGCCTAACTCCTGATAACTTAGGGTACGATGGGTAGTAACCACAGCTGCCTGCTGTGGACGCCAAGATACTTGCTCAAAAAACAAGGTATGGAGTAAAGTAGCTTCTGCAAAGACCATAGCGGTTGTGTTAACAGCGACTCGTTGTTTCAGTTGCGCTGGTGGTAGAAGTTCTCGCGTCGGACAGCTCCACAGTTTATCATTCTGTGCCAACTCCTCTAGGAAATGGCAGTAAGCCCCAAACATATCGTCGAGAAAACCAATAGGGAAAAGTTCTTCTACTGCATCCCAGTTGAATATTAATGCCCCATTTATCTCACTGACTTGATGATCCAACCAGACTTGTGGTGTTTGGCTAATGCTGTAGATTTCTTGTCCCAAAAAATTGAACGCTAAATTTTCTTCAGATGAAGAATTTAATCCTAGTACACTGGTAAAAACTATTGGCATAACTGCAGTTAATCCAGTTTTCCGACGACGAGCTAATTCGCGCAGTACCTGCACCCCACTGATATGGAGATGCTCTAAGTCTTGCAACAATTGCTGCTGTAGTCGTAAAGCACGAACAGTAAATGTATCTTGGGTTGAATTGTCTACTGCTAATAGATTTGTATTGGTAAAATCCCCAAGAATTTGATTAACCTGAGGGTGGAGGGGAAGACGTTCAAATACAGTGAGATTAATAGTAAACCGAGGATTTTTGCTCCACACTGTTAAAACTTCGGCAAAAGCAGCAAGCAATATGGCAGAAGGAGTTAAACCAGCTTTTTTTCCTCGCTGCTTTAATTGTTGCCAGGTATCAGGTTCAAGTTGAGCACGGCGACGTTTGAATCGATAGTCTTTTAGCTCACGAGGGAAATAAGCTAGGGGTAATTCTGGTGCTGGGGGTAAAGTGTTTAAGCGGCTGAACCAGTAGTCTTGCGATCGCTTTACCAATTCTGGGTCTTGCAGGGCTTTTTTATGAATGATATAATCTCGGAATGAAAGTTCTAACGGTGGCAATACAAGCTCAAGATTCTGGTAAAATTTATTCCACTCCTGATATAAAATTCGAGCACTTGCAGCATCCATCATCAATAAATCCATACTAATATGAAGTCGGATGCGCTCCTGAGGTAAATAAGTGGCTCGGATGTCGAATAAAGGCCACTGCTGTAACGGCAATACTTGGTGAGATAGTTTTTCACGAATGGCTTTTAACTGAGCTTCTACTTCTTTGCTTTCAAGTCCTCGCAGATCCAGTATTGAGATTTGATAAGGTGGGACTTTTTCTAAAATCTGTTGTTCGCCAGTAGGTAGAGCGATCGCCCGCAGCATATCGTGGCGCTCAATTAATTTCTGCCAAGCGTGTGTAAGTCGTGACAAGTCTAAATTGCTAGTTTCAAATTCAATGTAACCATTAATGGCTACGTTGCCTAATTCAAATATGCCACTGCGCCCTACCCAATACGCTTGCTGAATATCTGTGAGAGGAAAAGGTTCGTATCGCTTGCTGGGCTCTGGTTCAATGACTGGTGGAGAAGTCGTATTTGTGTCAGTTAGGGTTAATAGCCGTATAATCTCTGGTTTGTGCTCTGCTAGTGAGTCAAGTAGCTCTTTTGTTAGTGCTCCTTTTGGTGCTTCGATATTTAGTTTGTTATTTTCAACCCATAATTTTATATCACGTTTGTTGAGTTCGGTGAAAAGTTGATGTCTGTTCATATGGTTATTTTATTTGAGTTATGGGGTTTTTCTTTTACATGCAGTATATAGTCGAATTAAAAAACCGCAGATGTAGGCGTAAGCCTTGCCGCAGGCTACGCAGATCAATTAGGATTTATTATTACAGTTGAATTGTTTCTTTATCATCATTATTTTGGTTAGATGAGGGGTTTTGTTTGATTTTTGTTAATATTAATTGCTCATCTACAGCTAAAGCTAGTTCTGCAATATTGGTTGCTTCTATTAGTAATTGCTTCATGGATATGTTAACTTTTAGTTGAGTTTGTAACTGGTTTCTCAATTGCACTAATTTTAGTGAGTCCATGCCTAACTCAAAGAAATTGTTATGGATACTTACTGCTTTTATGTGCAGGAGTTCTTGCACAATTTTGGCTAATGTTTGCTCGATTTCAGTTTTTGGAGGTGCTAAGACTGCTTCTGACTTTGATAGTATATTGGGACTGGGGAGTGCTTTACGATCTATTTTGCCATTGGGGGTTAAAGGTAAGGCATCTAGGAGGATGTATTCAGCAACGCGCATATACTCCGGTAACTTTTGCTTAAGGTATTCCCGCAACTGATCAAAAATTGACTGTGACTTTTGAGTTGTGTTAGATAACCACTGCTTGGTATGAGCTAACTCTATTTTCCCTCCTACAAAGCTATAAAGCAGAATTTCTTCTGATTCGAGCTTAAATAAATCTTGTAGTTCGGCAAATTCTAAGTAGCCAATGGGACAGAGTCCTAATTGGTGTGTTGGTGCGTTGTTCATAAGCAACTGACCAATGTGACCTGCTTCTAGAAGGCAGAAGTCTAATGCTCGTTCTCCATACATTGGTGTAATAGCACTTAGTTTGCCTATTAAAAACACTGAAAAGGCTGATTGTAGAAAAAGTGGTTGATTACCACCGTATGTACTGCTTTCAATCTCGTTGGTGGCTGTGAGTAACACTAAACGGTGGTCAGTAGGATAGTAATAGTATATACCTGCTTCAAGGTGTTCTACTGCGTTGGGTTTGATGAATAAGTACGTTTGTACGGGATAGAGACTCCCAGCAGAGGGATAACGATATTTTGGTAGAGGATAATTATCCAGTTTCATCTGCGAAAGGCAGCTTAAAAACTGGCTAAATTCTTCCAAGGAGATGGGTTGAAGCAGAAATTGCCGATAACTTTGACGTTTAAGGTATTGGGTTTCATCAAATTCAGGTTTGGGCAACTGGATACTGGTTTGAGAAGATTTTAGCTGTCGTAATCCTGGCTGCTTCAGCTTAAATTCAATGCGCTCTATAGGATCGAGTACCACTCCTTCAAGTTGACGGGGTTGGTAGGCTTCTACTAAATTTTGATCTGATGAAAGCGCATTGGTGGAGATGGACTCTTGCGTGGGGACAACATAAGCCACAAGTTGCTTGTTGTTTTGTGACTCTCCTACTGTAGTAACCACCGCTTCCTTAATCATGGGATGTTGTTTTAATGTCGCCTCAATTTCACCAAGTTCAATGCGGTAGCCATTGATTTTGACTTGAAAATCTTCTCTTCCTAGAAACTCAATATTGCTATCGGGTAAATAGCGTCCTAAATCCCCTGTTTTGTACAACCGCTCTTGAGTGACGGGATGGCTTATAAAGCTGGCTTTTGTCTTGTCCTCATCTCGCCAGTAACCTTTAGCGAGTCCAATACCCCCAATATAAAGCTGTCCAGAAACCCACACCGGACAGGGTTCCATCAACTCGTTAAAAACATAAAAATGTTGATTTTTCAGTGGTTGTCCATAGGGAATACTCTTCCAATTTGGGTTAACTGTCTCAATCGGATAGCAAATCGACCAAATCGAAGCCTCGGTTGCTCCTCCCAAACTGACTATCTTAAGATTTGACCACAGCGCTTGAATTTGTTCTGGTAAGCTTAGAGGGAGCCAATCTCCACTTAACAAAGCCAAACGCAGTGAATCTGGTGCTTTTTCCGGCTGTGTGGACAAATATTCCACCAACATCTGCATTAGCGTTGGAACTGAGTTCCACAGAGTGACTTGATTTGACACTATTAACTCTATCCAGTCGCTGGGGTCTTTGGCTGCTTCTTGTGCAGGGATGACAATTGCTCCTCCTGCCGCCAGCATACCAAAGAGATCGTATACTGAAAGGTCAAAGTTTAATGCTGACAGGGCTAGCACTCGGTCAGATGATCCAATTCCAAAACGCTGATTGATATCTAATATGGTGTTGACTGCACCCCGATGGTCAATCATCACCCCTTTGGGTAAACCTGTGGAACCGGAAGTATAAATGACATAAGCTAAATCACTGGGAGACTGTACTGATTCGGGAGCGCTAGAGTGGACTACCCCCAACTCCTCGGTCTCAAAACAATTGAGAAACCCGGTTTCTCTAAGAAACCGGGTTTCTTTGTCCCCATTGTCCTCTAATTCCTCAGTCTCAACATATAAACGCTGAATATCTGATTGCCAAGATAGCTCGCGATCGCACTGAGGCTGAGTTACAATTAGCTTGATTTGCCCTTGGGCAAGCAGGTACCACTGTCGCTCTTGAGGGAGTTTGGGATCGATGGGTAGATAAGCTGCCCCGGACATTAAGATTCCTAGTACTGCGACAATCTGCTCCCACCCTTTGTCCATCACGACAGCAACTAACGTGTTGACAGTGGCTCCCAACTGCCGCAGTCGATGTCCTAATTGATTGGCAAGTTGGTATAATTCTTGATAAGTGAGCGTGCGCTCTGGGGTAATGACAGCTGGGAAACTAGCTCGCGCTTGTGCTTGTTTAATAAACAGGCTGTGCAAGGTTTCTTCAGAAATGGGTGCGCCTGTATTATTGACTGCAATTCGTTGGGACAATTGCGCTTCTGGTAATAATTGTCGATGAGTCTCAACCCAAGCTGAGTCTGAGGTAGCTAGTTGTTCGAGAAAATGGCAGTAAACCCCAAACATATCGTCGAGAAAACCTTCACCGAAGAGTTCTTCTACCGCATCCCAATTGAATACTAATGCCCCATTTTGCTCACTGACTTGATGATCCAGCCATACTTGTGGTGTTTGGCTGATGTTGTAAATGACCTCTCCTAACTGATTCAGGATCGATCTGTTTAAACCCAGTGAGTCCATACCTAGGGTGCTGGTAAAAACCACTGGCATGAATTGATAGCTCTGTCGCTGACGGCTGAGTTCTCTCTGAACTTGCAAACCACTAACATAGCCGTGGTCTAAATCCTGCCAAAGTTGCTGTTGTAATTGTTGAGCACGGGTTGTAAAGGAATTAGGGACTGAGTTATCTATTTCCAGAAGTGTCAGCGAGGTAAAGTCCCCAACAAGGTTATTGACTTGGGGATGTAGGGATAAACGATGAAACAGGGTAAGATTGACAGTAAATTTTGCGCTTTTGCTCCATTGGGTGAGAATTTCAGCAAAAGCACTTAGTAATACACCAGAAGGAGTTAGATTAGCTCGGTTAGCTCGGTCTTTTAATTGTTGCCATTGGCTTGGGGACAGTTGAGCACTGCGACGTTTGAACTGAGGCTTGGTTATGGAACTTGGGTTCTTAGCTAGGGGAAATTCTGGCGCAGGAGGTAAGGTGTCTAGGCGACTGAACCAATATTCCTGGGAACGCCGATATTGCTGTGTATCTTGTAGAGCTAACTCTGCGAGAACATAATCCCGAAATGAGATTTCCAATGGCGGCAATAAAAGCTCAGGATTTTGGTAAAGTTGAATCCACTCTCGTATAAGTATATACATACTCCAAGCATCCCCTATCAAAGCGTCAAAACTGAGGTGAAGTCGGGTGCGCTGTTCATCTAAACGAGTGGCTTGGAGCTTGAACAGAGGCCATTGGTCTGCAGGTAACACCTCATGGGACATCTGATGACGAATTGTCTCTAGCTGTGTCGCGATCGCTTTAGGTGGCTGTCCGCGCAAGTCCAAAACCTCCATTTCATAAGGAGGAACTGTTTCTTGAATCTGCTGTTGACCATCTGGCAAAATCACTATCCGGAGCAGATCATGACGCAGGATGAGTTTTTGCCAAGCCAAGTTTAACTTTTCTAAATTTAAGCGATCGCAATCAAGCTCTAAGTAACCATGAGCAGCAATGTTACCCAGAGCAAAGGCTTCATTACGACCTAGCCAATAAGCTTGTTGGATGTCGGTTAGAGGGAAGGGTTGATAGCGCTGTTCTGGAACAGGTACTATTGTTGGTAGAGGAACAAAAGATTGGCACTGCGTTAAGAGGTTTTGGTTGATTCCATCCACCGTAGGGGATTCTAACAAGCGGCGTAGGGGAAACTCGACGTTAAAGGTTTGCTGCAATCGAGATATGATTTGCGTAGCAAGCAGGGAATGTCCCCCCAATTCAAAAAAGTTATCGTGAATCCCCACTTGTTCTAATTTAAGAACAGAGGCGAAAATATTGGCGATCGCTTTTTCAGTAGGCGTCCGGGGTGCGACAAAATCCACTTGCCGATTCTGTAACCTATCTGGTGCAGGTAAGGAACGTCGGTCTACCTTACCATTGGGAGTCAAAGGCATAGCCTCAAGCATCACAAAGGCAGATGGTACCATGTAATCAGGCAACTTCTGTTTAAGGAAGTTACGCACCTCACGAATACTCAATGATTCTTGCACAGGAACAACATAGGCAACTAGATATTTGTTATCAGCTTGCTCTTGATAAACTGTTACCACCGCTTCTCGTACTTGAGAATATGTCAAAAGAACCGCTTCAATTTCCCCTAACTCAATCCGGAAGCCACGAATCTTCACCTGGTTATCAATCCGACCCAGAAACTCAATATTACCATCGCTCAAGTAACGAGCTAAATCCCCAGTCTTGTACAAGCGATGGCATTTAGAACTTTGAACACTAGCCCGTAGCAAATCAACGTCGATATCTATCTGCGTGCATCTGCGTTCATCTGCGGTTGCAAATTTTAAATGTTCAAAAGGGTTAGGTATGAACTTCTCCTCAGTCAAGTCCCGACGATTCAGATAACCGCGAGCAACACCAACGCCACCAATATACAATTCACCCGTCACTCCAACAGGAACTGGTTGGAGATAGCTATCTAGAATATAGATTTGCGTATTAGCAAACGGACGCCCAATCGGGACTAGCCCATCAACAGACAAGTTCACTTTTGTACTTTCAAAATATGTACTGTCAATGGTGGCTTCACTCACCCCATAAGAATTATAAACACGAGTATCGGGACTGCAAAAACGCCGAAATTCCTCATATTCCCTAACATACAAGCTATCTGAACCTACTACTAATAACCGCATGAAGTGAAGATTTTGCTTAGTTCGCTCCAGATACTGAACTAAATTTCTCAAAACAGCCGGAACAAACTCCGCACTATCAATCTTCTCTGCCAGCATCAGTTTATACAGCTTATCCGGCTCCAACAGCCACTCACGCTGGCATAACACTAACTTTGCCCCAGAACAAAGAGCACGAATCAAATCTCCTGAAAAGACATCAAAAGAGAAACTCGCCATTTGAAGATGACTGGTAACAGAGCGAAGCTGATATGCGTTTTCCCAAGCATAATATGCATTTACCAGACTGCGATGAACAACCATCACTCCCTTAGACTTACCTGTAGAACCCGATGTGTAAACTACGTAGGCTAAATTTTGAGATGTAGCATTGCTAACTAAATTTGCTTGACTCTCCTGAGAAATAACCTCCCAGTCTTGGTCTAAGAAAACTACACGTGTGCTCTGCTCTGGAAGATATTCCACCAGCGTTTGCTGAGTCAACAGTACAGACACCTGTGCATCTTTAAGCATAAAAGTTAAGTGCTCTTTGGGATAAGCAGGGTCTAATGGCACATAAGCCCCACCCGCTTTGAGAATCCCCAGCAATCCCACGACCATATCTAAGGAGCGATCGACACAAATGCCCACAAGTACTTCTGGTTCGACACCAAGGGTTTGCAAATAATGTGCCAGTTGATTGGCACGACTATTCAATTCAGAGTAGGTTAACATAGAGTCTGCAAACACCACTGCCACTGCATTTGGTGTCCGTTCCACCTGAGCCTCAAATAATTGATGGAGACAACGAGAAAGGTCATAATTGGTTTGCATTGCATTCCAATCATAAATTAATTGCTGTTTTTCCCTTTCAGGGAGCAATGGTAACAAACCGACTTGCTGCTGGGGATTTAAAATAATTGCTGATAATAAATTTTGGAAATGTATGCTGATTCGTCCTATCGTCGTTACATCAAATATATCTGAGTTATATCTAAAAATACCAATAAGTGATTGATTTGTTTCCATCATGTCAAGAACGAGATCGTTCTGTCCTTCCTGCTGTGGTATCACAAAAGGCTCTAGCGATAACCCTCCCCAATTTTCTCTCGTTCTTGTTTGAGTGGATACAGATAATTCATAGTCCTGAGCCATGTCCTGCAATTTCAACAGGTTAAACCCAACTTGGAAAAGTCCTGGACGTGTTGAATCGCGGTTTATCTGCAATCGCTCAATCAATAAAGGAGAGGGATAATCTTGATGTGCGATCGCACCTAATACCGTCTGACGCACTTGGGATAAAAGCGTGGAAAACGTGGGATTGCCAGCAAGATTGACTCGCAAGGGAAGCAAATTGACAAAGAAGCCTACAGTAAGAGAGAATTCCGATTGACTTCTTCCCTCCGAGGGACAACTAACTATGATATCTTCCTGACCTGTGTAGCGGTAAAGCAGCACTTGAAAAGCTGTCAGGAGAGTCATATAAAGGGTTGCTCCTTGAGCCTTCGCCATTTCCCTAAGCGGATTAGTCAACTCTGAGGGCACCTCAAAAGTATAAGAAGCTCCTTGATAACTCTGAATGAGTGGTCGGGGTTTATCAGTCGGCAACTTTAATACTGGCAGTTCACCAACCAATTGTTTCTGCCAATAACTCCAAAGATTATCTCCAATATGGCTTGCTAACATTGAGCGTTGCCACTGCACAAAGTCTTTATATTGCCGATGAAGAGAAGGTAAAGATACGGCTCGACCCGTATTCTCTGCCTCATATAGCAAACGCAGCTCATCCAAAAGGATTCCAAATGAAAAACCATCAACAACTATATGATGTATTGTCCATAAAAGCACATGGTCTTGTGTAGAGCGAGTAAATAGGCTCACTCGCAACACAGGTCCTTGCTCCAAATCAAAAGGACGTCGATATGTCAAAATCACTTTTTCGGTAAGCTCATCCCAGTTCCAAATTGAAGCGTCTATATTCTCAAAGCAAACTTCTTGGTATTCATGAATCTCTTGAAAGGGTTCAGCATCTCGTTGAGCAAATGTAGTACGTAGCGTTGGATGGCGAAGTATTAACGTCTGAAAAGACCGTTGTAAAGCTGGAACATTTAAATGAGAGCGTATGCGTGCTGTAAAAGCAATTTTGTAAGCTGAACTATTAGGTGCTAGTTGATGTAAAAACCACAGACCTTGCTGACCGTAACTAAGGGGATAGGATTTAGAAGTAAAAATACCCTCGCGTAGCAACTGTATAATTTCTGTTTTATACTGCTTAATTTTATTTAACAGTACGGGAGTTAATGCTTCTTTGGGACTGCGATAACGCAGGCGATCGCCATCAAGCCATAACTCAACATTCTGTACCGAAAGGTCTTTAAGAAACTCAACTAAATTCATATTTCACCTTCTATCCAATCATCTTCACTCATTACGTTTTGCCTGAGGTGTTCCTGATCTTCAAAGAGCAGCTGATTCACTTGCATTGCCAAACTTGCAACACTAGAATCCTCCATAAATTTCACCGCAGACAAATCTACTTTCAAATCAGTTCTCAGTCGGTTCCTTAACTTAACAGCTATCAGGGAATCAATTCCCATATAATTGAGAGGCTGTTGCACGTCTAATTGGGATGCACTTATCCCTATAGCTTTAGCAATCTGCGCTTGAATATAAGCTGTCAACATTATTTGACGTGTACTTACAGTTGCCTCGATCAACCGTTGTAAAAGTTCATGCCCCTGTACCGACACCTGCTCTGCTTCTTTTTGTAGTTCAGTTTCATCAACAAATTCTGAGTGCATAGAGGAAAAATTTACGTTATGAAAAACAACCACTAACGCTTAAGCCACTACAGTTTCGTGGTAACCATCAATTGTTTCTTCTGGTTGACTATTCAATACGGCGATAGTAACATCACCTTCAGACCAGCCACCATTATCATCATAAAAGGCGCAGGAGGTTTTTAATATAATCAAATTGCTACGAGTGGAGCACCTGTTAATTGATAGAGTTCCTTGAAATTTCCTGGAATTGATTGGTTTTTTAAAGGCACTGGAAAAATTGACAATCAGAAAGTCATTCAGCTGACGGCGTTTATAGGTTTTTAAATTCCAGTTTTTCATCACATCCAGTAGGTTATTTTTCACTAGATATGCAATTAAGATGTAAAACAACTGGTTATAACAAATGTTAAACTCCACAGAATTAAAGTGCCCGGTATCATCAATATAACAAGATTCTGGAATCGAAAAATCAGCTTTAATGAACCATAATCCTTGATTTTCTCTATTTGATTTTTTAATCAAATGACTTTGTTCTGGTTCTTGAAATTGAGCCTTCTTCAAATACTTACAATTCTCTTTGTATGGCTCTAGAAATACATCCAGTAAATCTTGACTAACGTTATCTACTTTGGTAAATGTCTGATTGATATTCATAACTCCCCTATCTGATACTTTTGCAAATTGCTACAATCTTTATCTCATAGGCATTTCTAACTGTTGTTTTACCCCTTCCG
Organism: Scytonema sp. PMC 1070.18; assembly: GCA_035967975.1. Lineage (GTDB taxonomy): Bacteria > Cyanobacteriota > Cyanobacteriia > Cyanobacteriales > Nostocaceae > Scytonema. The sequence continues at coordinate 16,492 of JAWQFQ010000076.1, forward strand.
AAGAAACATAAAATGGTAAGCCATCGTAAATACCAATACGGTAACTGACACTTTGCTCACCTTCTGGTACTATGGAGGCTTTATGATTCAGAGTTCTATTCTCCCATAAGAGAATGTCACCGTCTTTCCATACGTGCGTATGTATATGCTCATCCCGTTCAATAAATGAAAATAATTCCCGCACTAGCTCCAGACTAGTTTCATAGCTTAAGCCCAAGATACGAGTGGTAAAACCTTGACTCATGTACAAAATTTTTTCCTGCGTCACGGGATGCGTAATGATAGCAGGATGTTTAACAGGAGGGAATCTCTTTTCAAAATCATTCATAATATCTATGACCGCTCTATCAATATCCCACTCTTGCACTTTATAACGCCATTTTGCGTCATGTACCAGATACTTTCCTTCAACACAGCTTCTTAAATTAGAAGGTAACTTCTTATAAACTTGCTGCATATCGATGTAATAAGTTTCCCTAATTGAATCAGGCAAAACTTGCGGATAGAGCATAGTAAATGGCAGAGGTTCCTCAAGAAATGCACAGTCAGTATGCCAGTACCTTCCAGTTCCTCGAACTCCAAATTTCTTTCCGTTTTTAGGGACATTAGAAGACACAAATATTTCCGGATAATCAGGGTGATGATAGTTGTCCTGAGGATAGATTTGCGGCGTACCAATTTTCTGAGCAAATTCTAAATATTGGTCTTCGTTAAGATTCTGGTTTCGGAAAACTACCAATTTATGATCATATACGAGTTGTTTAATAGTATTTACCTGAGATTCAGTCATCAAAACAACATCTATATCGAAAATTTCAGCCCCAATATACTCTGATTGTGGTCTATTTATTCTCATGTCTTTCTTCCAAATATTTCACTTAAATTCTTGTCCTTTAATTATTGTATTATGTGAATAATAAATAAAACCATACTAATTAAATAATTTCTAAATATAGAACTAGTATTTTATTTTAAAAAAAACCTCGGTACACCTTAATATTCTAGATTCCTCTTGCCTCTTGCCTATTGCCTCTTGCCTACCTACGCAAGTTAATTAGATGGATTATTAAAACCTTTAACAACCACAACAACGCCAAGTAGAGCGATCGCCACACTAAATAGAAAAGCTCCCTGATAGCCCATAGCTTTAGCTATAAAGCCACTGACCCCACCAGCTATTAAGCTACCAACAAAAATAATAGAAACCTGCAAAGTGTAGTCAAATCCAGCAGTTCCCGGTCTACTATTATCCATCATGATAGTAGACAACGGAATATACGCCATGCTGTACGCCAACTGAAACCCAATACTAACCAGATAGAGAACAGGTAAGCTCGTAAACCCCAAGGTAGGTAAAATGAAAGCAGCGTTCGCTATTGCCATAATCACACCCAATATAATCAGAGATTGCTTTCGTCCCAGAGGTTTAATCAGAAATCCGCCCAAGAACGCTCCCACCAGACCTGCGCTATAAGAGACTATCCCAGTCATGACCCCTATCTGTGCTAAAGACAGTCCAAGATCCACCAACAACGGACGAAACATTGTATTGGCAATAGTCGCTCCCATCATGTATACTAATAATACCAGTATCCAGCCTCCCATCCCCGAACGAGAGAAGAATCTAAGGAAAACTTTCCAACTCAGGTCTTGTTCAGACACACGACCACCTAACTTCTCGCGATAGAAAACTATAGGAATAAGCAGCAACAGGATACCCAGAGCCATTGTCAACAAGCTCCTGCTCCAGCCCCAGTAATCTAGCAGAACTAAAAGTCCACCACCTCCCAAAATACCACCGAGATAACCCCCAGCACTCTGAATACTATTTCCCAAACCACGTTCAGACGGGTCGAGCAATGTAATAGCTAAAGCATCAGTAGCGATATCTTGAGTAGCTGCCAATGAAATCGCTAGGAATATCCCCACTAGTAGTAGGACAAAATGAGTTTGAATGTTAAGTGATGCACACAATATGAGTGTCACAACTAAAAGACTCTGCATCGCCAAAATCCAGGATTTGTAGTGACCCCATTTTGTTCTACCATAGCGATCGACAATTGGTGCCCAAAGAACCTTCAGCGTCCACGGCAAACTGAGCAAGTTAAGTAGCCCAATCGCCTCTAAAGAAACACCTTGTTGCCGTAAGAACACGGGTAGGGTTTGCATAAAGAAACCAACGGGCAAAAGCTGTGCCACGTACAAGCTAGCGAGTAATCCCAATTTTTTCATAGAACCTCCTGGTTCGTGTGGAAACCCTTTGCCTTGTTCTGAATAGTAGGTTAAAATCGAGCTTTTAATTGAACGCCATAGGTGGCTGGTACACCGTAGCTAGCAATATTCCCAAAAGAACCAAAAGGTACTACTGAATTGACTTGTTCAGTATCAAAAATGTTATTGGCAAAAAAGTAGATGCCATAATTTTCTAATTCATATCCTAAACGAGCATTGACGATCGCCAAAGGACCTTGTTTGAACCTATTATCATCAGTCAAATATGTCGTCCCCAATCCCTGCAGTTCAACTCTAGCAAATATCCCTCTAAGGGCACGATATTGTACGGCTAAATTGTAGGTAAAATCGGGTGCATAAGCAGGGGTATTCCCATTAAAATTTTGACCAGTAAAAGGGTTAGTGTAGTTAGTAAATTCAGCATCGGTAAAGCCAAATCCAGCAATGATATTCAGTCCAGTGAGGGGAGTGGCGCTTGCTTCCACTTCAAAGCCAGTAATACTGACTTCAGCATTAGCAATGTCTGCAAACAAACCTGTGACACCAGGTACAGCTACCTGAAAGTCATCCACTGGGTTATGAAATACAGCCAAGTTTACAGTTAATCGGTTATCCAACCAAGAAGACTTCAACCCCAGTTCGTAATTCCAAGATTTTTCTACATCGTATGTCAAAGTTTGCTGATTTTCAGCTCGATAGTTCACCCCAGGTGGTTTATACCCCCTAGCAATAGAACCATATACCATGATGTTAGGGTTAAAGCGATATTGTATAACAAAACGGGGTAAAAATATGTCTCCATCTTTCTCAACATCATTAAAGCTTGCTCCGGTGGAGGAAGAAGGGGAACCATCAGCGGGGATAAAAGTACGCGCTCTCGAATCCAGTGTGCTATTAAAAGATTCATAGCGCACTCCTGCCGTTAGTGTCAGTGCATCAATAGGTTTGTAACTAGCTTGAGTAAAAACAGCAAAGGTTGTCTCATCAATTTCAGCGCTTATCCGATCGCGTCCTGGAGTACGGACAAAGCCAAGTGCTACTGCATCAACCCCGTATCTGAAACCATCCGCATCCACGTTAAAATCTTTCGATTCAAAATAGCCTCCAAACAACCACTGGAAACTCTCGCTATCCTCAGGAGATTGCAAGCGAATTTCTTGGCTAAACACCGTTGAATCAACGTCAGCAATCTGTGTAAAAATATCAGATGTTGTTAAGTCAGCTTCATTTTCAAGCTCCCAGTTGGAGAAACGCCGAGCAGTAATCGAAGTTAACCGAAAGTCTGGCTGTTTGTAGACGACTCTTAATGATTGAGTATCGGAATTAAGGTTATTAAAACCATCGAAGTTTTGCCTAATCTTGTAAGGGTTTGACTGTTCGAGGAAAACAAGCGGAGCAGCGCCATCGTTATAATCATCGAAGGAAGTATTAAAAGAGATATCCCAATCCTCTGTCGGAGTCCAAAGCAGTTGAGCGCGACCTGTTCCTCCAGAGCGGTAATCCACATCTGTATCCAAAAAAGTATTTTTTAAATAGCCATCTCGCGAGCCATATTTACCTGACAGGCGGAAAAACAGTTTATCTTCAATTAGCGGACCACTAATACCAGCTCGCACATCTAAGTCGTCATAATTACCATAACTAGCACTGCCATTAAATTCAAAAGTATTAGTAGGCTTTCTAGTAATAAGATTAACTGCGCCAGCTTGAGCGTTTCTACCATAAAGGGTAGATTGTGGACCTCTGAGCACTTCCACTCGTTCGAGATCGGGTAGGTCTACATCTATGAAACCGGAGTAATCGTAAGGAACATCATCTATATAAAATGCTACTGGGTCTCTAGAGAGAAAGTTAAAGTTACTTAAACCCCGAATGCTGTACAGAGTATTGCGGCTCGACAAAAAGGTAGAAAAATTCGGAGTATTGGCGGAAATATCATCCAATGATGTGATGTCAGCATCTTCAATCTCTTCTTCTGTAAGCGTCGTGATGCTAATAGGGACATCCTGTATATCTTCAGGTCGCTTCTGAGCCGTGACAACAATCTCAATTCCTGGTGCTGGTGGAGTTACGCTAAGAATCAAACCTTGCTGAGTTTGAAGTACATTTGCAGTGGGTGTTCCGTCAACTCCGGTGATACTCACTTGTACGTTGTTCGCATCAGGCGCAGTTACGGTGACAGCAGCAATACCCTCAATAGGGTTTTCCTGAAGAAACTCCTTTCCTTGTTGTAGCTGCAACTGAGCATTAGGAATATTGACAATCAGGCTATTCCCTTCAATAGAAGTGGAACCAGCAAGCGCCCCACCTCCAGATGTTTCTAGAATGACATCAATGCCATTAGCTGTTGAATTGAGTCTGACACCCGTTATCTGAATCGGGGATTGGATCTGGGAATCGGGAGTTGAGGATTGGGACAGCCACTGTTCCATAGTGGTGGCTGGAATAGTAATTTCATTGAGTCGGGGGATTTTAGTGATAGGGGATAGAGATTTATAAGTATTAGGCTGCACAACGCTTTGTTGCACCACGTCAGCCTTGGCAGGGAAAATGACACAAACTGATGCTGTAAAACTCAACCAGATCCAATGAGATAATTTTTGTTGCTTCACCTCAATCCTCACATCCTTAAAATGGCAGACTGCACCCAGTAGACAGTCGAAAAAACTACATCAGTGTATGTCAAGCCACTGTTAGTGTCAAAAGACAAGCTGTCAAACTTTATGCTTCATGTCCAGTTTGACAGGCTGTCGTTTGACGTAGCTAACAGCCCCATTCATAATGATGGGAGCATTTGTGTATCAAAAATTATGGTAATTTCTATAAAGAATCTCATCGATTAGGAGGGCGAACAACCGTTCGCCCCTACTGTATTGGATTTAACTATCAACTAACCACTATCAACTAACCACTATCAACTATCAACCCTAACGCCAAGTTGTGTTTATTCACGCCAGCTTAACTAATGGGAAAATCAACAGTTTCCAACAAAGATCGACTACAGATTTGGCAGCCCCTAGCTGTACGCGACTTCCTACTCCTATTTATTGGTGAAAGTGTTTCAATTCTAGGCAATCAATTCTACTTAGTAGCATTGCCTTGGTTGACTCTACAGTTAACCAACTCTCCTGTCAGCTTGGGTACAGTGTTGATGGCGGCTGCGGTTCCCCGTGCTATTTTTATGCTACTTGGTGGTGTTGTCAGCGATCGCCTCCCACCCCGGTTCATCATGCTTGTTTCTAATGCCTTACGTACAATACTAACGGCATTACTGACAGCGTTAGTTGCATCTGGGATGACACAGCTGTGGCATCTTTACTTGTTTAGTCTCAGCTTTGGAGTCATAGATGGCTTTTTTATCCCAGCTGCTAAGTCAATTATACCTACTTTAGTCAAAAAGGAACTGTTGGCGGCGAGTAACGCCTTGAGCCAGGGAACGACCCAACTCCTAATGTTAATTGGACCAGCTTTAGGCGGTTTGCTTATTGCTACAACAGGTATTGTGACAGCATTTACAATTGATGCTGCCAGTTTCCTATTTACAACAGTAACACTTTTGCTGATGAAAAACAGCCAGAAGCAAAGTGTGACAACTCAACAGGTAGACTTAACAAGTGAGTTACAACAGGCTCCTAGCTCGTCTATGCGAAAGCCTACTATAGCTAGCAAGATGGCTGGTTTAATTGCTGGTATTCGTGAGGGACTCATCTACACATGGCACAACCCTGCGTTGAGAGCAGTTTTGCTCGTTATAACGATGTTAAACTTGGTTTTCATGGGTCCATTACAAGTTGGCATCGCATCACTGGCTCAAAGTCGCTTTCCAGGAGGTGTCGTTGCTTTAGGTACAATGAATTCAGCTTGGGGTGGTGGTGCGCTGTTGGGAACATTGATGCCAGGAGTGCTGTATCGTCTTCCACGCCTTGGTATTTTGATGCTCACTCTTGCTAGTATACAAGGTTTTGGGCTCCTCCTGCTTGGCTTCATACCAAATATAGTATGGGCTAGTGTGACAATCGCTGTACTAGGTTATTGCAGCGGCTTTTTCACTGTTGTAGGAATTACCTGGATTCAAAAGCAAACTTCACCTGATATGCTAGGAAGAGTCATGAGTTTGGGAATGCTTTCTTCCTTTGGGGTTGCTCCTTTTTCCTACGCTCTAGCTGGTTTATTAGCTAATTTCAATCTTACCTTTCTTTTCTGTGTTGCAGGTAGCATTATGCTGACTGTGAGTGTTTTATTGACAACCAATGTATCGGTACGCACGATTAATTGACTTCGACGTTCAAAGTCTATCAGCATATGTTTGACCGGCTGTCGTTTGACGAGATAAGCCGTTCAGCCCAGAATAATAGAGAAAACTCTGGGAAATCCCCTTGTTGAGAGGAGAGCACTTAATGAAGAAAATTTTGTCAATACTGTTACTGGGAATAGCAATCTTCACCTTTGCCTTCAATCGTCCAGCTTTAGCAGCTGATGCTGCGAAGGGAGCAAAACTCTTTACTGCTAATTGCGCTTCTTGTCATGCAAAAGGAAAAAACTTAGTCCAAGCTAACAAAAGTTTGAAGAAGAGTGATTTGGAAAAGTACGGAATGTACTCTGCTGAAGCCATTATTGCTCAAGTGACAAAGGGCAAAAATGCTATGCCCGCTTTCAAGGGTCGTTTGAAACCCGAGCAAATTGAAGACGTAGCAGCTTACGTCTTAGAACAAGCTGATAAAGGTTGGAAATAAAACTTTGTCAGTCTATTTTTAGACCAAATTGTAGATGAAGTATATGGTTCATGGCTAATGGCTAATGGTTAATCGCTAATGGTTAATTGAAAAAACACTTAGCAATTAGCAATTAGCAATTAGCAATTAGCCGTTGATAATTTTGCAACTCACACAAAGTATTGCTTATGAATCGCTGCTTTCGATTCATGCTCAATTTCGTTATCGCTCTTGCTCTGGTCTGTCTTTTTCTGGTTTCACCCACATATTCAGATGTTCTGCAGGCTCCGCAAATAACAGCTGATGTGTTTTTTAAGCAGGGTGTCGAAAAGATGCTAAAGAGCGATTATCAGCGAGCTGTTAAAGACTTCACTCAGGCAATTCATCTTAAAGGTGACTTCTCGGCAGCCTATAGTAACCGATGCCTCGCTTACCTTCAACTAGAAGATTATCATAATGCGATCGCCGATTGCGACCAAGCGATCAATTTTGTACCTAGTAATGTTGAAGCTTATCTTAACCGAGGAATAGCATACCATAGACAGGGAGATTATCAAGCGGCAATTGCTGACCACAATCAAGCGATCGCAATCCAACCCCACAATTTCAAAGCTTACTACAACCGAGGGGTAGCCCATGCTATGTTGGGGGAGTATCAACACGCCATTTCTGATTACAATGTGGCATTAACTCAGATTCCCCAAACCTCCGACACACTCGTAGCGGATATTTATAATGACCGAGGACTGGCGCGTTTTCAACTATCAGACTTAAATGCAGCAGTGCTTGACTTCTCTAAAGCAATTCTTCTCAATCCCGATGACTACAGAGGTTATTACAATCGAGGGTGTGTCTGTGGTAGAAGAGGCGATCGCTTTCATGCAATTAGTGACTTTACAGCATCACTCAAACTTCACCCCACAAACGCGCATGCTTATCTCAATCGGGGTATAGCCTACCACCAGCTTGGTTACGAACAAGCAGCCATTTCTGATTTACAAACAGCAGACCAATACTTTATCGAACAAGGAGAAGAAGCAGCACACGAACAAACTATAAGTTTTCTTAAAAAAATACAAGAACCATTGCAATTCATCTCACAAATTGCTCTTCTTTAAAAGGGGTATGGGGTGAAACTGCAAGGGAAGCGCGAAAATTAGAAACCTGGTATCTCAAAGATACCGGGTTTCTGACAAGTACACTTATCTAAAGTGAGTCGAAAATATACCTTACACGGGAATAAACTGAGCTTTTGATTCGCCAAATAAAGGTATCAATAATTGCGACTCTAAACGTATCAACAGTGGATTTGTCCAAGTTTGCATTGAATTGTAAGCAACATTAGTCAGACTCATAGAGCTGCGAGGATGCTTCTCTCCAGTTGCTCCAACTGAAACCATCTTAGCAACCGTAAATGCTCTTGCTTGAATGTGACATGAGGCACAGGAGAATTCTCCCGTAACTGATATAGCTGATAGCTGATAGCTGATAGCTTTACGATAAAGAAGTCAAAAATTTAATCGTTTCGTACAGTGAGTGATGAACGCGTACAGTCTCGCTGTTTGTTGTTCGCCAAAAAATACACTCCAAAGAAGACACCACTTCTACCAAGATATCTAAGGATGTTCCATTTTGGATAACTTGAAATCCCACTCTTTGTAAAGCACGAATTGTCCACACTGCTGCAATACCTTCACCAATAAGAGAAACTTTTCCTTTGTGGGCGATATTCAGAAGAAACTCCCCAGATGAAACGTCAAATTCCACACCTTCACTGCGAAAAGTATCAGCAAATGCACCACTTAATACTAAATCTTCAGGTGCGCCAACGTGTAAAATTCCATTACTTGCTAACAGCCAAACTTTATCAGCAAGGCGCAAGGCTAAATTTAAATCGTGGGTGGAAAGCAGAATCGCTTGGTTAGTATCTTGTGCAAGTTGGCGCAGCAGTTGCATAATCTCAACACGGCGGGGTAAATCTAGAAATGCTGTTGGCTCATCTAGTAACATGACCATAGGGGACTGTGCTAAAGCACGTGCGATCGCAATTTTTTGTCGTTCACCATCACTTAGCTCATTCACATTGCGATGAATTAAATGTCCCGCCCCTACTGATTTTATCGCCCAAATGACGATGTCTTCATCTAATGGTGTTAGCTTTCCCCACCAATTTGTATAGGGATAGCGTCCCAGAGAAACGAACGTGTAGGCTGAGAGTAAACCCACATCTACTTTTTCCGTAAGTACTAGACTCAAACGTTTCGCCAACTCTTGCGGTGATAACTTATATACATCGTCTCCCAACAATCGCACCTCACCCTGAATTGGGGGTTGCATTCCAGCCAGTGTCCGCAATAGAGTTGATTTACCCGCACCATTGGGACCGAGTAAGCAAACGAGTTCCCCTGCTTCTAATGATATGGATATGTTAGTTGCAATATTGCGAAGAGTTTTTCGGGATGTTTTGTAACCAATGGTTAAATTGTGAGTTGTGAGAATTGGGTTACTCATTTTGGAAAAGATTTTGGCGAATTCCGTCTTAAAATCACCCAAGTGACTACAGGAGTTCCGATTAAAGCAGTGACAGAATTTAATGGTAAAACAATTCCACTTCCCGGAAGTTGGGAAAGCAAATCCGCAACCAATGCTAGGATTGCACCCATCATTATCACTCCTGGTATTAAAATTCGATGGTCTGAGGTGTTAAAGAGACTGCGACATAAGTGGGGGATCGCAACACCTAAAAAGGCGATGGGACCGCAAAAAGCTGTGATGGCTCCTGCTAATACGGAAGCACTCGTGATAATTGAAAATCTGGCTTTTTGTACGGTTAAACCTAAACTACGCGCATAGGATTCACCTAGTAAGAGTGCGTTTAGAGGTTTCGACAGCAGCAGCGATACGCATAATCCTATCAGTACTATTGGAGCTAAGATAATCATCTGCTTCCAAGTTACACCTGCAAAACTGCCAAAAGTCCAAGTTAGATAACTTTGAATGCGTTCTGATGAGCTAAAATGGAGCAAAATACTAACAATTGCGCTAGTCGCGTAGCCAAACAGTAAACCTAGGATGAGCAGTGTCATTGTGTCTTGAACGCGACGAGAAACGATTAGCATTGTTCCTAGGACTGATGCTGCGCCAAGGCTTGCTGCTGTAACTAAGCTAAAATCACCAAGGATTCCTAAATCTTTAAGTAATGTTGGAGCTCCTGTAGCCGTTGCTGTGAGGACGACTAGAGCGACTCCTAAACTGGCTCCGGAACTAATTCCTAGTACGAATGGTCCTGCTAGGGGGTTTCTAAATAGGGTTTGCATTTGCAGTCCGCTGACGCCTAAAGCTGCGCCGGCGAGGGTGGCGGTTATGGCTTTGGGTAGGCGCAGTTTAAGGATGATGGTTGTCCATGTGTTTTTTTCGGGTTGTTGTCCTAGCAGGATAGTGATGACTTGGTTTAGGGGTATGTGGACTGAACCGAGGGCTAGGTTGAGTAGGAAGGTGAGGATGAGGATGATAAGCAGTGTGGGGAAGAGGAGGGTGTTTAGATGGGGTTGGTTTTTTTGGTTATTTAAGTATTGGTTTAGCATCAATTACGATCGCGTAGATATTGCCAAATCTGCCGAATCTCAGCTTGGAAGAATTGGCGGTCAATCGCGGCTTGCTGTCTGTCAATCGCGGCTTGCTGCCTGTCTTGGGCGACTTGCTGCCTGTCAATCGCGGCTTGCTGTCTGTCTTGGGCAGCTTGCTGGGCTAAAGAATCTACTCTCTGGTTAACCGCGTTTACGTTCTCAGTAAGCTGCTGAATATTTGCCACTAGTACATCGATAGTATTGTCATGTGCAGCAACCGTTTCGCCAACGTTGGCAAAGAGATTTTCTAGGCGGGTTAAGCGTTCCTCAATGCTTGGCAGTTGTTGTGCGTTGGTCATTTTTCCTCCTTCTTCTTGTTTATCGCTTGCTCTAACAGCATTGTTATAAGGTTGTTAACCGATCGATGTTCATCCTCAGCCCATTGTTTAAGAAAATCATGCTTATCTGGATCGAGGTAGACCATCACTCGTGGTTTTTTAGTAGGCATCTACAAGTACATATAAGTGCTATCGTTTATCAGCAATTGTCGCCTTTATAAGAAATTTTGCCAAGAAGTGTTGCACTTGCTAGTACTTGCTGCTAGTCTAGTATTAACGTTAATTATTGTCAAATAAAAATCTCGGCAAAATATCGAGATTTACCGAGATTTTTAAAAGCAGCAACTAACCCTGTTTATTCCACAGAACCCCAAAACCAGTTACCTACAGCACCGGGTTCCTTTTCGGTTAAAAATTCTCTTTTAGCAGAAACAAACTCTTTTTTAGAGAGGATGCCATCCTTATCTGTATCAAGTTTGGAGAAGACAAAAGCTGATTTTTCAGCATCTAAATCAAACACACTAAAGAAGAGACGATGCTCTTGTTGTGATATGTAACCATCACTGTCTAAATCAATAATGTCAAACACAGTCTCTATTAAAGGATCGTCGTAATCTGGATTTGAAACCGCTTTCTCTATACCTTGACAAAATTCTTCGGGACTGACCTTACCATCTCCATCCAAATCCGCTTTAGACCAAAAATTCTCCCAAACAAGAAGCCACTTAAACAACAAATCTTTGTGAATCTCTGAACCAAGCTCTGCGCCCTGGGTTTTTGCAAACCTCTCAGCAAAAATCTCAGCATCTTCTTTTGCAATGAAACCTGAATTATCGACGTCCAGACAGTAAAAGTGATGCAATAACTTTTTTCTATGATATTCACTTAACACTGGTTTTCTCTTTTGCTTACCAAATGTACTTACATTACCATATGACCCAGATTTTTCACAAAGCGATCGCTACGCTATAGGTTTGCACTTACTTTGCACTTACATTGTTACTCCTACACCGTAAGCGTTCAGCACTTTAGCCGTCAGCAGTCAGCGAGCGAAACCTGTTTCCCTTGAATTTTCTGGGCGTTTCAGACACCATTATCAATATCTCTATGGCTGATAAAGCTGATGGCTGAGTGCTGACGGCTGAACGCTTACCCTACACCCTGTTTTCTAAGACAGTTTGCGGTAGTATTTTAACTGGCGATCGCTTGGAATTTCTGGGTGAAGGATTTTGATGAGGTCGGATAGGATGAGGTGGGGGTTGCTGATTCCGCTTTCCCAGTAATCGTTTCCTCCTGTTGGGTTGAGACGGGCGTTGTTGTTATAGAGGTTGTGGTTTTTTACGGCTTTAAATTCAGCATAGCGGTTGTCTTCAGTTAGTAGGTCTTTTCGTGTTTTCCATGATTGACTACCGTTTAGCCAGTAATCGGCGTTAGCTGCTTTTTCAAAGACTTTTTCAAAGGATAATGGTAGGGTGTTTGATGCTTTTTCTTCTTTCCAAAGGTAGTTTGCGCCTGCGTCCTCTAGAAACTTGGCTACATAACTGTTACCCCCCGGCGTATACCATGTACCTTTAAAGTTGAATCCTAGGAATACTGTTGGACGATTTGTGACTGATTTAGCTTTGGTAGAGATGGCTTGATATTGTTGTGCTATTTCTGCAAACTCTTTTTCAGCTTTTGCTTCTCGGTTAAAAAATAATGCTGTGAATTTAAGCCATTCTGCTCTTCCTAAGGGGGAAGATTCCATATACTCGGCGTTGATGGCTACTTTTAAACCTACTTCTAACAGTTTTGGATAGCTATCTATTGCTGTATTCCCAACTCCAAATGTTGTTACTAAGTCGGGATTCAATTCTAAAATTTTTTCAACCTTTAGACTCGTATCGCTACCTACTTCTACTAATTGACCTGCTTTAATTTTCTCAACTACGCTAGTTGTATTTACTTTTTTTCTATTGCTAATACCAATAAGTTTATCTACAACTCCTAACTTATCTAAGTGGGGTAAATGGGTTGTTGAAAGAGAGACTATTGTATTTACAGGTACTTGAATAATCTGAGTGTTTTTGAATTCTTTTGGTATGGATGTACCGCATTGAACGAGAACGTATTGGAAGGTCGTGTTTGCATTTCGCCAAGGATTTTTAACAGTAACCAGTTTATAATTTTTTTGATATTCAACTTCAAAACCTTTCGCGTAATTAATGCTAGCTTTTTCAGGAAAGTAGTCAGCTTGCTGATTATAGGTTTGAACGCATCCTTGAGTCGTATTATTGGTTAAGTTAGGAATTGTGCCATTAGTTAATTGAATATTATTGCTGATGTGAGTTGAACTCTGACAACCTACAACTAAAACAGCTACTAACACCATTTGACACAAAAAGATGAAAATATTAAACTTCAAAAATCTTACCACTCTCATGTTTGTGATTCTACTAACCACTATCTACTAACTACTAACCACCACCTAACAACAATTCAATATCAGTTTGATTGAGGGCGCGACCAATAAACACCAACCGAGTTTGACGCGATTCAGTAGATTTCCAGGGACGGTCATAGAAAGATTCCAAGCGATCGCCCACCCCTTGTAACACCATCCGCATGGGCTTCCCCGGAACATTGACAAAACCTTTTATTCGGTAAATTTCTTGTTCAGCAACTAGCTGCTTTAACTTCTCCATCAACACCTTCGGTTCAAAGCCCTGGTCTAAGACTAAGTGAACCGAGGTGATATCATCATCATGCTCGTGTTCCTCCTCAGTATCGTGGTGACTGGGACGAGAATCCAAATTATCTTCAACAGCAGCATTAAAGCCCAACAACACATCAGGGTTAACTTGACCCCCTTGACAAGGAACAATCTTCACCCCAGGTCTTAACTGTTGCTGTAACCAGTCTTGTACTTGCAAACGAGTTTGGGGAGCGACCAAGTCAGTTTTAGTTAAAATTACAAGATCCGCACAAGCCAACTGGTCTTCAAACAGCTCCTCAACAGGAGTTTCATGTTCTATATTTGGGTCAGCTTGTCGCTGAATATTAAGTGCATCTAAATCCGCAGCAAGAGTCCCAGTAGAGACAGCTTCACAGTCAACTACAGTGACAACACTATCAACAGTAGCACCCGTGCGGATTTCCTGCCATCGGAATGCTTGCACCAAAGGTTTAGGTAATGCCAAACCAGAGGTTTCAATCAGCATACAATCAATCTGTTCGCGACGCTTGAGCAGTTGTTGCATGACTGGGAAAAATTCTTCTTGAACGGTACAACACAAACAACCGTTCGTCAGTTCCAAGATGTTACTATTCGGGTCTTCTTCCTCATCACATACCCGACACGATCGCAACAGTTCACCATCAATCCCTATCTCCCCAAACTCATTGACAATAACTGCAATGCGTCGTCCTTGATTATTTTGTAGTAGATGGCGAATGATAGTCGTTTTACCAGAACCGAGAAATCCGGTAATAACAGTAGCTGGAATTTTAGCGCTCACCTGTACCTCGCAGATGCGTATTTTTTCTGATTTCTGTTATCGGCGGGCATTCTGACTTAGAAACGTAAACTTTGTTTCATCACAGCTGCGGGACAGCGTTGGACTTGCACCAAACTTTCCCCGTCTCCTCTAATGGCTGATTCTCGTTAGAACCGATAACCCATTAATCATACAACAATTACAGGAGGAATTTTTGCCAAGATTCCTTTTTTAAGAGGTTCAGGTCTTTCCGCCCAAGGGAGCAAACCTTGAGGATGACTGTAATATTTATTTGCACAATCTAAAACTCCAGCAATTTCTGAAGCGGACATATCAGGTGACAAATCCCCAAAGAGATAGGTCTGCTTACCAACAGATGCAAAAGAAATAGCACAAGAACGACTACAAGCACTCATGCATTCTACAGGCTGAACTGCAAACTCTTCATGCAATTCCCAATCTTGGTGTTGTTGTTGCAGGCGCTTGAATAGCTTCTCCCCACCACTTTCACCGACACGCTTTCCTTCTTTCCACACACTTGAGCAAGTCGTGCAAATAAACAAAATATGTTGCGCTTTCACCTAATACCTCGTAGACTAAAGCCAAATTTTCGGAACTTCGGGCGGGTGTTCTGACTGACAAGGCAATCCTTGATGACAGTTGCGGGACAGCGCCGGATTCGCACCGAACTTTCCCCGTTACTTCCAGTGGCTGACCCCCACTAGAACCCTGTTTGACCTAGTATACTATTTAATTTGAGAGAATTCCGAAACTTCAGAAACGAATTCCGGAACTTCAGAAACCCGGTATCTCCAACAATACCATTGCCAAAATAGAAGCCTAGAGTTATTTTGCCATTTTTGCCGAATCGGCAAAAAGAAAGCCAGTCTAGGCAATTGGTTGAGAGCAAAGCGATCGCACTTCGCTGATGCCATCTATGTAGACATCCCACTGTGCAAGCGATTCAATAAAAACCCAGTTTGGTTTTTCCTAAATGATTTTAAAACGCTCATGGTGTTTGCTCTTGCCACAAGGTTACGGGATTTCATAGCTTGTGCATCACCACTAAACCCTCCAAAAATGGCGAAGGTATTGTCCAAGATACCGGGTTTCTTGCCCATATGCATAATTTAGAGTTGCTACATACGTTGTTCGTAAAACCTTAGAGGATGTTTGAAAAGTGATTGGCTGTAATTTCAAGCACTAGTTGATCCCCCCTAGCCCGTTTCATTAAAACCGGAAAAATCTGCCAGCCTCATTACACGTAATGGGTTTAGCGCCAACGATGTTGAAAGGAATTATCCCCCCTAACCCAAGATTTTGGGTGCAAAACTAGTTAATTTTAGGGGGGATTTTTCCGGAGGCTGGCAGATTTTTACACGTTTAGACCCAACCCCCTTAAAAAGGGGGGAAAATCTTTGAAACTCCCCCTTTTTAAGGGGGATTTAGGGGGATGTGAAGTGTGCATGCTACTAACAAAAAGACTTTTAAAACATCCTCTTACTCCGTGATTTCTAAGATATCTGAATGTTCTATATCAGATAAGGGTTTATGAATGGTGTACTTTTGAACTGGACTCGTCATAACAGTAATCACAGTTTCCACTGGTGGACATCCAGGTTCTTTACATTGTAATTGGCTTAAAGAAATTGTAATATCTTCCTCTAGCCCTAACAATTGATAAACCCACTGTTTGATTTGCTGATTTTTTTCTGGATTTGCTTTTGGTTGTTCTCGATGAATTGAAAATTTCATATATGAATTCCAGTTGAGACTATTAGTAATTCATCATCTTTTTACAAAAATCAGGAAGATATTAAGCAATGGATGATATATCAATACTGCGATAGTTTTCAATAGCTTAGGGGGGGAAGAAACCCGGTATCTTGGAGATACCGGGTTTCTGGGGACGCTCAATTTTTGCAAATTAGATTTGTTGCTAACTTTTGCCTTCCTTTAAAATTCTTAACCCCTCTTTATCTAATAATTGAATATGAGAACCTTCAATAACAATAAGCCCTTCTTGACTTAATTTATAAAATACTCGTGATAGTGTTTCTGGTATTGTTCCCAGAACAGCAGCTAATTGTCCCTTGGTTAAATCTAATCTTGTGGGATGGGCTTCTAGCCCGTCCTACTGACTGGGCGAGCAAGGACGCCCACCCCACAAAATCTTGCCTACACCCTTAACATAAACTCATCAAACTTGATCGCTTCTGAATCTGGCTTGCGGGTATCAAAACGGTAGCTTGCGATCGCACCCGTACCCGTATCAAAGATGCTGAAAACTGTGATGTCATTACTTGCAATATACGGCATTGGTTGACCGTCTTCACCCAATAGTGGGGCAATTGTTGGCACCACAGGTTCTAAACCATTAGGGTCACCAAGTTCGGTATAATGCTCTTTATATCCCACTGGCACTTCTCGCTTGCGTGTACCCCAAGCCGCACCGTAAGAGTTGCCTACATTGGATGTTTCAAGAAAATGTATTCCACTGGGACTTACGAAACGGTTCCATAAATGGGAATGTCCGAAGAAGACTAACTGCACCCCAGCTGCTTCCAGTAAGGGCATAATATCACGGATAAGATAATCTGTATCCTTGGGATACTCATAACGTACAGCCGTAATATTTCCACCTGCATCGCGTTCAATCACCTGTACTGGGTCAGTATATGCCGGAACGATATTATCACCTAAAGTATGGGGTGGATGGTGTAACATCACCACTTTGTATTTTGCTTGCTTAAATTCCGGGCTATTGAGTTCTTGCACTAACCAATTGTACTGCTTGCTGCCTTTAGCAATTGGCTCATAAATATGCTGTCCGTAACCCCAATTCTCTGGGGTATTCACATCTTGTTCTCGTTCTCTATATTTTCCCTTAGCCCCTGCATCCAAATTAGGAGTGCGCCACATATTCGTTGCATACAGCACCACCAACCGCACATCTCCAAAGCTGACGGCGTAGTAAGTTTTTCCACCTTCTTGACTTTGCGGTAGCGTAAAAATCTCTTCGTAGGTAATGGTATTGAAGGAATTATCTTTTAGGGCTTCACTTCCATACAACTGAAGTGCAGCTTCACGAGGAATCGTTGCATCAAATTCTATGTTTATACTCTCACGAGAAAAGCGCCCCATAATTTCATGGTTACCAATGCAGGTAAACATTGGCGTGTGTTGAATAATTTCTCCACCAGTGTAGGTTGTCTTAACCCCGTTGTTGTGCATTTCATATTTAGCACGACCTTGCAAACACCGAAAGAAGGCATTACCACGATTATCATCAAACCATTCCGAGGCGCGATCGGGAATATTTGCCAAATCACCAGCAAACCAAACAGCATCAACTCGCCCAACTGTCTCCACCACCTTTTGCAAATTGGCTGCTACCATTGGCTTGATTTGATGGTCAGAGGTTAAGAGAATTTTTAATGGTGTACCCGGACGGGGTGTAGGTGTAAGGGTAAATACATTACTACTGACAGTTTCATTATCTTCTCGTACACTCGTAACTCGATAAGAAATTCGTTCATGAGGAGTTAAGCCAGTAATCTGCGCCTCATGTCGCCATATATCGCGTTGGGTGGGATTTTGATACACTTGTCCGTCTTCAGTTTGGGTTCCTACACGGGAGTTTTGGTCTTCCCTTGTACGACTGAGTTTAGTCGTGGTAGCAATAGCGGTTTGAGCTAGATTCTTTCCATAGGTGACAATATGTCCGTAACCAGCAAACTCGGTAAACCAAACAACTCGCACTGTAGTTTCTGTGGGTAGCTGTAGAAACGGATCGCTTAGCAACTGTGGCGGTGAACTCATAATTTTTGCCTAGATGAACACACCTCTATCAGGTTAAATCATCTAGGGAAAAGTGAGAAGTTATGAAGAGTATTGGCTCAATACTTTCAAGTTGCCTTTTTTATCAAAAGAGACTACATTAAATGGTTCCTTTTTGTTACCAACCTCCATTCCAGGACTACCTATGGGCATACCAGGAACAGTTATACCAACAACACTGAGTTTTTTACTGATAAGTTGCTTGATGTCCTTACTAGGGACATGTCCTTCAATAACGTATCCATTAATAACAGCTGTGTGACACGATGCCATATCTTGTGGTATTCTATACTTCTGTTTTATAGCCTCCATATGCTCTGTTTTGATCTCTGTAGTTTGAAACCCTTGTGCTCTCAAATGTTCAACCCACCCCCCGCAACATCCACAATATGGACTGCGATACACGGTAATATCCAGTTCTGGTGAAGAATTTGTTCCGAACTGGCTGATGTCATTGTTAGCATTCATAACTTGAGCAACGACTTGAGAAGTATGATTTAGGGCGTGACTTTCACTTGCTCCCATAATGCTCATTGTTAGACAAGCAGTTACCACCATCCCAACCTTCACAATTCGTGTCAATACATGACGCAACCATTTACGCACCCAAAAAGGAAAATGTTTTTGCATTATTCAACCCTCTGAAATCCTTATAAATTTCAATATTTGACTGGCAATTTTCTTAGTATAACTTTATCTTTTATGAAAATAGATAACAACTGTGCTACATACAGCATTCCTAGTTGAGTTGTAAAAAGAAAGAGGCTACAGAAACCCGGTATCTTCTAGATACCAGGTTGTTGGCACCTCAACTATCGTTGACAAATAAATATTAACTATTTGTTACTAAAAACAGTATAGTAATTGATACAAATTAAGCCGTTTTTAGGACTCAATTTTTTATATTTTTAGTGAATTTTTTTCTATAATTTAAATCATCCGGAAAATGTAAGTATGGAGATGGATAGATAATTTGATAAGGTTTATTTCAATACTGCTCGGTTAATAATTCTTGGAGGTACCACCAAACCCGGTATCTCCAAGATACCAGGTTTCTAATTTCCCCTTAACCGACAAGTATTGAGGTTTATTTTACGTAATTTTTAGAGCCGATGACAAAAAAATGATTGTTATCTGTTATACAGATTTTCTTTTTTTAATAAAGCTAAAGAAATATTAAGAGAACGCAAAAGGTTTGGAAAAGTGTACGATTTAACAAAAATGTCTTTAGTAAATATGTGTGAGTGCGGTTTAGCCTTACGTCATTTGTGTAATAGTGCTAACAGTATGGAAGATGTTAGTAATCGGATTATTCAGTATTTTTATGAAAATTTTATTGACAAGCTATCAGGTGAAAAATCTTGCGTACTTGTACGTTTCTTTAAAACTCATTCTTATGGAAAATTAACACCAGAATTGCAAGAATATGCTCGACAAGTCTTAGGTAATGATGTAGTGTCTGATAGTCTTAAGTGCTTAACATTACTGGCGACTGCTGGAAAATTACCAGAATGGAACTCGCGACATCAATCTAAGGGACATCAGGTGATTCCCCTATCTAGTGAAAAGGTGATTTCTCGCATCCCTATGATTTATCAACTTATCCACCAGTTTGGATTAAATCCAAGTAATATTATAACGCAACCGGACCCTCATTTATTATATGATTTGGAGCAGAGGATATATAATGTCTTTTACGTATCCGATGCCTTGGATAGTCCTTTCATTCCATCACAAAACTCATTTGTTATTCCATTTCGTATTAAATCTGTCATTGGCTTTGGAGGAGTATTACCTTCGGGAAATATGTTTGCCATTGTCATGTTCTTAAAAGTGCGGGTTCCTAAATTTGTTGTTGATTTATTTCCCTCACTAGCGTTAAATATTAAGATGATAGTCGTACCTTTTGATAATGAGAGTATTTTCAATGAGCAATGTCAAGCAAGTGTGAATTCTTCCATCACCACTACAACAAATAAAGATGAAATTTTGCACATTAACTCAAAAATTGGAACCCTCACTAAATTACTAGATGTTGAACTAAAAGAGATTGAAAATAAAATTCAGCAAATGGAAGCTCATTTAAATCAGTCTGATTCATTCCATCAGTCCAATAATGGAAATCACAAGAAGAATCTTGGCGAGTCTGGATTATCCTAAAGCGGTCCCAGTACTTGTCGGTTAACAATAACTGAGGAGTCAGAAATCCGGTTTCTCCAAGAAACTAACCAGAGAGAGATTTTTGCAGCCATTACCTCAAAGGGTGTGGGGTGTAGGAGCAAACGGTTGTTCGCCCTAACAACATGGGGTGTAGGGTAAATTGATGTTTCATTCATAACGGGTTGCAATTGCTGCCCGTGGGGCGCTCTTAAACGACATTCTCTGGAGCAAGAGGGGCTAGTGGGACTTTCCTGAAATATTTGAGGCGATGGAGATACAACTTTTGTATGTAGCACCGATTTTGGTTGGCTCAACACTTCGCTCGAGATACGCTTCGATACTTGTTGCAGCATAATAACCCAGTACCGTCATAGCTAGAAATATCCAGAAAAAGGGAGTAGCGAGCAACACCCCTAAAACTTGGAGATGTAAAAGTGGATTCAATTTCTCTCGCTTGAGTTTGGCGATCGCTACTCCATCAAATCGCGTCAAACGGCATCGGAAATTATTCGTCGCAAATAAGCCACTCTCTGTTCTCTTGACAGTATTTTTCTGTGGGCGAAAACGGAGAATGCGATCGCACATCTCAAGCAAACAGTTCTGTGGGATGGG
>JAWQFQ010000077.1:0-36680 GCA_035967975.1 Scytonema sp. PMC 1070.18
ACCCCACACCCCACACCCCCGCAACGCCCTTGAAGCCATAAAACCATGACAACCAGCGTGTGAGAGGAATAGAAAAATGGCTAGCTATCAAGTTAGATTGATCAACAAGAAAGAAAATCTCGATACCACAATTGAAGTGGACGAGGAAACAACTATCCTAGATGCAGCTGGAGAACAAGGAATTGATTTACCCTTCTCCTGTCATGCTGGTGCTTGCTCTAGCTGTGTAGGTAAAGTTGTTGAAGGTGACATTGACCAGTCTGAACAAACCTTTTTAGATGATGAGCAAATGGCACAAGGGTTTGCACTACTTTGCGTAACTTACCCACGTTCTAATTGTACGATTAAGACTCATCAAGAACCTTACTTAGTCTAAAAAGAAAGAAGGAAAAAGGTAAACTGTAGTACCTTTTTCCTCACGCCTTTGTCTCATTTTTTATCTCACATCCAAAATCCAAACTGAAGAAGCCTCTGAAGAAAGAAGTATAAAGTGTGAAGGGTACAAAACATTCAATCTTTGTATCCACCCTTTATACTTCATTCCTTGTCTGTAAAATTGCGATCGCAGAGCGCTAATCGCTAACTTTACATCCGTGGATTTGCTTTTTCCTGTTCTTATTCAAACGAGTCAATACTACCCTTTTAGAATTAAAATCGTCTTCAGTAAATCTACTAAAGTTATAATTTTTATTTTATGTATATTCACGTATAAACAATAGATTACCAAGTAGCATCGCAATTTTTCAATTGATTCTTATTAGGGACTTCAAAATACAAAAATATCCCAAACTTTCTTGTGGTGCGGGATTGACGCCCGCCGATACGAAATCCTAAAAACCCGGTTTCTTCGCGCATGGTAAACGGAAAATCAGTAATAATCAATCTCAAGATCAAGTTTTTGAGCGAAAATGGTCTGATTACTATGATACTGTTGTAGGTCGTTCGCCACGAGATACTTTACTCGCTGCTTAAGCACGGTTTGACACTGAAAGTCGCAACCTGGAAGAAACATCACTAGCACCATCGCGCTTTGCGGTTGATTTAGGCTGCGGTGACGGACGGGATACGGTGGAACTGTTGCGTCAAGGTTGGCGGGTTTTGGCGATTGATGGTGAGGCTGAAGCGATCGCAAGGCTATTAAACCGTCCAAATATCAATCGCCAACTTTTAGAAACCCATATTGTTCGTTTTTAAAACTTAATTTTACCTTGAGAAGACTTTACAATTCTTAGAGAAAAGAGAAACTATAAACTCAATGAAATTTTCATATTTTCTAAGATGAATAGTGATAGTATGTAATTAAGCTAAATTGTTGCTAGTCAAAAGAGATTGCAGCAAAAGGCGAGGACAAACTTACATTCAATACAAGAATCTACATACTGGATAAACTCATAATTTGGGAGATTCTTAAAAACTTTCAAGAGTAGACATGATGAAACGATGCGTAAATCTTCTCCTAAAAACCAGTTTATTTCTAAGAGGAATAATATAGGTTTGAGATTTCCAAAGAAGGGTTCTTTGATTTGGTAATTGCTTTTTGAAGTGGCGAATTAATTCTCTCAATTTTCTTCTTTGATAGACGCGACACGAATGCAATTTGGTATGAATTGCAGCAGTTTAGTGTAAATTCCCTTGCTTATACACAGGGAAAGGAGCAGGAATTATGAAAGCCAAAGACATTATGACTCTCAACGTAGCTACAATACGCGGTTCGGCGACTGTAGCAGACGCGGTTAGACTAATGAGGCTGAGGGAAGTGCGATCGCTTATTGTAGAACCGCGCACATCAGACGATGCTTACGGTATTGTTACCGAAACTGACATTGCTGCTAAAGTGGTTGCTTACGGGAAAGATCCCAAGCAAATGCGAATCTACGAAATCATGTCTAAGCCTTGTATTGTCATCAATCCAAACTTAGATGTGGAATATGTAGCGAGGCTTTTCGAGAGTACGGGTATCTGGCGTGCGCCCGTTATCCAAGGTGAATTATTAGGCATTATTTCTGTGACTGATATTATCACTAAGGGTGATTTCGTCGAAAAGCCAAAAGTCACATTCCTGCAAAAAGAACTACAAAAAGCTATCTCGAACGCTCTTTCACTTGATACTTCTCGCGGTCCTGATTCTAAAGAATCTATGGATGCGTGGAATTTTGTTGATGCGATTGAAGCCGAAATCGGTTTCTATGGCGCACCAAAACCTGACAAAACAGCACGAGAGTTATTCTCGGACGAACAGAAAGCTGTATCTGTTGCTTAACACGTAGAAACGCGAAATTTAGCTTTTCTACTTGGGTAGCATGATTAGAGCATTGGTACAGTATTGACTCGTGGGGCTAAAAAACCCGGTTTCTCTCGTCGTAAAGAACGATTTTTCGTGGAACTAACTCGAAGAAACCGGGTTTTTAGGATTTCTGTATTGGCGCTCTAGCTGACGGAAACCCGGTTTCTGAAGAAGCCGGGTTTTTTTATGAAGAAATTAAGGGGTAGGGGTTGGGGTATAGGAAATAGGGAAAAAAGAAATATGAATATAACAACAATAAAATGGCTGAACGCCAAGGGCTTTAACCCCCTGGATTTAAATGCTAGGGGTGAAAATGGTGATACAGCTTTGATGAAAGCGACACGAGAAGGTATTGAGTCGGTTGTGAAGGATTTGATTGATGCTGGTGCGAATATTAACGCTCTTAATAACGATGGTAACAATGCTTTATGGTTTGCTTGTTTTGGTGACTACCATAACTTAATTCATCTCTTGCTATCGTCGAATATTAATATAGACAACCAAAATGACAATGGTGCGACTGTTCTAATGTATGCTGCATCAGCAGGAAAGGCAGAAGTGGTGAAATTGCTTTTGAAGTACCATCCCAATCTTGACTTGAAGAATTTGGATGACTTCAAAGCTATAAATTTCGCCAGTAATGTAGCAGTTCTTAAAATATTGAAAAATGCTAGCAAAAGCTAACATAGGTAAGAGGTATCACGACGCCACGAAGCACTCTTACGTCTCAGTGATGCTCGATCCAAACTATGTAGATGCATCTACGCAACCATCACCGTTTAAATTTTATCCTAAATTTTATCGGAGATTGAAACTGGATGTCAATAATCCCATTCATTCTTTTATTTGGCTGACTAGCGCCATTACTTTTGAAAAATTTTATCAAGATGAACCTTACTATCTGAGAGTCAATCCCTCAGCAGGTGGTCTCTATCCTACAGAACTTTACGTGCAGATTCGTGGAATAGAGGGCATAATAGATGGCATATACCATCTAGAAGTTGCAAATAATTCTCTCACTCTCATCTATGAATTAATAGATGATGGGTTAGAAAGCTATATTTTTCCTTATAATCGTATCATAGGATTCATTTTTTTTATCAGTTGCGTTTATTATAGGTCTAGTTGGAAATATAAAGAAAGGAGTGTGAGGTATTGCTTTCTGGATAGCGGGCATCATTTAGGTGCTGTTGCTGCATCGGCATACTTCCATGACAAAAATATCCAATTAATTTTTGATTTTGATAAACTCGCCCTCAATGCAGACTTAGGATTTGAGAATAAAGAGTTTATCACGGCGTGTGCCATTTCTGGTGAGTTCCAAGAAAAACCAGTCAGACGACTGAGACTGAACGTTCCTTTTGTCTGTGGAACTGATTATTTTGAAGCCAACAAGTTCATTGAAGATGGCTATCAAGAAACAGCTTTGCAGCCAAGTTCTCAGAAGCTTCTGGAATATCCACAGTTTTGCTTTGACAAGGAACAATTTTTTCAAACTGTCTGGAACAGGCGCTCAATCAGGCGTTTTCACAAGCAATCTATTTCTACAGAAGTTTTCTGCAATATTTTACAAGCAGCTGAAAAGCCGATACCTACAGAACATTTCGAGGAGATAGAAATTTACTCTGTCATAAATCGCGTTGAGGGAATCTTACCAGGTATATATCACCGCAAGCAATTGATAAAAGCTGGTGATTTTAGTGACCGGGTTAAGTACTTATGCGTCAATCAAGCCCTTGTGAAAGATAGTGCTGTGGTTTTGTTTCTTGTCTCAGACTACAGCAATTATCAAACAGCAATGCAAATTGCTGGCTTTTTGGGACAAAGGGTTTATCTGTTTAGCAATTATTGGAACGTCCACTGTAGTGGGATTGGCGCTTTCTATGATGATGAAACTAGGGATTTCCTAGGAACACCTAAAGACATTCTTTATGCATTGGTAATTGGTATATAGATTAGGATAAGCGAGTGATAGAACAATGACGAGGAAGAACTTTTTTCATGACGACGATCTACACCCTATTCAACCAACTTCAGCTGATATTATTCTCAGGCAACAACTAGAGTACTCTATTAGCCAATATTTTTATACTGGGTGCGATCGCAATCTTCAAGATTTACTTTCTAACTGCAGATGGTACGTTACCACCCTTAACGCAGCAATGACCTTAGTGATTGAATGTCCTGACCAAGTGACTAACTGGCGCATTTTACAACAATTAGTACCTATGGCGGAAAGGTTACATCAAGTTGTTACCAGCGCTAAAATCCGCGTTTGTCCCCCTAAAGGTCGAGGAATGCCCTTTGAAATGAGAGTCGATGAGCTAGCTGTATATCGAGAAAGAGCTTAACGGTTTGCGTTCTACTATATTATCAGTTTTTCAGCTGAACGCAACTCTATATCTTATGAAATGTAAACAAGGGTGTGGGGTCTGGGGTATCCCCTACACCTGACGGGGTGACAAGCAAGCTAAAAAGCTCACAGGATGGGCAATCGGCAGAGGAGAGGCAACTCCTGTCGTTTCAACAATTAAATACTTAATCCGGTCACGCCGTTCTAACACCCGGTAGACTGCATCTGGCAAATGGGTTGTTAGACCGTTGCAACACCTACCTTAGAGCAATCCGCGTTTTCTCAATTTTATTAAAGCATCAGTAGCAGCAGCCTTTTCCGCATCTTTCTTGCTGCGACCTCTACCTTCGCCATAGAGTTTATCCCCGATATAAACCTTAGAGATGAACTCTGGAGCATGATCAGTTCCACCAACCTTCTCTGTTACGTACTTTAGAGGGGTTGTTGCACCATTAGCCTGAGCAAATTCTTGGAACTTATTTTTTGAATCCACATCTGAGCGAACTACGATGACTCCTTGAGGTACAGAGTCAAACAGTTTTTCTATCAAAGGGCGAAGTGCTTCGATATCGCGGTTGTGGTCTAAATAGTAGGCTCCTACAAGAGCTTCAAAGGTACTGCTAAGAAGATTTGGGTTTTGATAACCACCTTCTCTAATTGCACCTTGCCCCAAGCGAATTCTGAAATCTAGTCCAACTTCAGTTGCAAAGCGAGCAAGCTGCTTTTCATCCACGAGTGCTGCCCGTCGTCTTGTCATCTCATCCTCTCCCATGTCAGGATGACGTTGATATAAATACTCTCCACTAATAAAGTTGAGAATTGCGTCACCAAGAAATTCCAATCGCTCGTTATGTCCTGATTCTTCAGGATTTTCGTTGACATAAGAACGATGAGTTAGCGCACGACGAAGTAACTTTTCATCATTGAAAACCAAAAGTTTGTGCATTTTTTCCTCAATGTATTAGTTAGAAACTTGATGGAAGGGAAAAGCTATCCCTCCTTTTTTAGGCGGATACAGGCTGTTCCCACGAGAGTTATTGCAGGGAAAACAAGCAAGCCGTAAGTTTTCCAAAGAGTTGGAACCGCCTCGACTTTTAGGTTTTAGGTGGTCAAGAGTTAACTGATTTGATGGCAAATGACGACTACACCACCAACAGCAAGATCCATACTCTTGGAGTAGTTGGCTCTTCTTGCTTTGTTTTTGTTTAGGATTCATCGATGTTTCCTTTTCTACGGGTTAAGTAGCAAAGGAATATCAACCCGACAAAAAACCTCTCTCAAATGAGCAAAAGGTTCTTCACCTGCTTAACGATAAACGTCTCAAGCGTACTACCTTCAAACCTCAAACCAGTGCATATCCAATATGCTGAACTAGCAGTTAGCTGAAAGGTTTACTTCCAAATCAGATAAATGCTAAACCAGCAAACTGGATATGCATTGACCTGAGATAAGAAGGTAGTACCCATGAGACGAACACCCAAGCTTTTGATATTCGGCTGCATAGTTTAATTGAAGCATAAAGAATTTTAGTCGTCAATACTAAAGTCTTTCATATCAGGCGGCAACTCGGCATATGCCTTCCAGAAATCAGCCGTCGTCAAGGACTTCATCCAGATCTCTCACATTTTTGTTTGCTATATCTGCCTCCGCTCTAGCAATCAGATGATCTAATTTCCCTGCTGCTAAATCTGCTTCAATTTGCCTATCCCATATTTCATCAAGATAGTCCTGAAGCCATTTTGCCAGAGCGCGGATTTCACCCTCTGGCAGTTGCTTAATAGCTGACTCAACTTCTAAGCGATTAGTCATATGACACTCCACATTTGAAGATCATATTTATTATTGCTACTATGACTCTACATTCCAAATCACCGTGAGTTCGTCAGCATATCCTTGGAGTTACCCAAGGCGTTCGCTTCTAACTCAATCTTTCCTACCTGCTGCATACGGTTAGCACCTACTTGGTATCGACCACCCAAGGGCTAGCAGTAGGTTACTTCGTTCCAAATGACCATTGATTGAACCTTTAGAATAGCTTTCCACCGGGTTTTGTTGGAAGTGCATACTGGTCAACTCGCGATTTGCCAGTCCCTTATCCTGTGCCATTTTGGCTCCAGCGTATTTAGCCTTATTTCGCTGGTTTAAGTTCACGATGGTTCAAATGCATTTTTGCTTTCGCTACTCATAGGTTCTTGCTCGAAGGGAACCAGCTTAGGCTGCTAGCTTTACCTCCTTTTCACCCCGCTTCAGGCGTTGATGGCTAGTCGCAAACCTGGGGGTGATGCTTTAACCACTGCACCTGTGGAGAAGGACTTTTAACTGTAAGTTAATCACCTTCATGGTCATTTAGTTGTCAAAGGTTCTGTTCCGATTACTCGGTTCTTTTATTCCTTTGCCACTCATCCCTACGTATAAATATTGATTTTGAGTGAACGAATCGCACCGCAAGGTACTTAGTCGGGTCAACTAATCCTAAAGGGAGGCTCGAAGCCCCTCGCCTTTAGGCTATGCATTAGTCACATCTTTCTTTACAATCTTAAAACCCTTACCTACAATCCATTCTGGACACTGGGATTATCAACAGACTTGACAAAATGGCACTTATTCTTCTCGCAAAAATTCCATTTTTATTGAGAATGAACAACGAACGAATCAGGGTTAGAAAAAACGTGAGTGATTACTCTCGTAAATGTTGAGAAAGATCCGGGTAATGGATAGCGCCTTTAGGCAGGGGTGTTGACATTCTGGGCGATTTCTTCATAACTCCGCCCCTCCCAACACAGGCGTAAAACTTCTACTTGGATATCATTTATACGTTCGGGACAAAGGATAATCTCTAAAAGAGCAAGGGCTTCTTCAACGGTCATTTAGCTACAGTTACCTGAAAAATTTTAACTACATTATTATATAAAAACTCACTTTTTGTTACTTTTCACATACCTTTTATCATTGGCAAAGATATCTCATTTTTGCAACCATCTTAATTAAGGATGTCAATCCGTTTATAACAATATTTGTGTTACAACCCTTATGAACAAGTCAATAGTCATTAATTTGTCAGATGGTAGCTTGGAAAACGGGTTTCCGCAAGTTACAGTTCAGTTACGGACAGAAGGTTATGTCTCTTTGGAGACATTGACTGGAAGCTTACCGCCAACACCAATGCTAACAGAACTCTGTAGACAGTGGCAATTGATGTACAAACATTTGTGCGATCGCCAACATTTGCGTTCTTCTTTATACTTAGAAGATGATGAGCTAGAAATTGTTGAGAGTAGTCTAACCAATGTCTCCTCTGTCAGCTTTGATAAGTTATGTCAACAGTTGCAAGAAAGTATGAATAGCTGGTTGAGTGCAAAGGAGTTTGTCAATAGTGTTTTTCAATTGCGATCGCGACTGAATGCAGAAGATAAAATTCGGGTCATTCTTGAAACTGAAAATCAATCCGTACGACGATTACCTTGGCACCTTTGGGATTTTTTTAATGATTATCCTTGTGCTGAAATATTTTTCTATCAACCTAATGAGCATTTTTTGAGCAATCAAGGAAAAAATGATTTGTTTACCATGAAACACAGTATAAATAAAAGATTTTATGGTAATCAAAACGTTTTTTCTATCAACCAACTAGAACCTAGACAAACACAACGAATTCAGTGTGAAATAGGGTATGCAAATCCTTCTTTTTCTGAATCGGAGCAGCAAAAATTAGAAACCCGGTTTCTTGAAGAAACCGGGTTTCTGGAACCTCAACTATCCTATCCCTTGCAGTATGACACCCCTAAAGTAAGAATCCTAGTTATTTTAGGAAATATCAAAGGGCTCGACGTTGAGAGAGAAACAAAATTGCTCAAAAATTTACAAGAGTCAGAGGTTGTTTTTCTCGTGAACCCCACTTACCAAAAATTAAAAGCATATCTCGTTCATCCCGCAGGTTGGGACATCCTCTTTTTTGCAGGTCACAGTCAAACAGAAGGGGAAACAGGGAAAATGTATATAAATGAAAACCAATCTTTTAACAACGTGACGATTGACCAATTGAAGACAGTATTTAGAGTGGCGATCGCCAATGGTTTAAAAGTCGCCATTTTTAATTCCTGTGACGGACTTGGATTTGCATCAGCGTTGGAAAAATTGAATATTTATACGGCGATCGTCATGCGTGAAGCAGTACCAAATCTTGTAGCACAAAATTTTTTAGAATCCTTTCTGAATAGTTTTGTCGTGCAAAAACTCCCTCTATCTTTAGCAGTTCAACAAGCAAGAAGAGAGTTAGAAAAATTAGAGGATATGTTTCCAGGAGCTTCATGGTTACCTGTAATTTCTCTAAATCCAGCAATAGAAACTCTGACATGGAGAAGCTTGGGTAGAATATTGGTTTGTACTTTTCAACACTTACGAACTCTCCCACATCAATTCCTTGAAAGATGGAATTGCGTCTTTATAGAGTGTCAGCAGCTAGTATTTAACCTCCTTTCGCTTCGGAGTTTCATGAATTATCTGAAGCAATTGTTCAAAAACACAGTCAGCAGAATATCGGACAGGATGACTTAATTCCAATCCGAAACCCAAATTTTCTGCTTCAATCAAATAAACTGTTACGTCCTCAGGAAAATCTTCTTTAAAAATTTTTCTACCAGCAACTAAAGCATGATCCCAGCGAAAATCGTGTAAGTTATAGCTAGATTCTGGTAAAGCTTCCAATTCTTTTCCCGGTACTTTAAAAACTGCACCTGGTTCAGAACCCGATGAACTAGCATCAATAATAATTAGTTTTGTACTACCTCTTGCTTGAAACATCACTTCCATTCCCGCAGTTCCGCAGTCGTAAACACAGACATTGGGATGGGGATGTTGAGCAAGATATTGCTGTAAGCGTTGAGCAATTATAACACCGACTGCATCGTCACTGCGATTTAGATTGCCGCACCCGATAATAGTGAGCATGGAGAAGATGTAAGTAGTTATACAAAATTAATTAGACAAAATTCGACATAGAACTCTTTTCCAGCTTAAAATCTAATTTCTAATTATTTCTGTCCAATTCTTACAACTACTGCTAACCCCCAAAATTTCTCCAAAAATCGCTATTATGTCAGTACATCACGTACATACACCATGAGTAACTCCTACAAAATTCGCAGCACCAAAATTGGTAACAGTGGTGGATTTCGACTACCTGCAGAGTTTTACCGCGAACATCCCCAGTTTGCAAATGCTTCGGGTTGGATAGAAGTGTTGTCGCCCGATACTGCGATCGTCAAAATTATTCCCGAGTCGGTTGAAGATGAAGATGAGGAAGATTCTCTGATGATGCAGCTGTTTCTCGACTTCGCCATGACAGAAGCATTGAAAAATAATAACCTGCAACCTTACACAACAGAGATGTCCGAAACTGCACATAAATTAATTGCGGGTGTGGAAATAGAAGACGAGTTACTGGAAGATGGCTAAGTTTATCAGTAATGGTTGGGAGATTTATTTTCACCCAAAACTATTTTCCACTCAGTATCAAGAATTATTTGAGCGTGTTTCTGATTTACAGAAAAAGTTACCGGAAAGCGAGTTTAAAACCCATGCAACGGTGAAGTTATTTGCTGCGATTACTGTTGCGATTGAAACCAAAATTCCCTCCGATCCTTTCGCCAGCCACTTTGCTTTAACAGGGGCATTAAAACGTTATGGACGAGTCAAGAAGATGGGTTTACCGGAAAGATATCGCCTATTTTTTCGAGCATTTGATACTCCAGAGTTAAAGGCGATTGTGATTTTGTGGTTGGGATTTCCCCGCAAAGAGGGAGCGAAGAACGATTGTTATCAAGTATTTAGCAAGATGGTGGTACAGGGGATATTTCCAGATAATTTGGATGAATTAATCGCAGAACTGGAAACTAACTATAGGAATCCGATTTGATTCTTGAAATGATTTGCGTAGGTAGGCAATAGGCAGAAGGCAATAGGCAATAGGGTTCTAGAAGATTCAGGTGTACCGAGTTTTGTTCAAAAATCAAATAGGAGTCCTATAAGACGAAGCAAAGTGATACTGTATAAATTTGGCGGAGCCTTCTCCTGTCACCAGACGCACTCGCGTTCAGTGGAGGGTACAGTCGTACCCTTTTCCTGTCGGAGATGCTACGCGTAGCTTGCTTCCACGTTCGCGTAAGCGTCCCGAAGGGAAGTGGTACGGGAGGGCTCCGCCAACGCCCCTACTAAGCCTTGCTGGTAATGCAGAATTAATTTCACCAGATGTCTATCCCTTGCAATATTGAAATGCGATCGCCTGAACTTACTAAATGGCAAATTGGGTTATGAACAGTATTTTCGGAAACACATTATTATTTAAATGATGCTATGAGACTAAGGAGACACATCAATGCCATACTTAGTAAGAGTGACTTATCCCCAAGGGACGTTTTTCAAACAAAGTACAACTCAAGCCGATCGCCTGGGAACCTGTGAGAAGTATTTTGTAGAACCTGGAACAACTTTTGTCGCCTTGGCTGTCGCAGATGCGGAGCAAGACAGAACGTATCATTATAAAGTAACTTTTAATGACCAGTTTAACAATGCTGGTTGTCCGGGCTACAACACTTGGTATGTCTACAAAGACCACGTCAGCGTTGAAGAGACCTCCCAACGACTGTGTCTTGCAACGGTAGAAGTCGTTAATACAACGAGTGGACTGAACGTTCGTGATAGACCCGATACAAGTGCGCGGATTATCCGTTCGCTTTCCAACGGAACAAAGGTCTATGCTTTCGGTCAAGGCGTCAATAGTGACGGGTTTCGTTGGATTCAAATTAAATCCAGCCCATCAGGTAATACTGAGGGTTGGATTGCAACAGAGTATGTGAAGCTTTTAGACGTTTCTAGCTAGAGGGTGTAGGTATGGCGACTTTCTTTCTACGGGATGAAAGCCGCCATCTTCTAAGCCGTTCGGAACCGTGCTAGTTCCTCCCCAGTTTTTGCGTCGTGGGCGTGAACGGTGCAAACGAGACAGGAATCAAATGACCGCGCTACATGACCCACCTCTACAGGGTCGTTGGGGTTAACAATGGGTGTTCCAATCAGAGCTTGTTCAATGGGTCCGCGTACACCTTCTGCATCACGAGGTCCTACATTCCAAGTTGTAGGAGCAATAACTTGGTAATTCTTAATCTTACCGCCTTCAATGTCTATCCAGTGACACAAAGAACCCCGTGCTGCTTCTGTCGCACCCCAACCTCTTCCGTCTTTTTCTTTAGGTTTAATATACCAAGGGTCTTGCAAGCGGAACTCACGCAAGCAAAATTCTGCTTGTCGGTACAACTTGACAATTTCGTGAACTCGTGCTAATTGACGCACGTGAACGCTTGCACCCCCCATTGCTTTAAACACGTTCAGGATAAATCCATCATAGTGCTGCCAAGCTTCTCCATGCTTCCCACCTGCAACTAATTGACGTGCAAGTGCTCCCGCCTCCATTCGTCCATAGTCTTGATGGCGTACCGCAGTCGCCCAAGTATAAGCATTATCAAAGTCTTTTTCATTCTCCTCAATAGGTCGAGTAGTACGGTCAAAAGGATGAATATCTACAGTTCCTTCGTCATACCAAGAGTGTGTGGTATTTTCACGAGCAAAAGTATGATCCATCAAGGTGTGAGTATCAGTAAAACTGTCATACACTCCGCTCTTCATGATTACAGCCGCGTTACGGGATGCAATTGTTGGTTTTTGGTATTTATCTTGATGGGGTAAGTATCCCCACGTCACATACTTACCAGCACCAGCGCCATACTTATGCAAACCAATATCCAAACCCATGCGCCAGTAAAAACCTAAATCAGAATTGGCGTGGCTTGGTTTTTCATCCAACCACATCAACAAGTCCTCATAGGTCTGAATTTGTTCGTAACGTTCTAAAGAACAACCTAACCATACAGGTTCTAACCAGTTGGTACGAAAATATTCTAGAATTGACCAAGCACGGGTAATGTCTGTTAAGGTCGGCGCACACATGACGCCACCAGGTACCATGTAGCTCGAATGTGGCCATTGTCCCCCAAATAAAGCATAAATTTCGACTGGTTTGCTGGAGATGGTGACACCGAGTTCGTAAGATTTGCCCGTGAAAGCTGCAAAACGTCTGGAAGCCTCTTCATAAAAAGGACTAAACTGATACTTGTTATGGGTCAAATCAATGGCAAACAGACCATAAAAGTAACGAGGTATACTTTGAATCGTTTCGACGATTTGACCCAAATTTCTAGCCAAAATTGCATTGCGTGGAACTTCTGTTCCCCATGCCGTATCTAACGCCCAAGATGCACAAGTTAGGTGAGAACCACCGCAAATACCACAGATACGAGGAGTAGCAATTAACCCTGCTTGCGGGTCTTTACCACGCAGGATGACTTCAAACCCTCGGAAGAGTTCAGCATGAGTCCAAGCATTGACAACAAGTCCATCTTCTATTTCTACTCGGACATCTAAATCGCCCTCGACTCTCCCAACGGGTGATATATCTAATGTTTGAATTCCCATTATCTTCTCCTATAACAAATTGTTAATTGCTAATTGCTAATGGCTAATTGCTAATAGTTCATGGCTATGTTAAGAACAATTAGCAATTAACTATTAGCAATTAACTATTAGCCATGAACTAAACCGTAAAAATGTCTTCTTCTGCCCAAGCAGGTACCATATTTTTTGCCACAACAGTAAGAAAGGCATAGTCCTCTCTCTTCATTCCTGGCGGTATATCCTTAGGAACACCCATGAGAGTTTGTGTCTTAAACACAGTTCCTGGTTCGAGGTCATAGAAGGGGAATTCAGGTTCAGTGCAGCCTATACAAGGCATTCCAGCACGAGGTTTTGATGAAACGCGGTTCCATAAAATCCGATTGCAAGACGAGTGAGTCATTGGACCGCGACAACCTAAGTCATAGAATAAACATCCCTTCCGCTGACCAAATTCAGCAACTGATGCTTTGTAAGCAAAGTGAATGTTGCGAGTACAACCTGTTTGTGTAAAACTCTTGAAAAAAGTTTCTGGACGATGAAATTCGTCAAGTGTAATGTCGCTAAGATGTCCTGTTGCTATGGCTACTAATATTTGACTAATCCAGTCAGGATGAGCCGGACATCCAGGAATATTAATGACAGGAAGCCCTGCTTGAGAACGGTAATCAGCACCTAAAAAACCACCCTTTTGCCGTTTAAGAAATTGCAATCCCTCTGACTGGCTGGGATTCGGAGGAGTAGCAGGAATCCCGCCCCATGTTGCACAATCCCCTACCGCAACAACAAATTTGGCAACTTTTGATAAATCCAGCAACCAATCTTTCATTGGGCGATCGGCAAATCTATTCCAATTACCAGTCCCCTTCGGAGCGTTAACTACCGTACCTTCAAATACCAAAATATCTAAAGAAATTTTGCCTTCAATGCAATCCCGCAGAAGAGCTTGCAAATTTTCACCCAATTCCAGTCCTAAAGATGGGTGCCAAAGAACTCTAATACCAAAATCAGCAATTAAATCACAGACTGTCGGTTCTTCAGCATTCAGAAAGGACATGGTGTTTCCCGAACAAGCACCACCCTGCAACCATAGTACATTAGTCATTGGTTATACTTTTACATTAGTGTTGTAGAGCCTAACAAAATACAGTGTAAAACCGTTAGAGAGCCGTAACCAATTATCAAGATACAGCAATCCGCCCATTCTGTGAAAATCTCTACTGTCTCTTTCCTCTGTGCCCTCTGTGTCCTTTGCGGGTCAAAAAAACTTAATTTCACAAGTCAGAGAAGATTGCTATATATCTTTATATTATCATCACCTTAAAATTAAAAAAAATCTAAGTTAATAAAATTTTAAGTTTACAGAAAAATTCATTATCTAAGTAAGAATTGGTACATTAAAATCAATAGTTTTTAGTTATGCGTAGCTGATACTATACTGTATACGCGAACAGCAAAGACAGCGCAATTACAAGCCCAATACAGCAGAGTTTTTAAATGATTCCTGAAAATTGCATTGCCTCAGAAACCCGGTATCTTTAAGATACCGGGTTTCTCGTCTCTCATAAATGATGTACTATTGCTATAGATTATTTTTCTCGCCAACTTACTAACAGTAACAAAAATGTTCTTGCCTAACATTATATTTTTTCTATTAATTTATCTCTGTTTCTGATATTATTGCAATTAGTAGATTTTAGAAAAATCACATGATGTTTTTTAGAGGGTGTTTGAAAAGTTAGCAAAAGGTATATAGAAGATGACAAACCCAATCACAAGTCTATTAGTAGGTGACATTAATTTCGTAACAGGTTTTCTGCTGCTTGTGTTCGCAATTATTGTCTCTATGATTGGCGGTGCTATTGGCGGAATAATGCTAGCAGGTAAAGAATTTGGTTATCGATTTTCTGCCATGCTAGGTGGATTATTTGCTCCTGCTGGTGTCATTCCAGTCGTAATTGTAGGACTAGCTATTCTCAAGATATTTATCGATTAATTTGGAGAAATTATGTTTCAACTAGGATGGTTTTCTGCAAAATTATTTTTCAAAGGTAAATTGATACGCGATCCTATGTATTTTACCCAACAAACTGCTATTGGTACCAGCATTGGCTCATTGCTTCTCTTGTTACTTGCAGTTATCAAAATACCCTTGTTATTATCAGTTTTTATTTCGAGTTTAATAACAGGAATTATAATGCCTTTTCTTTTAAAAGATTTCAAAATGAAGTAAGTTTATAGATAAACATTTAGATGTCAGATGGACTTCAGCAAATAGGTGTTTCAGCAAATTTATATATGACTCATGAAACGCTTGAAGAATTAGTCAAAGAAATTAGCCGATATGAAGCTATCATTTCTGAATGGGATGAAACTTATAGAGGTGTCGTAGTAGGGCTAAAAAGGGCAATTGAAGATTTACACAAAGAAGCATTGGTACGTCTAATTAGAAGTGTAAAACAAGAGTCCATGCCAGCTCTACGTAATGCTGTTCAGGATGAGGTAGTTTATGGAGTGTTGCTTTATCATGAGCTAATCAAGCAACCGACACCATCCCTAGAACAACGTATTCAGCAAGCTCTTAATGGAGTACGTCCAAGCTTGAAAAGCCATGATGGAGATGTAGAATTAGTAGCTATCAAGTTACCGGATACGGTAGAAGTTAAATTACTTGGAGCTTGTAGCCACTGTCCTACTTCAATTCTTACCTTATCACAAGGAATTGAACAAGCAATTAAGGACTATTGTCCTGAAATTACTAACGTTGTTGCAGTTCACTGATGTGAATCAATACTGCTCGGTTAATGATAGTTGAAGTCTCAGAAACCCGGTTTCGCAAGAGTTACCGAGTTTCTAATTTTCCCTTATCCGAGCAGTATTGGAAAGGGAGTAATGAAGCTTGAGGTACGGAAGTTGCTATATATCTTCAGCAGCACGCAAAATTAATTTTCGAGCTACGGTTTGGGTACCAGTATGCGCGAAGTAATTGGTAGCCTGATCGAGAAAAGCTGCGACAAAATCTAATTTATCGTCGGAAAACTCGATAAATCCATGCATATGGTTTAAAACTGATTGTGGTGTTAAACCCGCAGAACTAACTAGATTATCCATCCACCCAGAAACTGCACCGAAGGTTGACTCAATAAAGCCTATTTTGTCATCGCTGGGAATCGATTCTGCAATGGCTCCAAAAGCAGGATTTGCTGCAAGAGCGGTTTTTCCTTTAGAATTCAGGGTATGTTGGACTTTTTGTAGGTAGTCTGGACCTAAAGGGAGTAAGCCATCAATACAAACTAAAGCAGCCATCCGCATTAGAGAAGCTCCGGTATAGTTTTCCCGTAATTCAGACACAAACCTTCCAGGGTTGAGTTGAATGCCATTAAGTTTAGAATAAGCGATTAACTCGGCTACAATTTTTAAACATAAATCAATAGATTGAGTGGTATCTGCTTTAGGGGTTATTTTGTTTAAGAATTTAAGAAAACCGATTTTTTCGCCAATTTTGTTTGCCATTGCAGCCGCACCTAAAGCTCCGTCAGCATTTTCCACAAGGTTGTAATACCACATGGCTCTTTGATAGCCGTTATCCCTATCGTTATACAATTCAACCATTCGATTGCGGATTCGCATAACTGTATCCGCATCCGAGACTCCGGTTACAACTGAAATAGTTTTATCACAACCTACGACATTATCCCACTCCCCAGGTACAACAAAATCCAGAGCGTTTAATGTCTTCACCGTCAGATTGTTTGATGGTAGCTCGTCGAGTAACTCAATAATTGAATTGCCCATAATTTACTCCTTTGTGTATTCTTTTACTTTATATGTTCTTTTTCTTAATCGCAGCTCAAAATCGAAATTTAATTATGAATGCTTATCTGTACTCCTTTATTTCACCAAGCCCTTCGGGTAGGCAATAGGCAATAGGCAATAGTCAAAGAAGCGTTATCTCATATCTTGCACCTAGATCAAAAACCGGGTTTCTTGAGAATGATGACGCTAAAAAAGCTTAATTCTTCGTTTAGAAACCCGGTTTTTCAGGTCTTGTTGAGAATGGTGCAAGATGTCAGGTTATGGGGATTTCCCCATTGCCTATTGCCTATGGAGCCTATTGCCTTTCACTCTTTGCTTTCTGTTTGTTTTGTTAGCTGCTGAAAAAGCAGCTGCACGGCTAACGCCAGTAAACCGATCGCAACTATTCCAAATATCCCAGTTCCTAAAGCAATAACACCCACAACTAAGGTCCGCACCGCAGAAGAGATATTAACTACTATTGGATTATCCGAATGAATTGGTTTGGTAGCAAATGTTGTGGCTATAGCAATCATCAACGAGTATAATGCATATGCCATTCCACCAGAAATCACCGCCCCTGTCAAACAACGTACCGGAGTTGGTGCCACTTGCCCTTGAGAATCTGTTTGTTGTGTGATATTCTTGTCACTCATAAAACTTTGTGTCCTTTGCGTCTTCGCGGTTCAAAATAAAGTGTAAGGTATAATCCTATACTGATGATTTGATTTGAATTCCTTGGGCAATTGTCCGAGTTATAAACAATTCTAAATCGCGATCGCTCAGAGTTTCCCCCACACGAATCTTCACTTGTTCCGCCTGCTGTTGCGACTCACAGATTGCAAACACACTCGGACCCGAACCAGACATCATCGTTCCCAACACACCAGCATTCGCAAAAGTCTCCCGCAGTTGCAAGACTTGGGGATATCCCGGCAACACTACGCGCTCTAAATCATTATGCAGCTTTTGAGCAATTTCTGCTGGGTCTTTGCGGACAATTGCTTTCACCATCGGTCCTGAATGTATGGCGGCTGCGCGGGCTGTCAAGCTATTGGTGTCTCTAAGATAAGAATCGCCAAATTGCTCTCGATAGCTTTTGTAAGCCCAAGGCGTAGAGACTGCTAAACTGCGGTACTTACCCAAGACTATATAAACATTCTCTAAACTGGGCAAAGGAGAAAGTTGCTCCCCTCTTCCGGTGGCGATCGCCGTTCCACCCCCTATACAAAATGGTACATCGGAACCGAGAATTGCTCCCAGTTCTTCTAATTCTGACCGAGTCAATCCTAGATTCCACAGCAAGTCTACTCCCACCAGTACCGCTGCTGCATTTGTTGAACCCCCAGCTAATCCGGCGGCGACAGGAATGTGCTTGTTGATAGTGATGTCTACACCGCCGTACTGAGCATAAGCTTCTGGAAATCTGACCGCCATGAGATCGGCTGCACGGTAAGCTAAGTTACTTTTATCCATCGGTACTTCCGGGTGGTTGCAACGAACGCGAATCACATCAGTACTGGACGCTTGTACGGAAATTTCATCTGCTAAGTCAATACTCTGGAGTATCATAACTAACTCATGATATCCATCGGGGCGATCGCCAATAATTTCCAGATACAAGTTGATTTTGGCAGGGGCTGTTAAAGTATAACTACGCATAAAAATTGGGGAGTAGAAAATAGTTTATCCCAACATAGACAGGTATTATAAACTTAAATCTAATTTTATAAAAAAAATTAAATACTTTTAACTAATATCAGACTTAGGATAGAAGTTTTTTATACCTGCGGAAGTGTCAGTTCTTATATCTATTAGCTAGGGTGAGTTCAGTAAGACACTTACAAAACAAATGCAAGTGTGAAATTGAGTGAATGAGGGAAATATTATGTTTTCCATTGTAGAATTAGGTTTGAATTGGTGTTCCTTTCAACTAGGATTAGCACCTATGAATTTGGCTCAGGCACTAGTCATTCCAGAAGAAACAACTCTGACTTTTTCTGGGTCAAAATTTTTGGTTGCGTTCCTATCAGGTGTAGTTATGGCATTTGCCTTCCAACTACTATTAACTAACTTTTCTGTAGCTGCAGGAATTTCATCTTTAGGAACGGATTTAGATTCTGATGATGAATCAGAAAATTTGGGTAGCACTATTCGTCAGGTAGAAACAAAAGTTGGTCTTTGGGCGCTAGTCACTGCAACTATTGCATTGTTTAGTGCTTGTTTTTTAGCAGTGAAACTTAGCTTAATCGAAAGTGGGCTTCTTGGGGCAATTATTGGCGTAGTTATCTGGTCTACTTACTTCGCGATTTTAATGTGGCTAGGTTCAAATGCAGTAGGTTCCTTGATTGGTTCTGTTGTCAGTACTGCAACTTCTGGTTTCCAAGGATTAATGAGTGCAACAGGTGCTGCTATTGGTCCTAATGCTGCAAAAAGACAGATGGTTTCTACTGCTGAAGACATTACCGCTGCTGTTCGTCGGGAATTAACATCAGGATTTGACCCTGATAGTGTCCGAAATACAGTACAAAATTCTTTAGATTCTCTACAATTACCCAAGCTGGACCTCGAAGAAATACGTAATCAGTTTGTCAATCTTCTACGTGATTCTGATTTACAATCTATTGCTGATGACAACTTATTACAAAATTTAAATCGCCAGAGTTTTGTCGATTTAATCAGCAGTCGTACAGATTTTTCTCAAGGAGAAGTTAATCAAATTGCCGACCAACTTGAAGCTGCTTTGAATCAAGTTTTGAATCGCAAAAACCCAACTCAGCAAGTCATTAATTTACTCCAACAAGCTACTCCTGAAGAACTCAAATCAGAAAATTTAGGTGAACGACTTCAAGAATTAGTTGCAGTCGGAGGGGGTAATGGTAAACAAAATAATGGTGTCACGAAGCAAGCTCTTCAGTATGGTTTAACCGCTGCACTCCCAGCAGTTTTAAACAGAGTGGACTTCTCTGAAGTTGATGTGGACAGAATTAGCCACCAACTGCAAGAACTGAAAGGCTCAGTTCAGGATGTAGATGTAGAGAAAATTACTTCACAGCTTAAAAATCTTAGAGATAAGGCTACTGGACAAATAGCTGAAAGATTGCCAGGATTACCTGATAACACCATAAAATCAGATGTAGAACACCATATCCTGAATTCTTTTCCTTGGCATTTCAACCGCCTTACTGTTAAAGATGAATTCAAAGAAGTCATCTATGACCCGAATGCA
This sequence comes from Scytonema sp. PMC 1070.18, assembly GCA_035967975.1. GTDB lineage: Bacteria > Cyanobacteriota > Cyanobacteriia > Cyanobacteriales > Nostocaceae > Scytonema. Next base: position 20,161 of record JAWQFQ010000077.1, read on the forward strand.
GATCCTAGAACAGTCAGACGTGAGTTAGAACAACTTAACCAAGACTATTTTGCTAACTTGTTGACAAGACGAGACGATCTCAGTGAAGCGAGAGTCAAAGAAATTTCTGAACAGCTCGAAAGTATTCGCCAGGAAGTTTTAGAAATTGTGCGTCAAGCAGAAGCACGTGAAAAGTCGCAAGATATCCGTACGCGTCTTGAAACGTATCTGCGTTCTACTGGTAAAGAAGAATTGAACTTAGAAGGTATTAAACAAGAGTTGACAAAGTTACTGGAAGACCCAGAAGCTCCTTTTGAAGAATTAAGTCAGCGTCTTTCCCAATTAGATCGCGATACCTTCGTCCAGTTGCTTCAGCAACGTCAAGATATTAACGAAGAGGAGGCTAATAATATTGTTAGTCAACTCGAACAGACCCGCGATAATGTCTTAAATCGTGCCAGAGAATTGCAAGAACAAGCAAGAACAAAAGCTGATGAACTGCGACAAAGGGTAGAAGACTATCTCCGGAATACCAATAAGGAGGAACTAAATCCTGAAGGTATCAAACGTGATTTTAGAATGCTATTAGATGAGCCCGAAGCAGGAGTCTATGCTTTGCGAGCAAGGTTATCGCAATTTGACCGCGACACGTTAGTGCAATTATTGAGTCAGCGTCAAGATTTGAGTGAAGAGCAAATCAATCAAGTTCTCGAATCTCTGGAAGCAGTACGAGATAATATTCTCCAAACACCGCAAAAACTAGCATCTAAAGCACAAGAACAATACGAACAAACAACGAGAGCGATTGCAGAATATCTTCGCAGTACTAACAAAGAAGAACTCAACCCAGAAAGTATCCAGAGAGATTTAGAAAAATTATTGGAAAATCCGAAAGAGGGTACTTTAGCACTACGCGATCGCCTCTCACAAGTAGACCGAGAAACTTTGGTTAAATTACTCACTCAACGGGGAGACTTGAGCGAAGAGGAAGTCAATCGCATTATTGACCAAGTACAACAAGCTATTGGTAGTATTGTGAGAGCACCACGACGCTTGGTCAGCCGTGTTACTACAAAAGCTCAGGACTTTGAGACAAATCTGGAAAACTATCTGCGGAATACTAACAAAGAAGAACTCAACCCAGAAGGTATCAAACGGGATTTACAATTCTTATTGCAAGACCCACGGGCTGGAATTGGTAGTTTAGGCGATCGCCTCTCTAAATTTGACCGTTCTACAATTGTGGCGTTGTTATCCCAACGTGAGGATATTTCAGAAGAAGAAGCTAACCAGATTGTTGAGCAAATCGAATCTGTACGTCATTCTATTGTCGAACAGTATCAGAGGCTGCAGCAGAGAGTACAAGCAGTGATTGATGCAAATTTTGCTAAAATTCGCAACTATCTCAACTCTCTGAATCGACCCGAACTCAACTATGAAAGTATTCAACAAGACTTTGTCAAATTGTTTGACGACCCGCAAGCGGGATTTGAAGCATTGCGCGATCGCCTCAGTCAATTTGACCGTGATACTCTAGTCGCCCTTCTCAGTTCTCGCGAAGATATTTCCCAGGAGGATGCTAATCAGATTATCAACCGCATTGAAGCAGCAAGAGATAGCGTGCTACACCGAGCTGAACGCATTCAGCAAGAAGTTAACAAACGTCTTTCTGACATCAAAGAACAAACTAAAAAGCAAGCAACAGAAACTAAAAAAGCTGTTGCAGGTGCTGCTTGGTGGCTATTTAACACTGCTTTTGTTTCTCTCGTTGCTTCAGCCATAGCTGGTGCTTTAGCAGTCACTACTCCCTACTTATAATTGTCCCAATACTGCACGAGATACAATAGTTAAGGTGCTAAAGCGCCGATACAAAAATCCTAAAAACCCGGTTTCTTCGCAGATGGTAAACGAAAAATTAGTCTTTTCAACGATAGACACCGGGTTTTTTAGCCCCACGAGTTAATACTGTACCGATGCTCCAGAAACCCGTATTCTTTAAGAATACGGGTTTCTCTTTTTTGCTATTTGATTCATGATAGGTTTTAATCGCTACCCGTGGGTGTTCCTAACTGATTACTTAAACTTACCCATTGAGCAACACTGATTTCTTCAGCACGTACTTGGGGATTTATTTCTAATTGTTCGAGTAATTGTGTCAAATCATCGCGTTCTATAATCGCTTGCAAATTATTTCGCAACATTTTACGTTTAGCCCCAAAGCCTAACTTGACTAGGGTTTCCAACCGTCGTGGCTCTAAAGCTTGTGGTTCAAATTGGCGAGGGACTAGACGTACAACCGCTGAGTCTACTTTAGGCGGTGGATAGAATGCGCCTGCAGGTACTGTACAAATTAACTCACATTCTGCCAAATACTGCACTCGTACTGTCAGCGCCCCACAAGCTTTTGAGCCCGGTTTTGCAACTAGCCTTTCTGCAACTTCTTTTTGTATCAGTAGAACTATTGAGTCGTATGGTTGGGAGTTTGGGTTAGCGATAGTACCTAGTAGTTTCTCTATGATTGGTCCGGTGATGTTGTAAGGGATATTCGCGACAACTTTATTCTGGTTTTGAAAAGCTGGAAATGGTCGAACAAGGGACGTTACATCTAGTTCGAGAAAATCCCCTTGCAAAAGTAAGAAATTTTCTCGACTTCCAAATTCTTTTGTCAGTCGCTGGCATAAGTCACGGTCAATTTCGACTGCTAACAGGGATTGTACCACAGGGAGCAAGCGGCGAGTGAGTATGCCAGTACCGGGTCCAATTTCCAAGATGCGATCGCCACTTTGTAATTGAGCTGCTTTCACAATTGCGTTAAGGGCTTTATCACTTTTGAGCCAATGCTGAGCAAAAGACTTACGTGGTGTTGGCTGCTTAAACTCTTGTCCTGTCATCTTTTAAACCTTATCTTTAACATTTTTATTTTGACATTTCGGTTTTAATATAAGAATCTGGTTTAATTCTGTGTAGGTAGGCAAAAGGGAATAGGCAATAGGCAATAGGTAATGGGCATCAATCATCGTTTACCGACAAGTATTGATTGATACAGGACTGGGAACAGCAATTTTAGTTAGGTTAAAAAATATAGCGGTTTTCGTTTGAATGAAGTACAAATTATCTGCGTTTATCTGCGTGCATCTGCGGTTTGTTAATTCCAGTTTGTATTGCATTCAACCGAAAACCGCAAGTACTTAAAATTGGTTTTGTTTCCCCTTAACATCTGTTTTCAATGTCCAATTCTAAAATTGGGTAGTAGTTCATTACTTAACAAGTTAGAGTTACTATATGTCAACAAGTAATTGCACTGACGATTTTTTAGCAATTTTGGTATAAAAAGTGTACTTTTTTGGAGGATTTTACATAATCTTCACATCTATCTCTCCAGAATACCGCTAAAGTTCTGTTAATGTATTAATTCGATACCTAAGCTTTGCATCTACTTCAGCATAATTATCTATTGACTTCGGCAGCACTATCTCAAAGAGTCATGAATGATGGTGGCTTGCTGAATGGAAGTCCCTTAACGAAAAAGGCATCAAATGCAAGAAAAACCTTTACTCACTCCTACACAATTGGCAGAGATTTTGCCTCAAAAATCAACTGTTGTCATTGATACCCGCGATTCTGATGAATATGCAGTTTCTCACATTCCAGGCGCAGTCAATATCCGTGAGATTTTCACCTATTTGGCTTCTTCTACACCATTGGGCTTATTAGAATTGCAGTCGCATTTTGCAGCAAGTTTAGGTGCAGCTGGGATTTCAGGTACAGAAGAAATTGTCATCTATGAAAATGCCATGAACTCTGGCTATGGGCAGTCTTGCCGGGGTTACTTTTTGCTCAAGTACTTGGGTTGTTCTAAAGTTTCGGTTCTACATGGCGGTTATCAGGCGTGGTTAGCTGCCGAAATGCCAACTACCGCCGAAGTTCCAACGCTCGATAAAAAGTCTTTCTCTGTCAACATAGATTCTTCAATGATGGTAACGACAGAAGATATGTTGCAAGCTCTCATTAACCCAGAAATCATCAAGCTAGATGTGAGAGATTACGATGAGTGGATTGGAGTGAGTTCTTCTCCTTATGGAGTAGACTTTTGCCCACGTAAAGGCAGGATTCCTGGCGCAGTTTGGATTGAGTGGCATCGGATGATGATGTCCAAGTCTGAAATTCTTATGTTCCGTCCTCCTGAAGAAATTTTAGAAATATGTAAGTCTGTAGGCATTACGCCAGAATCAACGGTCTATGTTTACTGCTTTAAGGGATCTCGTGCTGCTAATACCTTGATTGCCTTAAAAGTTGCTGGCATCAAAGATGTTAGAAACTACTTTAGCTCTTGGAATGAGTGGTCTCGCGATCCATCACTGCCAATTGAAACTAGTTGTCCAGCTAACAGATGAGGTCACGATTTTATTAGGAGCACCCCACGGGTACTAATTGCAACCCGTTATGAATGAAAACCAGGGGAGATGTCAACGTCTGCTAGACAACCGCATCATTAAAGCACCAAAACCAAAAATATTTGCTACTGACAGTACTAATCCTCCCAATACCGGAATCAAACCAATTAAACCTAAAATCACCATACCGACTAGAAATTGTTGCATAGGCGATCGCTCTGGCTCTTTTAAAGTTCTTTGTCCAAGCCAAAGAGCAACTCCAAGACTTCCCAGTAAAGTTGTAATCCCAACTAATAAAGCAACCAAAGGTAACAATGGAATTCCAATTAAACTTACCGCCAGGAAAATGACTAGCAAAATGACAGCCAACAAACTGCCTAAACCCCATAACACACATTGAAGTGGAGATTGTCTGAGGGTTGCTGCTAGGTTTAGCAAAAAATTTGGTCGCCAAAGTAGGATGAGAACACCAACAACAGCAGCCACTACTACGTTCAAAATATGAAAGGCGGTCTGAAAGAGATAGCGAAAGAAGTTGTCAATTCCCCTTCTTCTATAACCATATGTCCCTAATCGACCATTCTCCAAAGCTGTGCCTGAGGTACCACCAATAGTAGCTCCTTCAGACGTAATAACTTCCCCTCCTACGGCATAAACATCACCGTCAACACGAGCGCCCTTTTCTAAAATCACATCTCCATCAATTGCAATTGCAGTTTGGGTAACTCGCGCTCCTTCCTGAATTGTCACATCACCCCCAATAGCATGAGCATTTTCCACGACTTGGTTGGGTGGAACTATCACATCACCCCCAAACCGAATAATATTATTGTTGTTAATGTTAATGTCAGTCTGTGCTAAAGCTGTTACCGAAAAAAGAACTGCACTCAAGACTGATAGCAATACTAAAATGAATGGGTTTTTTGTAATCGCTTTCATATGACATTCTCCTCAGTTAATAGCGATGAAATTCCTGTTACGAATACAAGTTTTTATCTTTTGATATTGAAGCTTTTTGTTACTTTACTAACCATTGATAGTTTTGACGTCAACCTCATGGAGTAGCTTATTTAAAGCTATTTTAAGCTTTGTTGCCAGGATTGATTTTTTACCAGAGGTCTCGCCAGTACAATATTCACTCGTGGGGCTAAAAAACCCGGTTTCTATCGCCCTTAAAGACTAATTTTTCGTTAAGCCGACTCGAAGAAACCGGGTTTTCGGCATGACTATACCGCAATACGGTTCAGTTAAGGATTGCGAGAGGCACAGAAACCTGGTTTCGTAAGAGTTACCGGGTTTCTAAATAACTGCTTAACTGAACTGTATTGGACTATACCGATGCTCTAATGATTTGGGATGGCTATATCTGCGTTCACTATGTTATCTTTAAACAAGTGCTCGGCTACCAAAGATTTAATGACAAAATAAAACTCGCGCAAAGGCAAGGCAGTGTGTTGCTCTTGTTTGAGTTGTAGCCATTGCCCATTGCAAAGACGCAAAAGTGCAAGTTATACAATCAACAGCTTAATAGATATTATGATGGCTGTACCATCTATAACTATCTTTCGACGTAAAATCTTCTAAATAGAACCTAACTAAAGAAACATACCTCAGGGTAGGTGCATTAAAGCTACTTTCAGCGATATCACTATATTGAAACCTGCCTTTCGTCGGAGGCTATCTCAATCCTTAAGTTTTTCAATAAGACTTCTTTTCTCTACCCAAACAAAAAATGAATGGCTTTGGTATGAGAAGGGGGCAAGGGGGTATAGTCATCATAATTGTAAAAGGCGGAACTTCTTAACGAGGAATTTCTAGGGAAAACCTAGATACCAGGCAGGGTATTATCGTGTTGTAAGATTTCGACTCAAAATGGAGCCAGAAAACGAAGTTTTAGTGCAGCCGACCTTTAGTGAGTCGCCCCCGAATTCCTCACCCCAGCTTGAGGTATCGATTCCTAGTGAAGGGTTATTCTTAATTCCCCTTTCCTTTTTATTTGTTTTTTCCCTAGTCTTTTTGAAGCAAACTAACCTGGCACAGGCTCTATATCATCGAATAGTTACCCTAAGGCTATACTATCAAATTCCATGTTTTAGGTGTCAATTTTACAAACGCAATCAATACCTGCAGTGTGCTGTACAGCCTTGTTTGGTGTTAGGTAAAGAAGCCGTTAGTTGTCCTGATTTTGCCCCTCAAAAAGGTACGTTTGGCAAGAAGTAAACTATACATTCTCCAACAGACGTACTTTTTTAGAATAGGGTGTAGGGGAAGATTTATATGTGTCCTAGTTTACGCAGTGGTAGCTAATTAGTTAATAGCTGAGTTAATCGTTGAATAATTTTACAAATTAGGGGGATTGTGAATGCGCTTAATGAAAAAGCTTCTGCCATTAGCAGCGATTTCAATCCTGTTGGTGGTTTTAGCGAGTCAAGCATATGCTCAAGTACCAAACCCTTAAACCCCTACACCCCCACACCCTTACACCCCCATACCCAATAACAAAGTACTATTTGATGGTTGATTGGATTACTGATATCATTTCTTCCCTGAATTACTGGGGGATTGCCCTGCTCATGGTGCTGGAAAACATTTTTCCTCCTTTACCTTCAGAGGTAATTATGCCTTTAGCAGGGTTTACTGCTAATCAAGGCAAGCTACGTTTGCTTTGGGTTATTGTCTCAGGGGTAATAGGCTCTGTACTGGGTGCATTACCTTGGTATTACGTAGGGAGAACTGTAGGTGAAAAACGGTTAAAACGTTGGGCTGACAGACATGGTAAGTGGCTGACTGTATCTGGTGAGGACATTGACAAGTCAAAGCGGTGGTTTAATAAGTACGGAGGATCTGTGGTGTTCTTTGGGAGGTTGATACCAGCTATACGCACCTTGATCTCTATTCCTGCTGGTTTAGAGGATATGTCTTTTTTTCCGTTCTTACTGTACTCCACAATTGGGACTTTTTTGTGGGTGGGACTACTGGCTTATGCTGGCTATCTACTTGGAGAAAATTACCAGCTGGTAAAACAGTACCTGGGTCCGGTAACTATAGTTGTGATTGCTGCGATCGCAATCGCTTTGAGCATTTGGTTTATACGGCGCAAACGCAAGCAAAAATAAGTTGATGTAGTTCTGGAGGGTTTGTTCAATGAGAGAGCAGTGGTATAAAAATGCAATTGTATATTCCTTGGATGTTGAAACCTTTATGGATTCAGATGGTAGTGGTGTAGGCGACTTTCAAGGACTGACCAACTGTTTGGAACACCTTGCTGGAATGGGCATCACCTGTCTGTGGCTGTTACCTTTTTATTCTTCTCCCAATCGGGATAACGGCTATGACGTTATGGACTATTACAATGTAGACCCCCGACTAGGAAATTTGGGAGATTTTGTAGAGTTTATGCACCAAGCGAGTGAGCGCGGTATTCGAGTTCTCGTGGATTTGGTCGTCAACCACACTTCAATTCAACACCCTTGGTTTCAAGCAGCACGAGAGGCTAAAAACTCGAAATATCGGGACTATTACGTTTGGACAGAAAAACCGCCAGAGAAGTCCGTTGAGTCTGTTTTTCCTGGTGAGGAGAACAGTATTTGGGAGTATGACGAAAAGGCAGAAGCTTACTATTTGCATCATTTCTTCAAAGAGCAGCCAGATTTGAACATTGCCAACCCAGCTGTGCAAGAAGAAATCTATAAAATTATGGGTTTTTGGTTAGAACTTGGTGTTTCCGGCTTTCGGATAGATGCTGCACCTTTCTTAATTAAGGGAATTGGAATTGAAGGAGCAGACGAAAAATGCCTCCAACATTTCCTGACTCAAATGTCGAAATTTGTTTCATCCCGAAAGGGTGATGCGATATTGCTAGCAGAAGCCAATGTCGAACCAAAGAATTTCTCTGTTTACTTCGGTGAAGGCAACCGGATGCAAATGCTGTTTAACTTCATCTTGAATCAGTATATGTTCCTTGCCCTTGCTCGCCAACAAGCAGCACCTCTTATTGATACATTAAAATCCATACCACAAATTCCCCCAACCGGACAGTGGCTCAACTTTGTGCGGAATCATGATGAACTGAACCTTTCTCACCTCTCTCAAGAAGAAAGAGAAGAGGTCTTTGCTGCTTTTGCTCCAGAAGAAAATATGCAGATTTTCGGACGGGGTATTCGTCGTCGATTACCACCAATGGTAGGGGGTGACACTCATCGTATCAAACTCATTTACAGCTTAATGTTTAGCTTACCCGGTACGCCCATGCTGCGCTACGGTGATGAGATTGGCATGGGAGATGACCTCTCTTTGGAAGGTCGAAACAGTGTCCGTACAGTGATGCAGTGGTCGGATGAACAAAATGCAGGCTTTTCTACTGCTCCTGAAAATTGCCTGACCAGATCGGTTATTTCACAAGGTGATTACGGATACAAACACGTTAACGTTGCTACTGAACAGCGTAACCCTACTTCATTATTAAACTGGATGGAACGGGTTATCCGTATACGCAAACAGTGTTCAGAATTTGGTCGAGGCGAGTGGGAAATTTTGGAGACTGATGAGCCCAGCGTCTTTGCCCATTGCTGTAAGTGGCAGGGTAGAGCAGTTATTGCATTGCACAACCTGTCCGAAAGAGCGTGTGTCGCTACTGTGAAATCACAGCAATACAAGCATTTGTTCGAGTTGTTTTGCGATCGCCAATATGATGCGATCAAGGACAACTGTTTCTCCATCCCTTTATCAGCATACGGTTACCGCTGGTTCCGAGTTAACACAATACGCTAACAGCTTTTTAGCAATCAGCTTTTCAGCAATTAGCAATTAACAATTAACAATTAACAATTAGCAATTAACAATTATGGCAAAAATTGGTTATCATGTATCCCACGAACAGTTCAAGCCTAGTGAACTGTTAAAGTATGCCCAAATGGCAGAACAAGCGGGCTTCACCCACGCCCTGTCTTCCGACCACTTCCATCCTTGGAGCGAACAAGAAGCACAAAGCGGGTTCGCTTGGTCCTGGCTAGGTGCAGCTTTGCAAGCGACCCCGACAGTATCCTATCGGGTTGTTTGCGCCCCTGGTCAACGGTACCATCCCGCTATTATCGCTCAAGCCGTAGCAACTCTATCGGAAATGTTCCCCAATCGTTTCCTATTAACTGTTGGTAGTGGTCAAGAAGTCAATGAGCATATTACAGGAGAACACTGGCCCTGCAAGTCTTTGCGTAATGCTCGCTTGAAAGAATGCGTTGATGTTATGCGTGCTCTTTGGGCAGGAGAAACAGTCACCCATCACGGTTTAGTTTGCGTTGAAGAGGCAAAACTTTATACCCGTCCCGAACAACCACCTCATGTTATTGGAGCTGCTATCACTCCTCAAACCGCCGAATGGCTAGGGAGTTGGGCAGATGGGTTAATTACTATTTCTCATCCACTACCCAAACTCAAAGAAGTCGTTGATGCCTTTCGTCGGGGTGGTGGAGAAGGCAAGCCAATACTATTAAAAGTGCAGCTTTCGTATGACAAGGACGAGGAGACAGCAAGACTAAAAGCACATCAACAATGGCGCAACAACATTTTTAAAAATATCCTGATGACAGAACTGCGAACTCCACAGCAATTTGATGCGGCTGGAGCGTTTGTCCAACCTAAGGAGATGGACGAACATGTTCGTATATCTGCAGACCCACAACAGCATATCCAATGGCTTCAGGAGTATAATGACCTTGGATTTGAGGAACTTTTGCTGCACAACGTTAACCGTGAGCAAAAACAGTTTATTGAGGTGTTTGGCGAGAAAGTTTTGCCAGCACTGACGTAGTATTCCGAGAGGTACAAATAGTAGCAATTTATACATATTTATTTTTGTTGGATTACATTGCAACTTGATTGCTGGGCTTCTCAAGTATGAACTTGCTCTGTTTTCTTGATTCGTAAAATACGTATAGTATTTACAACAAGTATAAATAAAATTCATTCAAATTACAAAAAAAAGGGAACGGGGAACAGGGAACAGGGAACAGGAAAAGAAAAAAAACTTCAGTTGTGGGTTTAAAGCCCACTTAAAAAAAAGATGTTTTTCGAGACGCGCAGCGCGAGAAAAACGGTGTCCTTTTTTTCAATCCCACACTTTAAAGTGTGGGTTTCACTGTTCCCTGTTCCCTGTTCCCTGTTCCCTCTGAAAAAAGACCTTTAATGTTTAAATATATACATAATATTAATATTTTTCTCAGTACATCTGAGATAGTGGACTGCACCAGACCAAAATGAGAAAAAACATCTTTACTGTCTTAACATCAAGCATAGTAGCCGTAACTGCGATCGGCGTTTCACCTCTCAAATCACTTGCACTAACCTTTGATTTTAAATTTGATAATATGCCTGATGCCACTGTAACTTCTCCCTTCGTAGGAACAGGAACGTTTAGCTTTGACGGAGATCCTGGAGATGGAACATTCGCACTTACGTCTTTACCAAACTTTAACTTTTCCTTTAATTTTGGTGGAAACAACTTTACAAACACGGATCTTTTAACGCCACTGGCTAATATCTTTGTAAAAATCGAAACTAATGGTAGCGATCGTTTCATCAACTTCGGTGGTTCAGGTGGTGGTCCCTTTGGAGGGTCTATCGATTTTGTAAATGCTAGTAGTTTAAGTTTCCAACCCAATTTCGGACCGCTTTATTTTTCAGCAGCTAGCTTTGGAACTTATCAGGGGATAGCACAGGTAGATGTTACCCCTGTTCCTGAACCAGGTAGCATCTTAGGTTTATTAGGTTTATCCTTGGGAGCGTTGGTTGCTAAGAAGAAAAAACAAGCTTAAGAGGATGTTTGAAAAGTATTATTGCTAACATCAAAATCTTAGAAACCTAACCCCCCAGCCCCCATTCCCTACAAGGAAATGGGGGTTTTTAGTAGAGTTTGCCACATCGCAAATCGCATTTTCAGAATGTGTGCTCTACAACACATCAACCCGATGGATTGACTCGATTAATTCCTCAACTTCTTCATCGTTAGAACATTGCTGCACTTGAGACTTGAACCACGCCAATTCTTCCGCTTCCGTATGCTGCATTTGATATACAAGTAGCGTTCCTGCTAACCGTGCTAAAGTGATTGGTTCGCAAGGGATGCCATCAAGCAGTGTACTGGTCTCGCGATACAGCCGTTCTGCTGCTACCTCATCTAGGGGCTGCCCCACTTGCGAAGCAATGTCTTGCAAGCTTTGCTGAATTGATTGCTGAATCTCTGGTGGAAAAGACATAAATATTGTTTGTTATATATTTATATATTCTACTATCGACACACGCTTGCTTTGAGCAATAATCACAAACCAGTCTTCTACCACATGACACTCTGCTCTCAAGTTTTATCTCAGTTATTCGATTTAATTAAGTCAATTCACTTACAAAAGTATAAATCTTTTATAAAATTATTTCTTCCTGCCAAATTGGCGAGTTTTTCTAAAATTCCAAAGATAGATTGAGTTTAGAAAAACGTCATGCACATCATCTTTGCAACACCGGATACGCCACCCCAGGCTCTTTACCTGGGGTTTTGTTTTGGTAATTTCTAATTTGAACTGGCAATTTGGCAATCATTTAAACTTAAGTAAGCGTATCTTATAAATTAAGGCGGTCTTGGACAAAAGACCCACAGCATAAGACAAAAACCCCTTTTCCCCGGTTTACTACCGGGGTTCCTCCAAATTTGTGGTTAAGGTTAATGTTTTAGTCAGAGTCCGTACTACGTTTGGCTTATTAGTTAAAGTCAATGTCGAAGTTAACGATCGCGTTTTAGTCAAGGTTAAAGTTGTAGTTCAAGAAAGGTCAGAATAAATTTGTAACCCGCCAAAGCGGGTTTTATTTATTTTTTTGGCTCCTCACTCAGTTCTCACTGCCATAATGTTCTTTGCTACCTCATAATCCTCATTAATTAAGTAAGAGAAATGATAGTAACTCGCTAAGTAGAAACTACAGTCAAACTTTTGATAGCGGTCTGCGATCGCTAAAAAACCATACCTAGCACCCCACGGGTCTTTAAACCAATTTTGATGAAAGGAATCGTGAATAAAGAGAGTCAATGTCTTTTCATCAGAACTTGGGATAAGGCGAACAAGTCTAATGTATGGATGGTGAGTACGACTGACTGGCAATAGCACATTATAACCATTAAATTCTAAAAACTCAGCTAAATCCTCTTCAGTTGTTTCATAGGAGGAAGAAGTTTCTTTTGGTAATGCAAGAAAATGTCTCCAAGCCATCCAGAACTCATGCTTGCTATCAAAACCCGGATCGATATCCAACCTCCAGCTATCTTCCTGGCAAAGGTCTTCAATAACTGCTTTTGGTAAATTGGCGACTTTCATAGGTCAATTCAATGGATATATATGTTTTTTGTGGCGTTGCATATTGGTAATTTTAATTGTTTTGTGGGATGGGCGTCCCGCCCGTCCCTTTTATTTTCATCGCAGGTGGGAAGCCGATTTAAAGGCAGGCGGGAAGCCGATTTAAAGGCAGGTGGGAAGCCGATTTAAAGGCAGGCGGGACGCCTACCCCACAAGAGCCTATTCCACTGTTTGAACCGTTAGTACTTGCGGTGGGGTGGCGTCTGGCGGATAGAGAAAGTCTACTTCTACCAATCTTCGTTCACCTTTCTTCATATTAAGAACCACCAATGTTTCTCCGGTTTGTCCCCGTCTTTGCACTAAGTGGACAATTCGAGTTTGGGGTAAATTGCGATCGTCGTTATAACGTACCCTGACCGTACCTCGAAAGAACACTTGTGATGCGGGTGGATTTAAAAAGCGCAATCCCGATTTTGATAATTGGTCTTCTTTTAATGGTGTTTGTACTGATACGGTGACCGTTTGGGTATTTTCAGTATTGTTATATAATGGCAACGTCAAGCTGTATTGTATTCCGTAATTACCGTGAGCGCGATAGGCGGTATCGGGGTAGCGTACTAGCATGGGCGCACTTTGGATTTGCTCTGTTCCTAAAGTACCGCGATGTAAACTACTGAGAGGATAGGAAAAGGCTTGACCGGATTTGGGAATGCTGAGATACGTATTTTCTGGACTATCTACTAATAATGATTTCCATTCAGAACCCAGTGCGACTCCAGCTACGCGACCGTAAATTATTGGTTTGCTTGTTTCCTCAAGGGGGGTAGGGGTTTTGTCACGGGGTCCAGAGACATCATTATTATCTAGCAAGTTTTGCCATTCTTCTACAGTCGGCGCACGTTCGCTACCATCGGGGTTGGTTGGTGCAAACATGGCTAGACTAGCTGCATAAACTGTATTGCTGCTCCACAATCGCATATATGTAGACCGACCATTTAAAGGTGGAGTCAGGTCTTTAACAGGGATGGGGGCGTTCAGTACCATTTGGCTTTCACCAGGTGAAATAATTAATTGAGGCGGGAAAATGTCTTGTCTTTGTCCCCGAAGGATATCATTCATAACGCGATCGCCCGGTCCTGCAAAAATGCTTCCCAAGATATTATCGCTGGACGGTGGCTGTTCGCTAAAAGGAGCGTCTGGTTGGCTTAAATAACTCGCTGCTTGCAAAATATTGACTGTTACCGCTTCTTTTCCTGGGTTGTGCAGCATTATCCCCAAGTACAGCGTCCGCAAATCTTGGGGGTTGGGTGCTTCAGCGACATGGTGAGCAAAAATGTCAAATCTTCCTTGAAAAGGAAAATTTAAGTGTGCTGTTGGTACTTTTTTTCCTTGTGAGGGAAACGTTGAAAGCAAAATTCCTTCTTTAAGAACTTTTTCCGGACTATTGCTGTTAAACACTGGTATGTTATCCAGTGTTCCCGGTAAAGGACGTACTTGTTGCTGTTGAACAATTTCTGTTGGTGGTGAAGGTGGAGTATTTATTTGTGCAAGAGGAATAATGGGTAAGAATGGAAACATATACCTACAATTTTTTTTCTCTTTAGAGACGCAATCCACTTTACAAAAGTGCCAGTCTGTGAATAATCAATAAAAAATCGTCAAGAATGAGGGGTGAATTTTCTTCAGTCAAAATAGGAACGTGAATAAAGATGCAAGGAGTTCTTAGTTGGCGCTGGCGGAGTTCATCTAGAACAGAATAGTAAAGACCTTCACAGACAAATTTGCCACAGTCGTGACTAATCTCGACAGCCGTTGCTCCTTTGACTAATTCGTCTAAATCAACCGTTGTCTGCAAGCGACTTTCTCCGCAGCTAGCCCCTACTTCCACATTTAATAGCTTCCTTTTTTGCGCCATCCCACAGCACGCGATCGCGTCTGGTTGGATTTCTTGGATTTTTTCTCTAACCCGAAAACTCGCCAGCTGAACATCAACGGGTAACCGTCGCAAGAGGGTTAAAGTATAAGGTAACGAGTCAAGTCGCTCAACTTCTGCCAATAAATCATCGGATGAATTTGATTGGTGATGGGGTAGCCAAATATCAAAAGAAGTTAATAGAATTCTTTTCTGCATAAGAATTATTATTTAGAATATAAATACTCTCCATAATAATCTAACAGGGAGCAGGTAAATGGCGGTGATTGCAGTCGTAGACTACGACATGGGAAATTTGCACTCGGTCTGCAAAGGATTGGAAAAAGCAGGAGCAACTGCTAGGATTACTAATTCTCCCAGGGAATTAGAAAAAGCAGATGCTATTGTTTTGCCTGGAGTTGGTTCTTTCGATCCTGCAGTTCAGCAGTTGCGATCGCTTGGTTTAGAAAGACCAATCAAAGAAGCAATTGCTTCTGGTAAACCTTTTTTAGGTATTTGCTTGGGGCTGCAAATTCTTTTTGAATCAAGCGCGGAAGGTCTGGAACCGGGACTGGGAATTATTCGCGGAACAGTACGCCGATTTCGCTCAGAACCAGGTCTGACAATTCCTCATATGGGTTGGAATCAACTCGAACTAGCTCAACCAAAAAGCGATTTGTGGGAATATTTACCACCAAATCCTTGGGTATATTTTGTTCATTCTTATTATGTTGACCCAGTCGAACCTGAAGTTCGTGCTGCTACCGTTACCCACGGTAGTCAAACTGTAACTGCGGCGATCGCTCGCAATAATCTGATGGCGGTTCAGTTCCACCCTGAAAAATCTTCTAACATCGGATTGCAAATCTTATCTAATTTTGTATCTCAAGTATGGGAAAAGGTCGCTGCTTAGTATTGTGAATTGTGAAGTTTTTTTAAGTTCGTCATTAGTCATCTGTCCTCTTCCTTTTCCAATTGGACTGGTGACTAAAGACTCATGACAATAAATGATAAATAATGAGTTTGAGAATTTACGGCAATCGTCAGTTAAAGACATTACCAGGAAAAGAAACTAGACCCACCAGTGCTAGGGTCAGAGAAGCAGTTTTTAATATTTGGCAGGGAACAATAGAAGGTAGCCGTTGGTTAGACTTGTGCGCCGGTACTGGTTCATTGGGCGCAGAAGCTTTGTGTAGGGGAGCCAGTTTAGTTGTAGGAATCGAAAAATCGCAACGCGCTTGTGGAATCATTCAACAAAACTGGGAAAGAGTAGCGCCAACAGATGGAATATTTCAAGTCCTGAGGGGAGACGTTGTACAGCTAATACCAAAACTTGCAGGACAGCAATTTGATAGAATCTATTTCGATCCGCCATATGCGAGCGGGTTGTATCAACCAGTTATAGAAGCACTCGTGCAGTATCAGCTTTTAGATCCGACTGGTGAAATTGCAGTAGAACATAGCTCCCAAGACTGGACACCTCCAATTATACCTACCTGGGAGATTTGCCGCGAGAAAGTTTACGGCAACACAGCTTTGACATTTTTTAGGGTAGTGGACTAGAAGAGGGTGTGGGCTGTAGAGGATGGGGTGTAGTGCCTTGTTACCCGCACACCCCATATCCTAATTTACAGACCCAGTTGATTGCCGCGCTTATATTGCTGATAGGCTTTATAAAACAATCCACCCAGGGTGACGAAGATTAGACCTAGCACAATACCGTCAAGTAGGGGTTCAACCACGTTAATTCTCCTTTATAAAACATGAGTTCCCGCTCATGATTCTACCACTTAGGGTGTGGGGGTGTAAGGGTGTAAGGGCATAGGGAATATTTTCAATTTTTAACCAACTGATACTTTTAAGCTGAACATAGTTGAACATCACTGCACAACTCAGCTATGA
>JAWQFQ010000078.1:0-4304 GCA_035967975.1 Scytonema sp. PMC 1070.18
GGGATGTGAAATGTGCATGCTACTGACGAGAAGACTTTTAAAACATCCTCTAAGATACTGTCTACGGTAGTCAGGGAATCAGACGACAACATCTATCAATAGAGATATAGCAATAGAGATATAGCGTTTCCTGGGTTTTGGGAAATTGTAGGTTGGGTTGCAATACTGCAAGGGATACGATACTTGAGGTACCTCAAACGCGCCAGAAACCAGGTTTCGCAGGAGTTACCGGGTTTCTAATTTCTGCTGATCCGAGCAGTATTCGGTTGGGTTTGGTTCCTCAACCCAACTTACGCAATTGCGTGTTTTTACGCATAAAATTTGTAATTTTATGTACTGTGGTTTTGCCAACAAGATTGGGTCTAGGTACTATATAATTCTCGTTTTTTTTGTAAAAGTAGTTTACAAAGTTTTTACCACTTATTTACTTCTTATGTATCATTCTCTAAAATAAGAACTTCTAACTCCTACACCCCTACCTCATATCTTGCACCTAGGTCAAAAACCGGGTTTCTTGAGAATGATGACGCTAAAAAAGCTTAATTCTTCGTTTAGAAACCCGGTTTTTCAGGTCTTGTTGAGAATGGTGCAAGATGTCAGCTACTTTAAGCATCAGTCTATGAAGGTAAGCGTTCAACCCAATGCTCGTCAGCCATAGAGCTTTTATGAGCTATATGGGTATTTACAATGGTATTCAAAACGCCTGTAAAATGTCTGAAAACAGGTTTGAAAGCTGACGGCTGACGGCTGAAGTGCTGAACGCTTACGTCATTAAGGGTGTTTGAGTTTTTGTGAGATAGCATATTATTCAAAGCTTTTAGGCTAATAGCTGATAGCTTACCCACTGTTTGCTCACATAAATTCCGAATATGGTTCTCCCAGCTGTCTTGCATCCTGATGTAGTTGATTTTCTCACTCTCGACAAAGATATCAACCTTAAGGAAGATATCGGTTATTCTATTTTTAAGTTAAGGCAGCAGCAATTTGACGGGGGATTGCGGGTTAAGAAACTGAAAGGTATTGCGAAGAAAATATGGGAAGCTAGGGTGACTGGAGCGAGTCGTTTGATTTTTACCTATGAAAAGTCAAGACAACCTGACACGGGAAAACATCAAACTTATATCGCCGTGCAGGATTTGTGTTTGGATCATGATGATGTCTCGCGATGTGCTAAAGCTAGAAAGAGAACGATTGATGCTGAATGGTTGGATGCAGAAGAGATATGGGTGATTGGGAGTGTGTTGTGCGATCGCTCAGAACTGACAGCAAATGAACTTTTCGCCTTGGAAGCAGCACAAGCAGAAGATTTACAGCTTTCTGATGAGTGCGTTGACGAATTACTGGGAAATATTCAATGGCGAGTTGTAGAAAGTGAGGAACAATGGCAAAGAGCAATCATTCAGCAAGATAGTGATTTACCATTAAAATTAACACCAGAAGAATACGAGTTAGTGGGTTTGTATGGCAATCTCTTACTTTCGGGTGGTGCGGGTACTGGTAAAACAACAGTGGGATTGTATCGTCTGCTCAAAAGTTTAGAGACTTTACCGACGGGAAAACGTCTTTATGTTGCTTATAATCCAATTTTAGTGAAAGAAGCCCACAGACATTTTCAGCGATTGTGCGGTGCTAGGGCTACTGAAATTCAAACAGTTTTTCAATTTAAAACGATTCGAGATTTATGCTCAGAAATTGTTGAGTCAGCCGGATATGTTTACAATCTCTTAGATGAAGTTGATTACCAAGTTTTTGAGCAACTGTACCGTCGTCCCGAACGTCAACAGTACCCACCGACTTTGCTTTGGGATGAAATTCGCAGTATCATCAAAGGCTCGCAACTTTCAGTTGATATTCCTCTGCTTCCCCAAAAAGAATACGAGCGTTTGGGAAAGAAAAAAGCATCTATTATTCCTTATAATCAGCGTCATACAGTATACAAGTTAGCTGAGTGGTATCAAAAACGGCTTAACCAAGAGGGACGATTTGATGAGATAGATTTAGCACGGAAGGTTTTACAAATTATTAAGCAAGGTAGGGGCGATCGCTATCAGTTGATTGTCTGTGATGAAGTCCAGGACTTTACAGAATTGCAGTTAGAACTCTTGGTCAAGTTAGTCGCACCTGAAGGTCATTTGTTCTTTGCTGGGGATTTAAATCAGATGATTAGTCCCAGTGGGTTTCGATGGGAAGACTTGAAAACCAAGTTTTTTAACGGTCAGCGTCAAGCTATCCAGAAAACACTAAAATTTAATTTCCGTAGTGTTGGTTCACTGGTAAATTTAGCAAATCAGTTGGTGAAACTGCGTTCTCGTCTTTTAAAAGAACGAATGAGCGACACTGAACAACCCGTGAGCAGTTATGGTGAGTCCGCACGGTTGATTGCTTCGCCGGTAGACACTTTACAACCAACTTTGGAGCAACTCAATCCGGAAGATGCTATTCTTGTGAGAACTGAAGCTGATAAACAAAGATTTTCTGACGAGTTTCAATCTAGCTTTATCTTTACGATAGAAGAAGCTAAGGGGCTAGAGTTTGACACGGTTTTCTTAGTAGAGTTTTTCCGTGACAACCAGAAATTGTGGAATAAGGTTTTAGGTGGGAAGCAAGCCTTAAAGGAAACAGAAATCCCCCAGTTGCGATTGGAACTGAATTTGCTTTACGTTGCTGTGACCCGCGCCCGTCGAATTCTAAATATTTGGGAAACTCAACTTTCTCAAGTTTGGAGTCAAGCAGAGTTAGCAAGTTTTTTACAACCAATCAATGTTGAAGCCGTGAGAGAACAACGAATTGAAGCAACACCTCAAAAGTGGCGCGATCGCGGTATGTATTATCTAGATGCTGGATTTTATCGTCAGGCTATAGAGTGTTTTGAAAAGGTGAGTGAAACTGCTCTCAGACAAGAGACCTTGGCTAAACTGCTCTCTCAAGAAAGGAAATATGTTGAAGCTGCTGAAGTTTTTATGGAATTGCAAGACTGGGAAAAAGCAGCACAATTTTTTGAAAAAGGTCAACAATGGGAGCAAGCGATAGAGTGTTGGCGTCGGTTTGGTGATAGTGAAAAACAACAAATTTGTGAGATTTATGTTTTAGAATCAGCTCATCAATGGGAAGAAGCTGCACAGAGATGGGAAAAGTTTGGAAAATTTGAAGATGCAAAACAATGTTGGTTAAAGACTAATAATGACCAAAAAATTGCTGAAATTAGAGCAATTGAATTTGAAAAAACGGGAGCCTGGATAAAGGCTGCTCAACAGTATGAATTAGGTGGAATGCTAAAAAAAGCTGCTGAGTGTAAGGGAAAAGAATATGAAAAACACAAGCAATGGGAGTTAGCAGCAGAACAATTTGATTTAGCAGAAATACCAGAAAAAGCTGAAGATTGTCGAAATCAAATTCGACCTACAAATCGTATATTGCATTTTCCTGCTGATAAATCAGTAGGAACTTTATCTATTAGCAACAAAGGTGGATGGACACAAAATGATATTTGGAAACCAATCGGTCAAGCTCGTGGAGATGTATCAGTACCTTTTCATAAGCCAGTGAAACTTGATGTGAATCAAGAAGACTTATCCGATTTTTCTTTTTTTGAAACCCTACAACCAGACGACTTGTATACAGTATTGAATTTAAAGAATATAGATAATGCTGGTTTAATCCACCTCAGTAGATTAGCAGGATTACACAGTTTGGATCTTCGCAGTAGTAAAGTGACTGATGCGGGTCTAGTTCATCTCCAAAATCTAACTTCTCTCATCGCATTAGGACTTTCCGAAACAAATGTAGGAGATGAGGGAATGAAGTACTTGCAATGCTTACATAATTTGACAAGATTATTTTTATCCCAGACTCAAATCAGCAATCAGGGACTTTCTTACCTGCAAGGTTTAGTAAAATTAGAAGATTTAAGTTTACTGAATACGAGCATTAATGATTCGGGATTGAAATATCTTTATAATATGCGGAATTTAGAAAGGCTCATTTTGATTGGAACTCAAGTGAGTGAAATAGGGTGGAAGAAACTTCAAAAGTCCTTACCAAACTGTGAAATCGCATGGATGTCTGATGAACTGCTTTTCCTAGAAGGAACACCTAAAAGAGTCTAGCTTATAAAAGCGAGAGGCGCAGCAACCCCGTTTCTTAAAAATATCATTGTTCGTAGTTACGCTTTAGCGCATGCAACGCCCAAACTTAGTGTAAGTGTTCATCCAAACATGATATTAGAGGTTGTTTGAAAAGTGGTTGGCTGTGATTTTAGACACTTAATGATCCCCCCTAGCCCCCCTTAAAAAGGGGGGAAAATA
>JAWQFQ010000078.1:4404-36588 GCA_035967975.1 Scytonema sp. PMC 1070.18
CTCTCAAATTCCCCCTTAAAAATGGGGTGAAATACTCTCAAAGTCCCCTTAAAAAGGGGGGAAATACTCTCAAATTCCCCCTTAAAAATGGGGTGAAATACTCTCAAAGTCCCCTTAAAAATGGGGTGAAATACTCTCAAAGTCCCCCTTTTCAAGGGGGATTTAGGGGGATCTTGAATATGATTGCTACTGATGAAAGAACTTTTCAAACATCCTCTTAAATCCCCTGCTCAAATTGTCTCCATGCGTCAACTTGGTCTGGTACTGAGACACATTCTGTAAAAAAGTTAATATTGAGTTCTGGAACAAGCTCAGAAGATTGGATTTGTTCATAACCGTAAGTTTTTGGAAAGCTCTGCGAGTTTCCTTCTCTCAGGTAGAACAATTTAAATTGATTATCTTCCCAAAACCAAACTTCCTTAACCCCTAGTCGGCGATAAGTTTCTAATTTTTTGATGCTACCACTAGTGATAGTTACCTCTATGGCTAAATCTGGTATGTCCTTCTTCTCACCTATACAGTAACATTCGTCCGGTTCCGCTCCAACTTTCTTTAACCGGTTTTTGACGGTGGTACTTCCCATAGGGGTGTGCTTTATCCCCTTTTTGCAAAAATAGAATTCTAAAAGGAAGCCTATCCGTGATTTCACGGTTTCGTGTTTCTGTGAAGGTGACACTATTTCTAATATTTCATCTAAATAAGTAACGCGGTAATGCGAATTGTCTTCTAGTTTGGTTAGCAATTTTTCATAGCTCTCCCAACTTACGCCACTGATTGTTAACCGCTCCTCAAAATCATCAGTGAAAGAATCAGAGGTTTCTTCTATTAACTCTTTGAAGCTGACCATATCATTGAATTAAAATATTGTGAGAAGCCATATTTACTTAATATAACTTATGATCTGGCGATCGCAGAAAGACCTAGTAAAGGACCATTGGTAGCAGAAGAATGGAAAAAGCAACGTTTGGTGCTGGTTGTTTTTGGGGCGTAGAGGCGGAGTTTCGTAAAGTCAAAGGAGTCGTCTCTACCTCAGTTGGTTATATGGGAGGACATTTCCCCAACCCTTCATACTTAGATGTGCTATCGAGAATCACAGGTCATGCAGAAGTCGTGCAGGTGGAGTACAATCCCCAACAAGTGACTTACGATGAACTGCTAGATGTTTTTTGGAACATCCACGATCCGACCACACTCAACCGTCAAGGACCCGATCGCGGAGAACAGTATAGGTCTGTTATCTTTTTCCACAATGCTCAACAACAAGAAGCTGCAAAGCAGTCCAAACAAAAGCAACAGAACTCTGGCAAATTTGACAAAGATATTGTAACCCAGATTCAACCTGCTCAGGAATACTACTTAGCAACAGAAGAACATCAACAATATTTTGAGAAGAAATCTCACTAAGAGGATGTTTTAAAAGTCTTCTCGTTAGTAGCAAAACGTTTGAGATCCCCCTAAATCCCCCTTAAAAAGGGGGACCGTTAGAGATTTTCCCCTGGGGGGTGACCGAATAATTCGTAATTCGTAATTCGTAATTCGTAATTAAAAATTCAAATTTCCCCCCTTTTTAAGGGGGGCTAGGGGGGATCAATCAGTATTTTAAACTAACACAAACTAAAAGACGTTCCCTAGCACGAGTTGCTGCGACATAGCGCTCGCATCTTTCAAGTAACTCTGCTGTAGCGAGATTATTCATTGCGTCTGATTCAATTGTACACCCCATTGCGATCGCTCGAAATTCCAACCCCTTAATTCGCTTCATTGTACCAAAACGAACTCCAGGTTCTTCAGAGCCTGGGTCTTCTTCTCGTGGTTTGAGTTCATAAGTTAAAATGCCTTCAGCTTCTAAAGCAGTTCGTACTGCTCCTTTGTAAGGAGTGATACAGATTTCATAAGCAGCAAATCCGTCTTCTTTAATGAGCTGTTTTACCCAATTCACAATACGTTTTGTCTCTTCTTTCTCATCGGTACACTGAACAATCTCTGGTTGAGGACCTTTAAAAACAGAGCGATCGCCTACAATTGTAGTCTGTCCATCGTCCAAATCGTCAACTGCAATACCTTCAAGGATAGATTGAGCAAACAGCCGAATCTGCTCACTGGTGCGATAATTTACTTTTAACTGCCGGGAACGACCTGTGACATAAATGCCTGCTAAACTTAAAGGCACTTTTCCACGATAAATGCGTTGATGTCCATCCCCAGCAACACACAGAGGGTCAGTCAATCCCTTATTCACCTGACTCAGTGCAGCAATTAACTTCAAAGCTTCCAGACTGAAATCTTGGACTTCATCGGCTAAAACGTGCCTAAACGGTGGAAAATTACCTTGTTCAACTGCGAATCGTGCTTGATGAATTGCACCTTCAAACGTCAAGAGATTTCGCTTGAGCAATAAGCGTCTAAAAGCCTGGAATATCTTCCACGCTTCACGCCTTTCTTTTCTCCCCATACGGGGTCGCCCTGTACGCAAAGTCGTCAAATAAGCTTCTTCAGAATCAACACCATTGGGGTCTACGACAAAGTCAAACTCCTTCTGGAGTTCTGCTTTCGACATTGGTAAATTAACAATAGTTGGGTCTTCCCATACCTCTTCCCAAAGGTCATTGAGTTCTTCTGGAGACGCAATCCGCCCCTTCCATCCACTACGAGCGCAAATAGTACGAGCAAGCTGATTTAAGTTGGTAACTTCTATATGTTCTGCTGCAATTGGATCGAGGCGGCGCAAATAGCTTTTGATGGTGACAGATAAGTTAGTTGTGAAAGTTGTTAAGAGTATCCGTTCCTTGGGATTATGTAAATGCTTAGCTAGGTAAACAGCGCGGTGCATAAGTGCAACAGTCTTACCAGTTCCGGCTGCACCTGTAATACTCATAGGTCCATTGGTTCGCCACTCAACAATCTTTTTTTGTTTGGGATGGAGAAAAATTCGCCACTCCTCTAAAGAACCTCCTTCTAGCATCGTCTTGAGAGTCTCTTCTCCTTCAACGACGACTAAATCTCGGTTTGGTCTTTGAGTTAACTGAGAAAAATCTCCAGGACCTGCAATAGTGACGGGTTGATTACTATCTGTATCTGTTCCTAATGCTTGAGCTAGGGCTGCGTCTAGTGATAAACCAGCAGTAATCCCCAAAAGAACTTCAAAGCACTCTGACGGGAGATATTCACTCAGAACTTCCAGTTCATGGTCGCTATTTATTTGGCGAACCGCTGGGATGAGGGGTTTTGGCACTCCAGCATGGAAGAGGTCATCATCGGTAAGGGATGAGAGGGGATAATCAGGAACTTTTGTTATAACTGAGTTAGCATCTTGCAGCGCTTGTGTCGTTTCTTGAACGTCAAAGATTTGAAACGCCCCAGTACTGCTATGCACTTCAAAACGCTTGTTTTTTGCCCAAGCATAGGCGCGGTCATGGGAATCAATATGAACTAATAAGAAAGTATCACCTTGTTCGGGTGCAATGACAATAGCTCGATAACCATCTGGTAAATCCGCACCTCGGACTTTTGAATCGAGCATACTTTCTTTCAAACTATGCAATCCAATTGTTGCGTCCCAAGGATTGTTTTGAAACTTTTCAATCAATTCTGGAACTTTTTTCTGAACTTTTGTGGGTAGTTTGTAAAAGCGTTTTAGCACTTCTGCGTGCATCATCAATTGAGCCATCAGGAATTCCCCCTTGTTTCAGTACCAATAAGTTCAATCAAAAAAGCAGTACCTTTTGCTTGTAATTCATCAGCCGTCACGACAGTCCAACCATTGGCTTCCCAAGTGGAAACTAATAAGGCTTGGTCCCCAGCTAACACAGCAATTCGTGGCGACACCCACGCCAATTCAGCAATTGCGGTGCTATCAATTTCCTCATCTTCGTAAGCAGCTTGAGGTATTGCTACTCCCGCGACAGCAAGTTCATCAACTACATATTGCAGTGATGGAATAACCTCAGCTCGAATATCAGCCCATTCACCACTGGTGGCGAAAGCACTGCTATTAGGAAGTACATCAGGTGCAGTCCCAGCCTCGACTTCTGAGGTTGTGAAGAACACGAATGCACCACAAAATTGCAACAAGTTTAAGCACGCCAGAAACTTGCGCCACCGGGGACGATAGGTTTGGTTTGCTGAACGCTCAGATTCACTATCCCCCAACCGCGCCGTAACCCGCACTTGGTCGCGTCGATTTGCTAAGCAATCAGCAATTGTTGATAGAGCAATGACATCACTACCACCGCTTGTTCTGTCATAGCAAACCCATTCACCAGAATCAATACTGGGGGGAACAATAAAATCCTGACCGTTGCGCCAATGATTGAGAGCATGACGCAATGTCGATTCAGCATGGACACGAGTTGCAGCTAAGACTTCTAGGGGAAATGCGGCTATGAACTCTGCCAAACGACGCCAACCGCTTGCTTCTGGACGCTGGATAAATCCTGTCAACTGTTGCCAAGGATTACCAATAGCTAATCTTCCCATAGGCATGGTCAACCCCTTGCTAATGGCTGTGGTAGCGAAAATATCAACTTTTGCCGCTATTTGCTTAGGAACAACCAGAAATTCCTCTAAATTGGTTGCACTGAGGTCATCCCATGTTATATTCCAAATATGATAGCGACCTGAAAGCAAAATGGCGCGTCGCTTTGCCATGTCATCTGCTAATCGATTCGTTTCTACATGGAACTCAAAACCATCAGTAAATATGGCAACGGGTAGAATGGACTCATCATCAGCACACCGTAACATAAAGTCAGGTTGACAAGAAATACTCACTCCTTGAGAAAGTCGAAGCTGCGGCTGTAGTTCAAGCTCCCAGGTGCGGTTTGTGTTGGGTAAACTAAAGCGAAAACCTGTTTTCCCAAAGACCAAGGTTGTCTCCCAAGTACCGTTACGCTCGTTCACCCATTCTTCCAGCTTGTTAATAAATTTTCGCTCCAAGGCACTCCCAAGGAGGGATTTGTTAGGAATTTCAGTTAACGCTTGATGTTCCTGTCGGCGATCGCCTGCTGCAAGGAGTTGCTTGAGTAATTTGATACCTCGTTCCCGGCTAATTGAAGTTGCACTATGTTGTTGAGAGTAGGTACGAATGCAACGATAACAACCATCGGTATCGCGATCGCTTTCTTTCTCACTCAATCTTCCACATCGACAAGTTTCTAAAGCATCTAAAGCACGCTGCATAACTGTTATAATGCCTTCACCAGTACGTCCTGTGGCATCAGTTTCTTGAAACAGGGTCTTGAGATAGCCTGTACCACCAGGAACTCGGTCTAGAATAATTAAATAATCCCGTTGTAAATTGTTTTCACCATCAGGGAGTCGCTGGGGAAAGATAGTCAGGTGGCTGGGGTCGCCTTCAAAACGCAGTCGCAGTCCCAGTAATAAACAAGCTTCGAGGGTAGCAATTTCGTCATCACTTAAGGATGGGACAAGAATCCGAATTGCTTCGGAACGAATTTCGCGATAAAGATACACCGATTCTGCCTTAAAAGAATTCACAGAGCGACCTTCGGCTTTGGCTTTTTCCTGTCGCCGTCGCGCAGAACAACTGCGGCGATGGGTCACTTGTTCAATTGATTTTCCTGGTGTAGCAACGACACCGCAATCTACGCAGACTTGGAAGCCTCGGTCGGGAGCAGGTCCTTCTGGACCGAAAGCAACACTACCAGCTTCGTCAAAATAACCAACGTTGACTTCACGCAAAACGACAGCTGCACGATATTCAATCCCAAAGGGTAGGCTTTCCTCGCCGACTGCTCCTGTTGGCGCATCTACTGTTAAGTCAAAACTCCGTCGCCGTTGGTAAAAGGTATGTTCTCGTTCATCAGAGCGATCGCTCGAAAGACTATCGTATTGCTCCATCACGGAAATTGCTTCCGAGCGAGAAAATTCAATAAAAGAGCGATGTTGACCAATATCTGCTTGACTATCATGACCTCCATCATAACCGCATTGCGGACAAGCAGGTTCTTGGTTTATACTACTAGCCAAACGTATATGCCCGCATTGACCGCAAATTGCCCAAGTTTCTGTCACCGGCTCCTCTTTACTACCGATAGAAATCTGCTGAATTTCAAATTGGCGTTTGTGGGTATAAAAGAAATTATGGGGGGCGAGTTCCCGCAGCGCATTTGCGGCTGGTCTAACGATTTCAATTGGGGGAACAGGATTTTCTGTGACTCGGTGACGATTGTAGACTGAACCATAAAAGCGCACACCTGATTCCGGGAAGGCATAATTTGGTAAAAGTCCGTGGTCAGTGAGCAACTCTAAGGTTGTGATTCGAGACAGGCTATTTTGTCTACCTTTGAGGACTCGCAGTTCGTCTTCAATTTCCCGTCGGGCTTCTTCTTCATGTTCTTCTAGCTGCGACTTTTGATTCTGCAATCTCCTCCGGGCGTTTTCTATCTCTCGCCGCTGACGGTCAAATTCGTTAGCAACTTTACGAATCCTCTGCAAAAGCAATTCGGTTACAGTTTCGTCATAGAACCGTGTTTTTGTATCTTCCCGAATCACGTCTGTAAAACGTGCTAGAAAAGATTGCTGCAATTGGGCTTGATTTTGAGCCACCCAATCCATGAAACTAGGAAAATGACCGTTTGTGTTTTCCATATCTCGGATAAAAAGTGTACCAGTCCGAGGGAGTTCCACCAAATGCCCAGTTTTAGCAGCAGAGTCAAAACAGTAAGCTAAATATTGGCGCACCAGTACGGCTGAAGCATCGACCCAGCATCCTGGTGGATCGACTTTACCACGGAGCATCTCTACAGGACGAGCATAAAAGAAGAGGTCATGGGGTTGATGGTTGATGACGGAAACAATTAAGGCTGTACCTGTTGCTCGTCCGGCGCGACCAATGCGTTGAAGATAGCTAGCCGTTGTCGGTGGAATAGAACAAAGCATAGTACTGGAGAGGTCACCAATGTCAATCCCCATTTCTAAGGTGCTGGTGCAAGTCAGCACATTGGGGTCGTCAGTGTGTTCGTTGCGGGAGAAGGTGCGTTCTAATTGTTCCCGTTCCTCAGTGGCTAGCAGTCCGGTGTGTTCGTTGGCGATGACTCGACGTAAAGCACCTTTACGGTAGCGGTCTTGGTAGTAGAGCTGTCTTCTGGTAAAGTTTTCTTGAGAGTAGGCTCCGTTGTTAGCGCTGTACTCTAAACTGGGAGCCCCAACCCATAGGCTGGCTTCGTGAGGAGGTCGGACTATCTGACGCCCTGTTTCCGAGCAAATTAAACGGACTCCGTTTGGTACTAGCCGCACGGCTGCGGGATTAATTGCGTAGTAAATTTTGTTACTATCTGTGTGGAGTCGAAGTAAAAGTTTTGTTGTCTCTGCGGCTTCGTATAATAGGCGGAGTAAGTCTATCGTCTCGGTTTCCGTCATGGGAAGGTTGAGGGTCCGATGTGTCCAGCGAATATGCCAAGGCTGTGTATTCCCGGAGGTGTTACCAAAGATGAAGTCATGGTGTTTATCGGCACGAGTTACCATTAACTTGGGTCGGTAACGGGTGAGAGGTGGGTGAACTTCTCTACCAGAAATTGAGCGCCCAAAGGGGGCTTTTCCCCAATAGTTTTTCTGTGCTAAATCTTCTAGGTACAAATGCCCTATTGCACCGCGCAATCGATAGCGGTAAAGTAGCCCTAGTAACCACCGACGGATATTGTCGGGGCTGAGGTTTCGCAGTTGTGTGTCTACGGATTCAATGCGATCGCTTATTTGCTGAACTGTCTGTTCAATTTTCTGCCAATCCCAAGCAACACAGGCGGAACCACTTGCTTCTATTGTCCGCCCCCGCAGCAACATGATACCAAACTCATTTGTTGCTTGCCAAGTCAGGCGTGTTTCAATGTCAAACGCTAAAGATTTGGGAGGATATGTTAATTTAGGATTGTTGCGGTAATTGAGATAATCTTGGTAACTGTGTAGGTCTGGGGGTAGTAAAGCTGAGATGGCTTTTTTCATAGTTCCGGGTCGCCCCAATCCGGGAGTACCCCACCATTCCAACAAGCGTCGCCCAACTTCCGGTAATGGTAATCCTTCTGCACCTGCATGGTCAATGACTCGTTGTAGGGCTGTACGAAAGGAGAAGTTATAAGTCCGAGCGGAAAGAAAACCAGCGCGGTGGGAAGCATCTTGAACGCTATCGGTGAAAGCGAGGAGTTTGGGATCGCTGTTGAGCATAGACCCGAATAACTCATCTACCATCACACTCGAAAGTGTAGCTGAACGGGAACCAATAATGAAAATGCCTTCTCGCGAACCGCAGCATGGACAAGCTTGCACTCCACGCAGGGAATTATTTTCTAATTTTTCCACATCTTGGTTAAAGGCAACTCGAACGCGGCGAGTATCTTTTGTTAGGGGACAAGCGCCTTCTCCTTGACGTAACACTAAACTAGCGGGATGCAAGTACCATACACCGAACAAATTTCCTGTATCAATAGAGCCATTTTTATCGGGAACAATCAGTACAATCCGTGAGTCGTGGGTGCTATTACGACCAAACCAACCATTATAAATAGTCTTGACATCATTGGTGAGCTGAAAACCTTGAACCCCTTTGGCGTTAACTGCTGATTCCGACTGTCGATTTTGAAAACCAATCCAACCAGAAGCACCACATTCATTACACTGGAAAGCAGGAAGAATGGGTTCTGGTGAAGGTTCGTCTAACCAACCAAATTCTGGTTTCTCGGAGACAATTCGACCAATGCGAGCTAGTTCCCTTACCCAAAGCTGTACTTGGGTGGGGACTAGGGGAAAGGCTCTATTGCTGCGGATTTCTTTCGCATGGGCAACAATAGCAAAGAAGGCGGTGATAATCCGTCTGCGTTCTTCTTGGTTGGGAACAGCAATAAAGGAAAAGTCTTTAGCTGCTAACCTTTCCGCCAGCTTTGTCCAGGTGAGGGGACCTTCAAAGGAACGTTCAGCCGTATCAAATAATTCTAGCAGGTGTTTAAAGAGTTGTGTCCCTTTTAACCAATCTCCCAGTGCAATTGACCAACTTTCAACTGCGGTGGTGCGATCGCCTTGTGTAGGTTCTTCAAACTCTGGTCCGCCCCATAGCTTTGTTTGGCGGATAGCATAGGCTGTAGCATCTTCATCTGCTTGTGGGCTACAGTCTTCGGGGGTGGGTAAATCGAGAGAAATTAATTCTTCCTCAGGTTTGACAATTTCTTCTACTGTTAACCTATCTTCGACAATGACTGCTTCGGTGGGTATGTCTTCTTCAAATAGGGTACTTGCAAAGCGGGCTAAGCGATCGCCTCCTGTTTCCACTGCATCTATAGAAATCAAACCACTAGCGCGATCGCTTCTGTCTCGGTCATCCATTGTGGCGCTAGTACCAATAATGCAGAGATTCCCTTTAGGAATGGCGAGTCGTTCTTTCAGTCGCCGGATTAAACAGGCGACATCTGCACCTTGAGCACCATCATAGGTATGCAGTTCGTCTAGTACTAGATATTGCAGTGTGCTGGGTTGGTTGTAGCGCCAGAGTTTCTGGTCTTGTGGTCGCAGCAGGAGAAAATCCAGCATTTTGTAATTCGTTAACAAGATGTCGGGGGGGTTTTCTAGCTGAGTTTCGTGGTTTGTGATACCGTGGTCTTTACCCATGTTGGTTGTCCCTGAGTCTTGAGAGGTGGGGTCACTAGGGTCGTAGCGTCCAGTGTAAGTCCCAACACGGATACCTGCTTTTTTTAGGGCTGGATTTTCACAGATGGCTTTGGCGAAGCGCCGTTCTTGGTCGGTAGCGAGGGCGTTCATGGGGTAGAGGACAATGGCTTTGATACCACGGTGTCCAGTTTGTTTGGCTCGCAGACAATGGTCTAGCAAGGGGTAGAGGAAGCATTCTGTTTTCCCGGAACCAGTACCTGTGGTGATGAGAGTGGGTTCTGGTTTGTGGTTTTTGCTGGTTAAGCGTCTCCAAGCAACGCTTTGATGGCGAAAGGGAAGGAAGGAAAGGGTGAGGTCGAAGGGGGGGGTGTATGGTTTGTTTACCAGCCGGAATGGACGCCGCAGTTGTACCCAGGGTCCTTTGAATAGTCCTTGTTCTGGGTCTTGGAGGAATTTTTCAAAGGCTTGAGTGACGGTGCGATCGCGAAAGTCGAAGGTGGATTGCAGGTAATATAGGACTTGGCGGCGGATGTTTTCGGCAATATGGGCTGGTAGCATAATTAACTATTAATTCTTTAAAGTTTTGATGATCCCCCTAAATCCCCCTTACAAAGGGGGACTTTGATGATCCCCCTAAATCCCCCTTACAAAGGGGGACTTTCAGAGATTTTCCCCCCCTTTTTAAGGGGGGCTAGGGGGGATCAAAAGACTTTGAAAACACGCACTACGGGGGATTAAACCCTGTATCTGCTCACATACACTATCAAACTGATTTAAAACTTGATTATTTGTAAACCTAATAATCTTTAAACCATAACCTTCTAAAATGCTTGTTCTCTCCATGTCATAATCTTGACCTTCATCTGTAAAATGGCTATCACCATCAATTTCAATCACTAGTTTTAAAGTAGGACAGTAAAAATCAACTATGAAATGATTAATTGGTCTTTGTCTTAAAACGCGAAATTGAAAATTTCTCAGATACTCATACCACAGCTTTTTTTCTGCTGGAGTCATGTTTTTGCGAAGTTCTTTTGCTCTTTCTATAAGCTTGGGATTGTAAGGTAAATGGAAATCACTAGTGTTAAGGTTGTTCGTCATAGTTTCTCATGTTTATCCGTGTTTAGATCCCCCCTAACCCCCCTTAAAAAGGGGGGGATTTTTTAAAGTCCTCCTTTTGAAGGAGGATTTAGGGAAATTTTCTTAAAGTACCCCTTTTAAAAGAGAAGTTTTCTTAAAGTCCCCCTTTTTAAGGGGGATTTAGGGGGATCTATTTTGTATGTACACTAGGAGGAGTTGGGAATTAGGTTTGAGAGAAATTTGCACATGGGATTACGTTACAATCAGATTTTTTAAATGTTGGATTTGTTTAAACTCCCCCTCCATAGCGTTTTTGTAAGACTTCATAAGCTTGGATATAGTCAGCTTCCCGGTCAACTTTGGTAAATGGTGGATAGAAGGTTTTGGTGACGGTTTCTAAACCATCGTTAATTTGCCAACTGACGGTGAGGGGAGTCGTACCATTCCAGTCTTTGCGGGCTTCGCGGACTTCTTTACCTCCCGCAGTTTTACGGTCAGTGCTGGGGAGGCGTTGACCTTTGGCGTCATACTCGTCTGCAAGTTCGTATTGCCGCATGACGGGAAACTGTACGCGGTAGATGGTGGTAAGTTCATCAAGGGATAAACCTAGGGCGAGGGCTACGAGTACATCAATTTCCAAGAGGGCTTGGCGACGGGAGTAGTCGCTGCGGAGGGGGGAATGCCATGTCCACTGCTGGGGGTCGAGTTGATGCCAAGGTGCCTCAAAGGAGTCTAGCATTGGGTTTTCTACTGCCCAGTTATCTTGGAATATTCCAATAAGGGCGACGGATGACCAAAGGTCGGCGTAGTGTTTGGTGAGGGCGTTGAGGCGTAAGCCTCGATGCATGATGGGAATGATGTGGGGGTTTTGAATTTGAGGTAGGATACTTAAGTCCGAACTGTAAATATTTGTTCTACCTGAGATACGTATAAAAAAGTCAGAAATAATTGATGCGCTTTCAGCAGCAAATCCAACTAAATCAAATGTTTTTTGAAATTTAGTAGAACAAACTGCATGAATATGGGTAACTCCAGGCGGTATGATAGCGCTGATTAATGTTCTTTCAGTGCTAAGACTTGCCATAATTCTATTAACAAATCTGTAATGAGCAGTAACTTCAGTATTT
Organism: Scytonema sp. PMC 1070.18; assembly: GCA_035967975.1. Taxonomy (GTDB): domain Bacteria; phylum Cyanobacteriota; class Cyanobacteriia; order Cyanobacteriales; family Nostocaceae; genus Scytonema. Next base: position 16,224 of record JAWQFQ010000078.1, read on the forward strand.
TCCCAAATAGGAATAGCTGCATCAAAGGCAGTACGATCGCCCTCCTTATTCCCAGGACGATAAACTGCTCGTGGCAAATAGTCCTCAGGTATTACGGTTAAATCGATATCATCGTAAGCACCCTTAGATTGGCAAACAGGGCGTGGAGTCTTGTTCAAAGGAGTTCCAACATAAAAGTGAGGTCCGCTAACAACCCATTCAGAAGTATTTTGTGGCTGAAAACTGGGATTATCTTGTCGTGTAAGAATTCCATCCCGTTGACTATTTGATTCATGAAATAATTCTGTAGCAAAATATTTGCCCTCTAGCTCAGGAAGCCACTTTGGTGATTGACTAATTTTTTCGATAACTGTTACCAGTTGACGGGCGTGTACTTGTGGTAAGCGAGTTTCGATAATTGGTACCGTAGAGTCTTCAAGTAAAGCATGAAATATTTCTAAAGTTTTTTCTGTGATATGGACAATGCGATCGCAATGACCTTTAGTTTCCCATTGGTCATCGTCTGTTTTAATACCTGGAACTGGTTCCTCAAGATTCTTATGATTACGACAAGAAGCTATAGTATTAGGAATGTAAAGATTAGCTAAATGTACAAAATTAATTGCTTCTTCTTTATTACCAAATACATTTAGACTAAAACTAGCTTGATGCCCCACATCTTGAAATAGTGGTAGTTCGTTCTTAAAATGATAGTGAGCGACAAGGCGGCGATAGTAAGCATTTCGTAACCGCCCACCATTGGCGTCATCATAAGTACCTTCTTGATGCAGCAGTCCTCCAAAAGCTTTTTCACCCAATAACGCCCAACTTTTGACAATAAAATTCTTATACAGATTTGTCTGACTTCCTCGTAGCGCCTCATACAATCGGTGACAATTTAAAAAAGCAACCGTTCCCAAACTAGATTGTTGAGCCTCTAAATAAATTCTTCTTGTTGATTCATCTTTTAAAAGTTGAGGACGTTCTTTATTATACTCTGCACTTCTTGCATCCCTAACACCTAACATCGGATTGAAATCACTTAACAATGCTGCATCAGCCCAAGACACCTTTAACCAAGGTGGGTTTCCTAAAATGACATCAAACCCCTTGGACTGACTTGCGTCACACCCCAACACCTCTGGAAAAGCCAACTCCCAATGCTGAAACTTTTCTTGTTCTGCAATTTCCCGACTCACCCGATACCAAGACGCCGCAGCACATAATAAATCAGTATCTAATTGAGTCTGTGCAGTTGCTTTCAGTAAATTTGCTCCATCAAAATTTAGGCGATAGGCTTTTATACTTAAATTTCCTTCTCTCGCCAATAATATCTGTGCTGCTTCTAGATAATCTTCCCTTTTTGGTAGCGCTTCTACTTCATCCATTGACCAGAAAAACAACGCACACCAAGAGTCCATTAACAGTTTCAACCTTTGAAAGCTACCGGAGGTTGATTCTAACTTCGCTTTCACTTCTTCCTGTAAAGCAAGGCTGGGACCGGGTTCTGTTGTTGGTCGTTGGGGCCATACGCTTGCAGGACAAGCAGTTTTCTTTAATGCTGCTAATCTTTCTTTAGCATACTGCTGTTCGTGTTGGTCAATTAAGTCACTGATAGTTAGGGCTAAATTTACCTCTGCTTCTGTCCACTTGCTTTTGATTTCTTTTTTCACCCAGTCTTTTGCTTTCTGCACTTCCTTGGGTTGAAACTGCTTCACCAAAGCATCACCAGCTGTTGGTACCATATCGGGGTCGAATACCAGATAGTGATAAACTTCGTTTTTGTTTCGCTGTTCTCCTGGCTTGATTTGGCGGGGTTCTACCGCTTCATTACCACTTTTAAAATGGACTCCCGCCAGTAATTGCGCTTTTGTCCACACCGCCCGTCGTGCGCCGATTAAACTGTTACCTGTTCTGAGTCGCAAGCCAAACCAAGGTGTTGCACCCCGTACCCATTCTTCCTGTCCTTCTTGGTGAACTAATTTTGCTCGGTGCATTGAGTTCAACCACAAAGACAACGCCCCTAATTCCACTGCTGTAGGGTTGAGGTCTACGCCGTAGAGGTTACGAGTGGTAATATAGTGCTTAACGCGGCGCAATTCATCCGCGTAATCCGAGGGGTCGATGGATTGTCCTAGTTGCTTTTGCTTTAATTCCAGATACTTCTGTGCCAACTGGTTTGCTGCTTCATTTAAGAATGCACCGCTTCCCATTGCTGGCTCACAGACGGTCAATTGCAGAATTTTATCCGCATCTTCTGGTGTATAATCTTTTAATAAGGGTCGTAGTGTTTCCTCAACCAAACACTTTGTTAGGACTTCTGGGGTGTAATAAGAAGCACTCTGTTCTCTATCTAATCCAGACAAGTGCAAGATAAAGGAACCCTTAGGGTAAATTCTTGGTTTACCATCTCCTGGGCGTTCTACCTCATCTTTCTTAAACTCCTCTAGTCGCTCTTTGGGAACAAACCAGGTTTGAGTTTTGGATTTGCTAAATTCATCTTGGGCGCGTTTTACTTGGATGAAATCCTGCTCTGCAAACATCCCCTTATATGATAGAAGCCCCTCATAGACTGCTCCAAGCTGATTAATGCCTAAGTCTGCGTAGTTTACTCTTCCAGTAGTCTTGGTTTTTTCGTCATAGCTGAGAGAAAGGAGGCGAATCACTTGTTGTAAGCAGTGGTTCGACAGTTGCGCCCGGTTCAGTAATGGTGTAGCTTTAGGGTCAAAAAGTGTTGCGGTTAGAGGTGGTATTTCAAAGGTTCGGGGTTGTTCAGCAAGTTGCAATTGCAACTGGTTGGGGTCATCTTCCCGTTGTCGGGGATGAAATCCTTCATGGATAAGGGTGAAGAGTCTGTTTAAGTGTGTCTGAAAATAGGTTCCTTCCGCAGATTGTCCGGAAAGTGGTACTAATTCTAAATCTCGCAATGCTTCTAAGCTATAGCCCAAGCGGTAAGCATCGTCATTGATAGGTAAAATACCAAGTTCTGCTCCGTGTGCTTCTGCATAAAAGCAGAAAATCAACCGATATACAAAGGTTAAGGCTTCATGACGCAGTTGTTCTGCGGTGACGGTGGTTGAGCCATTGGGTAAAGTTTCCTCTGGACGTAGATTAATCATACCTAAACTGCGACGACGGCGATCGCTCACCCATTCATTCGCCAATAACTCAATTGCTTCCCGAACTGCTACCTGGAGGTTTTCTGTGACTCCATGAGCAAGTTTGTGGCTTTGTTCTCCTAAAGTATCATGCAGCAATTCCGTAGATTCACTGTCTGGTGCTAGTGTCTCTTGTGACAAGAAAGTAGCAATTTGCTCAAAGGTGGCTTTTTCATTACGACCAAAAGCTTCATCCAAATCAAATGCTAACCAACGCCCGTTAGCATAGGTTTTGCGGTCAACCAACAGTATTCTACTCCCCGCCAACAGCATCACCCAACGTGGCGCGTCTTCGATTTTAAAAATCTCACCTATGGCTCGACCCCAATCACCGCCTACCAGTTTGTGCTGAGAATCTACCAACTGTGCTGGTAATAGTTCCTTTTCCAGAGGGTCTTCGCTAGCAACTCCATCTGGTAAACTTCCATCTGGGATACAAAATATACTTTCGCATATTATCAGCCAAGGTTGCCCAAACCGCTTCAACAGTCCCAGGATTGGAATGTAAACATCCCCACCTTCCACAGGTAAATCCATTGCTTCCAGGTCATTGTACCCGATTGCTTGTAACAAGTAGGAGTGCCAAGATTGAATTTCGGCTCCTGCATTTCGCCTTTGATACCAATCTAATTCCTCAATCGCTTGGGCTTTTGCCTTAAAATATCGTTGTCCTAGCTTCTGTAATTTTCGGGGTGATGCGGCTGCTCCTGCTTCCTTCCACGACTGGGTAAACTTCTGTGCGTCTTTGGAGAAGGTGGTATCGAGGTAGTGAGACGAGTAGTATTCACCTACGTTAAGAATAGCAAAATCCAAAGTCATCACTTTACTCCTTCGATCACCAAAATTAATCGGGTAATGGGAGATTCACCCGGTAATAAATGCATATCTCGCCAATGCTGCTGTCGGTCTTTGAGATATTTGTCCATCTCATCTCGTTCTCTTTGCAGGCGTTTGGCTGAGGCGGTATCTGGGTCAATCCCAGCTAGGTGCTGGTTGATAATATCTCGTCGTTTCTGACTCCACTGTTGCAGTCGTTGCTCTTCTTGTTGCAACAGGGGTTTAACTTTTTCCTGGCGTTGTTTTTCTAGCGATCGCAAATGTTGTAAACTAGCTTCTACTGCCGCAGAAATTAACAATTCAGCCGCTTCAACTCGCGCTGGAGCTTTAGTATTTGCAAGCCGTTCAAATCCAGCCGCTGCTAAAGTCTCTCGTAGAGGAGCAATTTCACTGCGACCCCCTGGTTGAATACAGACAGCATGAGCATCGACAACCAAAGGTGTACCAGCTTTAGAGGGGACTTGACCTATGAAACAAAAAGCAAGTTCTTTATCTTTTAATTCCCTGGAAGTAATAATAGGGGATTCTCCGCGTGCAAACTGCATCAGCAACCGTTCTACCAACCACTGCATAATTGGGTGATTTTCGCTACACAGTAGTTCTTTCGACCAGTAGCCGGAGGTATTGCGGGCGGCTGTAATTGCTTCCTTTACCCGTTCTACACTATCAGTGAGGCGAAACTGCTCGTGTTCTTGCCAAGCTTCTTGAGGAATCGCGGTTGCACCAAAAATGATGTCGTTTTTCTCTGAAGGTACACCCAAACGCCGCTTTAAATCAAGAGGTGCAGTGAGTGTAATCATCCGCTCTTCAACTTCTAAGGGTAAATACTTAGAATCAGATTCCTGTAAGAGTCGATAAGATGCTTGCACGAAGTCAAAATCTTTGTAGAAGCGGATACGATTGCTAGTTAATCCGATATCACGGGCATTGATTTTAGCAGAGGGTGTTTGTGTACTTGTGCTAACAGATTCTTTATGAGTATTATTTTCGTCTCCTCCACCTAGCAATAATGCCAATAGGTCATCATCATCTTTGAGGTTAGCTGTAGCAATAGTTAATTCTAATTCTTTAGCTTCAGTGGAAGTTGTTGTACCCTGTTCCACCCGTTTCTCTAAAACATTGCTATCTCCTTTCAACAAGCCCTGTTCGGCGATGTACTCTGCTTCTTTTTCAGGGTCATACAGTTGAAGCAAGCTTTCTCCAGACCTCGTACTGCGATTAATTTCTTCCACTTTGGCGATTAAACGCTCAAAAATAGCCGAGTCTCCTTTCAGAAGACCATTTTTCGTCTTAATCATCAAATACCGCAGAATAGGCGTTTTGGTTTGTCCAATCCGGTCAATTCTCCCATTCCGTTGAATCAGGGTGATAATAGACCACGGTAAATCATAGTGAATAACTTGGTAACACTGGTGATGTAGGTTGATGCCTTCAGATGCTACATCTGTTGCTATCATCATTCGTACAGGTGAGGTTTGGGTGCCAAATGCCTCTACTGTTGCCATCAAATGGACATCTGGACAAGCCCCACTGATGGAAGCAATTGCTTGTTTTGGTTGGTCTTCAAATTTTTCGCTATGTTTGAGGTTAAATGCTTGAGCGATCGCAATAGCTAAGGCTTTTTGAGTTTCAACATATTCAGTAAATATAAGGATACGAGGGCTATTTTCTTTACCTGTCCAACCAATTTTTTCTAGTTGAGCGAGTAACAGATGAAAACGGGAGGATTCGGCTAACGAAAGATTTTTTAAAGTGACTTCTAACCTTTTTAAATAAGGTAATTCTGGAGATTGTGGGTCTTCAGCTTGCAGCTTCTTAATTCGTTTGAAAACAGTACCTGCACAAGATTCTGGGCTAGAAAGAAACTGCTTGTAAAGACCATATTGAATCAAACGCTGGTTTCTCCAGTCTGAATGCTGTCCATTTTCTCTTGCTGCTTGAACAGCTTGTCGTAGTTCCCCTAAAATACTGTAGGCAGCTTCTTCTGCTTCCGTTGCTTGGTTTCTGGTTTCTGGAAAAGGTACAACCAGGCGATCGCTCAGTTGTTGTCCTACTTGACCAATCTGATGACGTACATCTTCTTTAAAACGCATCAAATAAAAGCCGCGAATATCCTCTGCATCATACTCCCGGTAACGAGGATCTGGGATTGCAGATGGGTCTAATAATGAGATGAGACGCCCAAAAGTTTCCCGTTTGCCATTATGAGGTGTTGCGGTTGTCAGCAACATACTATCTGTACGCCGTGACAATAACCGAGCCAATCGATGTGCTAAATGGTTTTCTGGAACACTTGCGCCTGCAACGTTGTGGGCTTCATCAATCACCACTACATCCCAACGAGTTTCTTCCAAAAAGTGGCGATAGCGTCCAACATCCTTAAGAGTGTCAATGCTGATGATGACGCGGTGATAAACCTCAAATGGATTTTTATTCGTGGGAATCCGCAACCTGAGTTTAGCAATACCCTGAGAGTCCAAACGTACAAGGGGAATGGCAAAACGATTCCAAAGTTCCGCCTGAAACTGTGTCAGCATTGATTTCTTCGTCAATACCAAAATGCGATTTGCTCGCCCCCGACGCATCAACTCAGTTAAAATCATACCTACCTGGATAGTTTTGCCCAATCCAACCGCATCGGCTAGTAATAATCTGGGTCGGAGTTGTTCGAGCGATCGCCGCACTGCTACCATTTGAAATGGCATCACATCAAATGCACCTAACCCCTCTAAATCTGGTTCTTCCCCCGCTGCTGGCATTTGTCGTAATTGAGCTTCCAAGAACAGCTTGGAACGGCGGAAGCCATTTGAATTATCTGGAACCAGCTTTGTTTTGCGCGGATCGACTGACTCAATTCGATCTAATTGCGTCAGAAAAATTGCTTGATATCCCCGCACCAAATCATCTACTCCCACCATATGCACTGCATATTGTGAGCCAATATCATTAGATGCTTCTACACGCTGTACCAACCATTCAGCATCACGGCATAAGACTCGCATTCCAGGAGCCAGGGGCAGGACATTGGGCATAACATAGAATTTTGTATCAATAATTACGTACTCAAATACTTTTTTAATTTAAACTGTGGCTCATAACACAGAAATATCTTTCCAATGTTGTTTTTTTGCTCTGGTATAAATTAAATAAGTGCTTCGATATACCTGTATAACACCTCAATTTTCTAATGTCAATTTTTTATACTTCTTATCTACTCTGTAAAAATACGGTGAAGGCTTTGGTTTTATCCGGATAAGTTAATTGACACTTATGATTATAAACACTTAGTTGCGCCAGCTAGTGCTAGTAGGTAGGGAATAGGGTAAGAAGCCCAGCCCTAAACCAATGTAAGAGGATGTTTTCAAAGTGATTGGCTGTAATTTCAAGCACTGGTTGATCCCCCCTAGCCCCCCTTAAAAAGGGGGGAAAATCTCTAACGGTCCCCCTTTTTAAGGGGGATTTAGGGGGATGAGAACCAGGTATCGCAGAACTAGCATTTCCAACTCCCTACCGTAGCTAACTTTGATTGAGAGCTTACTTACCTATTGCCTACTCTACCATTCGGACGTTGAATGATGTTTTCCACAACTCGCCGTTTCGCCTTGGGATCGATTCCCACTAAACGCACATAATCATTATCATGTTCAGCTAAACAGGATTCAAGCGCAGAGATAGCATCGCGATCGCCATCCATTTGCTTTGTCGTATAACTTTGCCAAGAACCCGTGCGGAAGCGGCGCTGGTCTACGTATTCAATGCCAATTTTATTACCTTGAGCCAATATTTGACGTATTTGTTCTACTGTCTCTGGGTGCAATTGCTTACTAGAAACCTGTGGTTGTTGGTAGCCATTAGACGTTGTTGGTTGAGTTGCTCCATTGGAAGACGGCTGACGGATTTGTGGTTCCACAGAAGGAGGCGCAGATTGATAATGACTTTGACGCATCCCTCGGTTATATTCCGTCACCAACCTAGAACTATCAACGCGTTGTTGTTCCCCAACCATCAAATGACCCATCTCAATCAAGTGAGACAAGCTAAAATCCGGCTTTCTAAACAATGGTGGTCCCTCAGCACTATTCACCACACGCTGAGATATACGTTCAATTCCGACTTTATGGATAAAGTCACGAATTTGTTCGTCATAAATTCGAGAACGTAAAGCGCTAAAAAAGTCAATCGCCTGATTTGGGAAAGTATCTACGAACTGTTCAACTTCCCGTTGCGACAGTCCATCCTCGCTAAAAATCCCGCTCACAATGCCGACTTTATCATTTCGGTCTGGCTCCCAGTAAAACTTCTCCATCCTTCCATCCCGAATTAACGGTGCGTAGAGGGTAGAAAAATCATTACCAGTGGCAATAATTGGTACTCGGTGCAGTGGTGTTGCATCGTAACTACCAGGAAGTTGCACATCCGTAGGATTGTCAGCAATATTCATCAGTGTAGCATTGACTAACTGAGTGTTCACCGTATACTGAGTGCCTTCATCAAAACGTCCTGCACCCGCATCCAAATCGTTAATCATCAGCACGCACATTTTACCGCGCACGCGAATCAATTCTGCTGTTTCTCGATAACGCAGACGAATCAGACGTGCTGGGTCTCCCGCATCCGGGCTTTCCAGTTCGCCACCAGAGATGAGAGTTACCTCTACACCCATTCTCTCAAAAACCAACTCACATTGAAACGACTTACCCTCTCCCTTCCGTCCATGAACACCTAAAATCAGAGGAACTCGTATACCAGGAAGGTCGAGATAGTTTTTAGTGATATGGACGGCAATTTTGTCAAGAAATCGAGGTGAAATGTAATAGTTCATGAATTTCTTCCAATAATTCTAAAAACCCAAAAATGACAAGTGAAGATACAAACGGACACACAGAGAATCGAAATAAAACATTTACCCCATACCCTACACCCTACACCCCACACCCCATTTTTCAAACAGCTTCATTAAAATAATATTAATTTTTTGTGACAATAACTTCTCTTCCAAAGGTCAGGAAAAAATATTTGCACGACTTATCTGGTTAATCAGACCGCTGATGTTCTTAAAAAGACCTTAAAAATCTGACACAAACAGTAAGTTAACGATAATCATAGAGCGTGGTGGGAAATACGGAAACCCACCATCTTAATGGCAACTCAAGTTGCAGTCATACATACGATTCAATACCTGACAAAGTTATGGAATTTTTATCTGACACTGTCGTGCTATCGCGTATGCAATTTGCGCTAACAGCCATATTTCATATGCTTTGGCCCGTGTTAACCACGGGGATGGGAATTTATTTGGTAATCGTAGAAGGGCTGTGGCTGAAAACTCGGAATTCAGATTACTACTACCACGCCCGATTTTGGTCAAAGCTTTATGTCCTCAACTTCGGTATCGGTGTAGCCACTGGTATCCCAATGGGATTTCAGTTTGGGACAAACTGGTCAGCATTCTCAGAAGCTGTCGGTAACTTTTTTGGTAGCGTCATTGGGTTTGAAGCATCCTGGGCGTTCATGCTAGAAGCTGCGTTTTTAGGTATCATGGTGTTTGGTTGGGAGCGCGTCAATCCCATCATTCACTATCTCGCCACTATCCTGGTAGCGATTGGTGCTAACTTATCCACAGTCTTCATTTTGATAGCGAATTCTTGGATGGTATCGCCTGCGGGTGGCAGAATGGTTGAAGGTAAATTTATCGTTGATGATTACTTTCAAGCGATTTTCAGTCCGTCAATGCCCATTAGCGTTCTCCATATGTTCCTTGGGACACTGGAAACCTCGTTGTTCGTCATTGGTGGTATTAGCGCCTGGTACATTCTCAGCGATCGCCAGCCAGCTTTCTTCTCCAAGTCTTTGAAAATTGTTTTAGCAGCAGCAATAGCCGTTGCTCCCCTACAAATCTACGTGGGACACTTGAGCGCCGAACAGGTGTATTATCGTCAGCCTACAAAACTAGCGGCGATGGAAGCTCAGTGGGATACAATTCCAGCGGGACAGCCTGCGAGTTGGAGTATTGTAGCAATACCCAATGAGAAAAAGGAAGCAAATGATTGGGAAATTGCCATTCCCAATGCATTGGGGTATATTCTAGAGTTCAAGAAAGACCTATCTGCACCTGTTCTGGGGTTAAAGGAATGGGCATACGAAGATAGACCTCATCTGATAGGTTTAATTTACTATGCTTTCCGCATCATGACTGCCATTGGGTTTTTCATGGCAGGATTGATGTTGTTGAGTATCTTGCTGTGGATATTGGGCAAGCTCAAAGAAGACAACATCAATCAGCAAAAATGGTTGATGAGAGCTTGGATTTTCGCAGCTCCCCTGGGCTATATTGCTGTAGAATCCGGTTGGATTGTGCGTTGTGTGGGTAGACAGCCGTGGTCAGTGTATGGGCTGATTCGCACAAAAGATTCTGTCTCTGTGCTACCTGCAACTAACGTCTTAACCTCTTTAAGTCTATTCTCTGTCACCTACATCCTTTTGTTCATAACTGCTCTCTATTTTGGCAGCCGCATTATCCGTAGAGGTCCGAGACTTGACCTACCCATACCGGGTATTGAAACTCAACCTGCAGTAGATACTACCCCCGCTCAATTTATTCCAGATGAACGCCCTGTTGAAGCACAGCAATGAGGAAGGGTGTAGGGTATGGGGTGTAGGAACTTTCAAATAAAAAAGTATCCAAACATCTCTTGTGGTACGGGCGTCACGCCCGTCACGCCCGTCACCTCCCCTACTTCCCTGCTATATAAGTTGACAAAAAACCGATTATATGTATTCTACAGAGGAGGCTTATGGAAACGCTCACGTATTTCCTACCGCAGGTATGGTTTGGGATTCTAGCTTTGTTTCTTTTCCTTTACGTCATCCTTGATGGATTTGACTTAGGGGTAGGAATTTTGTCTCTCACCGCTTCCACTGAAGAACGTCGCAGCATCTTGATGACAAGCTTGAGCAATGTTTGGGATGCTAATGAAACTTGGTTGATTCTCATGGGCGGTAGTTTGTTTGGAGCATTTCCTCTCGCCTACAGCACGATTCTCAACGCTCTTTATATCCCCATTTTTACAATGGTGTTTGGCTTAGTTTTTCGTGCTGTTGCGTTTGAATTTCGCGAACAGGCTCAAAGAAAGTTCTTTTGGAATGTCGCCTTTGGTACAGGAAGTTTTATCGCAGCACTAGGTCAAGGTTTTGCTCTTGGTGGTGTACTCAAAGGGATTAGAGTAGATACAGCAGGTCATTTTATTGGCACAACTTGGGATTGGTTGAGTTTGCAAACAGTGCTTGTGGCTTTGACGTTAATTCAAGGCTATGTCTTGATTGGATCGAGCTACTTGATTTGGAAAACAGAGGGAGAATTGCAAGTCACCCACTATAGAACTGCTAAAATCGCAGCTTGGACAACTCTGACTGGAGCGATCGCAATTACGATTACCACCCCCCTATTTTACGAATACGCTAGAACCAGATTGTTTGCACCACCACTGCTTTATATCTTTGCAGTGATTCCCTTGCTTGGAGTTTTATTGATTGGACTGCTAATTAGAAGTCTAAATCGTAAAGAAGAAAAAGCACCTTTCTTGTGGACAATTCTTCTGTTCTTACTCACATTTATTGGTTTAGCTTTAGTCGTTTTCCCTTACATCATTCCCACTGAAATTACGATTTATGAAGCAGCCGCTGACGCCAGTGCGCTGGTGTTCATGATTATTTTAATTGGTGCTCTTATCCCCGTCATGTTGTTCTACAATGTCTACCAGTACATTGTTTTCCGTGGTAAAGTCACGGGCGATGGTTACGGAGGATAAACGAAGCAATCAGCCCTAAATTAAAATTTGGGCTTAAAGCTCAAACCCATTAAAATGGGTTAAAACTCCCAGTTAGCTTCAGCTAACTTTAGCTTTAAGCCCGAAATTTATTTCCGGGCGAATGAACTGACTGCTGACGGCTAATAGCTAAGAGGATGTTTTAAAAGTCCTCTCGTCAGTAGCATGCACATTTCACATCCCCCTAAATCCCCCTTAAAAAGGGGGACCGTTAGAGATTTTCCCCCCTTGGAAAGGGGGGCTAGGGGGGATCAACCACGCTCTAACGTGCAGAAGAGAGAATTTTGTATTGTTCAATTTCCACCTCTGTCATCTGCATTTGAATCCACTGAGATAAAAGAGGTATCCGCATCTGGTAAAAATCTTGCTCCTCGACTTCTTGGTGATACAATAATCCAACATTTGTCAGCCAAAGACAAGCATCTAAACATTGGCTAGATGTGAAGTCAGCGCTTAGTTTATTGAGCAGCGCTTGTTCTGTTATCCCTTCAGGAAAGTGTTCGTTGCTGGCTATAATTTGGAGAACAGAGATTGCAACCTCAAAGTCGCGTTTTTCTAAATCTTCCCAAAAGCTTTTTTATAAGTAATTTTTTAATTCTCCTTTATGAATCAAGGTTTTTTCTAAGTAGGGCTTTAATGTTTCCCATTCAATGAATATATTTCCGATCGGAGAAGTCTTAGTGTTTTTATCTTTTATCTTTGCTGTTAAAAAGCGTGCTAATTGACGAGAGACAAATGGGTGTCCACCGCTTTGGCGATGAATTTGTCTGGGAGTTTGCTCATCAAATTCTAACCCCATTAATTTGCCTATATTGGTGAGCATTTCTTCTGTTTCTGACTTAGAAAAAGGTGGTAGAAAGACTTCTTTGAAGAAGCTAAAGACAGGATTTGTTGAAACTCCTTGTTGTTTCCAGATGTTAATGCGATTACAATCGGGATGCACATCAGCGACAAGAAGTGACAGATGACGTTGTTCTTGAATCAACACTCGCAGCGCTTCAAAACAAGCATTAAATTCTTCGGCTTTTTCACGGGAGTCTTCTGAATTAGGAATTATTCTTTCAACTTCATCTAAAAAGCAGATTATTGGTAACTTATACTTCTTGTGTCCTTGAATAACACGAACAAAGTCACTGACTCGACGGATAAACTCTACTTTTAACTCAGCGGCTGGTTTATCATTGGGAAGTGGTTCAAAATGTGGGAGTTGAACTGAAATTTCCAGATTTGATAAACTTTGGAGGAAATCGTTAAAGAAAGCAGCGCCGTAGCGAGAACCTCCGTAGCGTTGTAAGTCGATATGTATGATTGGATGTTCCCGCAATAGAAAGCCAAGCTGGAGAAGTACAGAGGTTTTCCCTGATTTGCGTAATCCAAATAACCCAATTCCTTGATATCTCAGTAGTTCTTCTCCCAATCGTTGTAATATTTCTGTCCTTCCAAAGAAAGAGAACGTATCGCTAATGGCGTTCTTGTCATCGAAAAAGTCAGCACGCTGGAGGTAGCGCTCCACATATTCTTCCAGCAATCCTATGCAGTCAAATTTGTTTGGTAATGCTTTTTCTACTGATGTCAGGGGAATGGGAATGAGCACGAAATGGTTTCGTAACCGCACTTTAGCCATTTCCATTCTAGCGGTGGTGTCTGGAGAAGTTCTGTAAAAAAGAATACTGACTTTCTCTGGGGAGTTCAATGCTAAGTTTTCCGAGATTTCAAGAAGTCGGATGACATCGCCATCCGTTGGTGTATCCACAGTTAGCAAGACAGGTATTGGGGTGTAGCGACTGAGTCTTCCTGCAATTGTTTGAATAATGAGCTCACGTGAGTTCTCACGTTTGATTTTCGCACCAACGAGTTCTAAAAACACAGATGCGGAATCCAAACTTTTTTGTTTCTGTTCTTGTTGTCGTAATAGTTGCTTAAATGTACCGCCTTGAGCCCATTGTGGCGATCGCAACATTAATATCTGTACAAATGTATCAACTACTGTGTGGTCTTTGGTATGAGCAGCATACTCGATTAATTGTTCGCGCAATTCTAAAGCAGAGTCTAGAGGGAGTAAGGTTGCTAACAATAAATAAACACCGCGAAAACGCGGGTCACCAATATGCTCATTTATACGTGATTGTACTTCTCCATTTTCACCCAGAAAGTTTTGCACCAGGAAGAATTCCATAATTTTATCATGGCGGAAGTACCATTGTTTCTGAAATTTTCTGTGCTAAGTCGTCTTGTAATCGTTTCAAGTCTTGACTGCTATCCCAAACATTGAGCAACAAGTTTAGTGTTTTCTTGCCATCTTCATATTTGAGTTGAGTGGGAAGTGTTTGAAGATGAGGATAGCCAAGCCATGTCAGTAGCGTTTTCACCTCATCAGTACCGCCCCCAAGAAAATAAGTTAAAAATCGCCAATATTCAAAGATTCCGTCCGATGAAAAATTTCTCTGATATGGCTCATAGACATAATTGAGAATGACAACAACCTCTTGCATCTTCAGCTGTTTTATATTGCCCAATGCACTAGCCGCTGAGCCACGAACGTTGGCGGGAACCTTTTCATCCTTGAGGAAGTTGAGAATGTCTGGGAGGTATTTTGCCGCCGATGCCCTGAAGTTGCCCAATGCACTAGCCGCTGAGCCACGAACGTAGGCGTCAACCTTTTCATCCTTAAGGATATCGGCAGCTTTTTGAATTATCTCCTGCCGTTTCTTGGATTGCAAGTCTTTGATCTCATATTCACCTAATTTATTGAAAGCATATTCCTTTACCTTAAGATGATTGTCATCAAGCGCGGCAATTATGCCTTCTATCTGCCAAGGTTCAGGTTTTGTCAGTCGATAGACACCGTAAAAACCCAGTTCTTCTTGTTCTTTCTTAATACCGTAGGGGGGGTCAGTAAAGTAAATACTTCCATCTGACTTAACTACAAGGTCATTTGGGCTATTTAGGCGCTTTCTTCCATACTGGCTTGCTAGCGTAACAATTCTACCGTTTTTCTCCGTACGAGATACGCGGCGATTGCTATGTTCTCCAGAAATTAAGCGTCCTTGCCTATCTAGAGTGTTACCATTAGTGTTGCCAGAGGGGCGGCGAAATATTTCTGGTTTTTTATTCGGTACCCACTTGTATATGCTATTGGCAGGAATATCACTAAAGAGTAAAAAGCCTTGAGGGTGCCAAACTGGTCCCTCAGTAAACTGAAAGCCACCAGCTACTTTTTCTAACTTAGTGTCAGGAGCAACAATTGCTTGTAAGCTCTTTGTGTCACCAGTTTTGCTTAGTTTGACCGAAGTCTCGTTGGATTGAAAACTAGACTTCGAGAATTTAAGCTTTGAACTATTCTTTGCTTTAGTGAGGCTGTAGCCAAATATTGCGGACACTACGGTCAATGACAGGCTAGATACAGCAACTGGGGAAGCCCAAGGAGCATTTAACGCTCTCTTTCAGAATACGTTTGTGATTGTTGGAACGTTTCACGAATTGGTTGGTTTTGCTGCTAGTATTAAGCGTTTATCAGAATTTTATGATTTTCTTCAACAACCAAAACGAGCAATGCAAAGTGGAATACTTCCTCAGACAACTATCACTACTATCGAAGAGAACCGCTTTGCTGTTCAAAATTTAACCTTGTACACCCCAAACTATCAAAGAATCCTGTGTGAGGATATATCGGTAGAACTGCAACCTGGACAAAGTCTGTTAATCATGGGAACAAGTGGTTGTGGCAAAAGTTCTCTGCTGCGGGCGATCGCCGGGTTGTGGAATTTTGGAACTGGTCAGATTATCCGACCCAAGCTTGAGGAAATTTTATTTTTACCTCAACGTCCATACATGGTTTTGGGGACTCTCCGCGATCAATTAATTTACCCTAATCCAAATCTGAATATCACTAACCAAGAACTGTATCAAGTTTTACAAAAAGTCAACCTGCCGTCTTTAGCAGATAGATTTGGTGGTTTTGATGTGGAAAAAGACTGGGCGGATGTACTCTCGTTAGGAGAACAACAGCGTATTGCTTTTGCCCGTATCCTAATTACCAAACCCAAGTATGTGATTTTGGATGAAGCTACCAGTGCTTTGGATGTCCACAACGAAGAACATCTTTATCAGCATTTATTAAACGCGCACACAACCTTTATCAGTGTTGGTCACCGTCCAACTCTTTTGAGCTATCACAATCTGGTATTGGAATTGTTAGACAATGATAAATGGGAACTTAAATCAGTAAAAAACCTTTTTTACAACAATGTCTAAATAAAGCAGTTGTTTAGATTGAACTATTACCGTTTGGCGGAATTCGGCAGTCCAAATTCGGAGTTCGGAATTACTGTTGTGCAAAGGTTTCAGACATTTGAAACGGGTGGCTTATTTCAGCCGCCTTGTACTAGCTCATACTGCAATCCTAAATAGCCTATGAATAGGAATACCAAGAGGCAATGGTACGTAATAATTTGTATTTTGAGCGGATTCATTTGCATAAGTGCGATCACATTCCACCACCAAGTTTATGGGTCAAAGACAGCACAGTCTACCCATCAAATAACTTCCATAATTTATGATGGGCGTACTGCTTACCAACTCAGTGATGGTCTTACTGAAGCCGTTGTTGTACCCGAAATCGGTCGAGTCATGCGTTATGGCTTTGTAAGTGGTTTTAACTTTCTATGGAATTCCATCCAAAAAAACTTTAACAAAAACGAATGGAGAAATTGGGGCGGTAATAAGACGTGGGCTGCTCCACAACTGTGGTGGTCTGCGATGAGTGGAAGAGATTGGCCGCCGGATGAAGTATGGGATGGTAGTCCTCACAAAACCAGAATTCTTTCTAACGGTCATTTACAAACTACAAGTGAAGTCACTTCCGGAATGGGTGCTAGAACAGTGAGAGAATATTGGTTTGAAAAGAATGGAGACTTTACAATCCGGCAAACTGTAGAAAAAGTTACGGGAGAACCGTTGCTCCTATCAATTTGGAATGTTACCCAAATTGTGTCACCAGATGCTATGTTCGTTCCATTAAACCCTAAAAGCCCATATAAGCAAAATTTTCACTGGATTACACCTGTGAACAATGGCTCGCCTGTGGTACACATTACCCCAACCTGATTACAGTTACGTCCTTCTATTGACAATGACTATAAAATAGGAGCTGATTCCCCTGTTGCAGCTCTAGCCGCTGTGAAAGATGGCATTGCAATGGTTGAACGTTCTGAGTGTCCGCCTGGAAATTACCCGGATGGTGCTGTTGGTGGTGGTTTTCCCGTGGAAGTTTACAGTCAAGGCGGTTCTAAAATTGCCTACAGCGAACTAGAACTTCTTTCTCCCCTACGTCTTTTCAAGAAAGGCGATCGCTTTGAACACATCATACACTGGAGCCTGCATCAATTACCTTCACGCGACGTTAACTCCAAGACGACACGTGTTGCAGTTGAAAAGTTGCTTGCTAGCGCTCTTTTATGACTCTGAAGAGAGAAAAATAAGAGGGCTTCTCTAAACTGCCACGGAGTGGGCGATCGCTAACAAATTAACTGCATAAGGACTAAGACAAGGAAAGCCGTCGTCAAAAGGGCAATTAGAGTTGATACCAGGAACGATTTAGCAAAGAATTTTTGGTTACGGCAAGGATTTATCCCTTTCAAAAAACGTAAGAGTTCTCTGTTCCTACCCATTCAAACTCTTGTCAGGGAACTTGAAGCAGAATAATTCAGCATTGAGACTGTATGAGCCCCAATCCCAAATCTCTATTTTGAGAATTACGTTTTAGAAAGCGGATTGGTATCAGCCACATACATCTGACTTTAGCTTCTCGCTGTGAAATTTATTTCTTGGTTCTGTAAAACTGGCGAAGCTCAGAAACCCGGTATCTTCGAGATACCGGGTTTCTTGTCTTTCAGGAATGATTTAGGAATGCTATGTAAGAATATGGCTGATATAGATGAATTAAAATTCTTCATCAAGAATATCAGCCATATATTTCGTACCTTGATATTATAATTCACTGTAATTTAAGCTACGCACTTCTGGTTATCTTGACCGGGAGAATAAGCAGCAGCTGTGGTACGATTTACTGCGATCGCACTTACCAATTGCTCGTGCTTAACAATGTCATACACTGCTTCCAATGCTGACTCAATAGAGCCTTGAAGCCAAGCAGGATATTTAGAGCAGTGTTCGCCAGCAAAAAACAGGGTATTTTGTGGTCTTTGGGCTTTCAAGTAATTGGTATGGGCGTTAGATTCCTCATCATCCCAGTGAACAGTACATCCACCCGCACTCCACTTGTAGTTACCCCAAGCGATACTAGCTTTGTTAACAATTGCACCGGATTGATTAATCTCAGGGTGAATCTTGCTGACTGCATTCTGAACATAGTCAAAGCGATCGCCTTCAGACATCCTTCCCAAACGTTCCGCATCATCACCGATAGTGTAACTCGCCAACAGCGTGCTACCACTGGTGGGATTAAACTGCACAGATGGATAGTATGTTTGACGCACACCCTCACCAGTAAAAGAAGCACCACCGTTAATACCATCTTTTTGCCAAAAGGGTTGATTGCAATGAAAAGCGACCTTAGTTGCGGGACAGTAAACAGTATTGTAAATAGAATCGAGTTTATCATCATCAAAACCGCTCAACTCCATCTTGCGAAGAACAGAGAAGGGAATAGTACACAACACGTAATCACAACGGCGGATGTACCGATAACCATTTTCCTTCCACTCAATTTCGACATGGTCTTTCCGTACCCGGATGGCTACAACTTCTTGATTACACTTGATAGGAGCTTTAATTGATGCAGCTAAACGTTGGATCAGTTGATCCATCCCACCCTTGAGCTGCAACAAATCGTGGCTGGTTTCCACCATAATATCTTCCAGGAAAATATCCAAAGCCTTGCTGCACCTAGCCCGAAAACTTGGGTTTTCCTTAATAAAGGAGTGGAAATCTATCGTTTCGCCATCTTCCCCAAAGAAGGGTTCGAGGTCTAACCGCTCCAATTCATCCATCAAATGAGAAGATAAGTCCTTATCAAAACTGTCACGCAAAGCACTAGGTGCAATGGTATCGATAATAGTCTTGAGCCAAGCAGCAAACAAGCGAGTTGTTTGACTATAACGAGTATCTACAAAAATCCCTTGATAGCGTTGCTGAAGTAAACGGGGTGCGTCCTTCATCCGGAAAACCCTACCCTGAATATTCATCAAAGCATTTTGTTCCTCAAACACAGTCACAAACTTACACAGCTTGTCACTCAACCCCATTTCATTGACGTAATGCAAAACATGCTTGTGTTCGCTAGGAATACGCATTGCACCAAGTTCGGCGTAAGGCGCATCAGGTTCATGACCAAAGCGATGTGTCCATACCCGACCCCCTATTCGGGAACTTCCTTCCATAATCTCCACATCATGACCCATACGCTCCAGTTCGTAAGCCGCTACTAAGCCTGCAATTCCTGCACCAAGGATTGTAATGCGCTTACCTTTTTGAAAATTTGCTAATTGACATTGCTCTAAAATTGTGTTAATGGTCATCATCTCAGCCTCCCTTTGTTTAACTAGCCACATAGTTTTTGTTTTTGTGCAGTAGCTAGATCTGCATCTGTTATATTCCATAAGGACGACTCGGTCTAGTTATGCATGCTGCTTGTCGGTTAAGCCCTAAATTAAAATTTGGGCGATCGTGCGATCAACTCGTTAAAACGGGTTAAAAGCCGTATTCAGTCAGATAAATCTGACTTTAGCTCTAGCTTGTGAAATTTATTTCTTGGCGCTGTCCCTTGCAGTATTGACAGTAGTTGAGGTGTCAGAAACCGGGTTTCTTTGAGAAACCCGGTTTCTAATTTTTGCTATCTCTCGCAGCATTGGGACTCTTCCCCATTTAAATTGCACTTTGAGGACTGACAGGACACCCATCCCACAAGAGTAGGAGCTTAAAAAATTATTCTTCAAAATGAAAAGTGAAAAACCCGGTATCTTGAAGATACCGGGTTTCTATAGTCGCACTATTTTCACAACTCATGAAAGAATGCTGTAAGAGCAAAAATTTAAACAAATTATCCATAATACACAAATATAAGGCAAACTAGGGTAGCAGTATCTGCAAGAAGCGAGATTTATGGGAGAAAGCGGTTCAATGAGCAAATTTCAAATCAGTATTGACTTCAACGGCGTTGATTTTGCTTCACTAGAAACAGAAGAAGATTTTCGTCAAGAGGCAAAAAGATTATTGCCAACAGCACTTGTTATACTAGGTGAGTCGATTGGTGAGAAAACTTGGGAAGAATTACAGAAAAGCGTTAAAGGACCAGGAATGAAACGTGGTTCTTCTCAAAATGAGAGACGTAGATTCATTCAAGAAACAGGAAAAACTTATCAAAAAAATGCGAGTAGCCGTGAAAAGCGAGAACTGGAAGACTATATAGTAGAGCAATTACACCAATACAAAGAATCTAGAAATTAACATCGTTTTACTTATATTTTGAAGGGTCAGCTATCAGCTATCAGCTTAGAGGATGTTTGAAAAGTGGTTGGCTGTAATTTCAAGCACTGGTTGATCCCC
>JAWQFQ010000079.1:0-36488 GCA_035967975.1 Scytonema sp. PMC 1070.18
GTGGGGTGTAGGGGAAAGAGCAATGATCGTATATCCTTTTCATTCCTGGTTGTGTTTGCAGTCTTGGAAGTTATTTCAGTATATTTAATTATGAGAGATGAATGTTAAGTTACATAATTTGACTGTTAACCAACAGGTAAAAATTTTCAATAATCCAGAACGATTTATTCAGGGATGGTACTGGGTTATACCTTCACGACAATTACGAGTGGGTGAAGTAAAACCTGTGACTCTTTTGGGTAAAGAACTAGCAATTTACCGAGGTGCGGATGGTAAAGCAATTGCATTCGATGCTTACTGTCCCCATATGGGTGCTCATTTTGCGGAAGGAAAAGTTGAGGGGAATGGACTGCGCTGTCTTTTTCACAACTGGAAATTTGATGCTGATGGAACCTGTGTTGATATCCCCTGTTTGGAAAAACCTCTTCCCCTCAAGTTAAAAACTTGGTTCACTGCTGAGAAGTACGGAATAGTTTGGGTGTGGACAGGAGAAATCCCGCAACAACCCTTACCTTTTGCGCCTGAGTTAGAACACCAGGAGTGTGACTTTGCTTTCGGTTCCCGTTTTGTGAAGAACTGTCATCCCAATGTTGTGATGATTAATGCTATTGACGCTCATCACTTTAATACAGTTCACAATTTACCATTGGAAATTGTCTTTGAAAAAAGGGAACTGAATGAAAACGCGATTTCGTTCAGCAATATGACTCGTGGTGGGGAAGACTCCTTGTTTGTGAAACTTATCCGTCCCTTTTACAAAAATGCTGTTACTTACAATATGTGCTATTGGTATGGTAGTACGGGAACAGTGACACTGGGTCCTGACTTCCTCCATTTCTATATTATGTTTACCCTACGTCTTCTTGAAGGTGGAAAGACGGAAGGTCAGACACTGCTTATAACTAAAAAACGTCCAGGAATTCACGGTTGGATTTTTAATCGAGTTATATTGTGGCTGACAAAGATGGTAGGGAATTACTTTGCTAAAGGTGACACCAAGATTTTCCAAACAATTAAATTTGATTTAAAAACACCACTGAGAGCAGATCGAGCCATTGTCCAATTTATTCAACACGTCGAAAAACAAAAACCTCTTGCTTGGGGAACTTGGGAAGTTATTGAGGAGTAGACTAACCACTAACTACTAACCACTAACCACTATTGACTATCCACTAAACTATGACCAATTACAAAATTGCTGGATTTGATTTACCTAACTTATCTCAGGAAGACACGCTATGTCGGGTGCTGTCGTCAGCACTGAACAGTAGGTTGGGTAAGCAGAAAGAAGAAAGAGAAAATGTTCTCCTATTCTCTTATTGGGATGTTAACTATTTCAGTTTAGATAGAGTCAAAATTTTTCTTCATTCCACCCCTGAAGAACAAGCAGAAATCTTGCACCTTTGTAACTGTGGGCTGTTGGAAGAAGCGTACTTTATTGAAAAGGCTGGGGTGGGCTATATGGCGAAAATGGTTGCTCTTGCAGAAACTACGGAAGAACGGATGCTTTATGCTCTTTTTAGTGCAGATGAAGCTACCCATTTGGCACAAATTAACCGTTTTTTGCCTTATAACAAACTTGTAGAGACGGATAATCCATTTCTACGTTTATTGGAAGATGTGGTGGAATCTCAAGATAAGGCGGTTCTTTTGTTTGTTCTGCAAGTGGTATTGGAAGGATGGGGTTTGAGCCATTACCGCAATCTTGCTAAGCAATGTCAAAACTCGAATTTAAGTTCTGTCTTATCGGTATTTTTGCAAGATGAAAGTCGCCATCACGGGACGGGAGTGAAGTTGTTCGACCGGATGACTTTAGCAAAATCTAGTCAAGAGACAATTATCCAAACACTAACACTATTTTTGCAAATGGTACAGGTGGGTCCTCAAAGCGTTGTTGCTGCTATTGAGAAAGTTAAAGGATATTTGTCGCGATCGCAAAAAGTGCAAATTTTCCAAGAACTCGACACAGAAAATCACAGTGGAAGCCGTCTGTTGACGTTGCGATCGCTCATGCGAAATCCCCATGCTGGAGTCATCGTTGAAGAACTTGAGACGCGGGGAGCATTTCAACCTTTTCCCGTAGAAAAATGCATATTTAGTTATTGATATGAACGAAAAAAGTAATACACTTTTAGAAAATCAAAAAGTCTACCGAAAACTTCAAATTAATTACACGCGCAACAAGCAGCAAGACCACACCCAATTACTTGACCAAGCCGCTATTACTTTTAAATACGAAGATTGTCAAAACGAATATTGGAACCCAGAGGAATTTTCTCTCCTTTTCGGGACTCCATTATGGGAACAATCAAGCTCTCATCAGAGAATAATTCTTAACCAGCTTTACTGGGTAGCTTACTATTCTCAAATCATCTCTGCTGAAATTGCTACGATTTTTTTCAATCAAACCAGTGCTGCTGGACTTTATGCTCAAGAAGATTTTCGCTTAGTCTGCGATATGCTTGACCTAGAATCCGGTCAAGAACGGGCTCACATCAACGCTTTTAGAACAATTGCTCACCAAGTAGAAGCCACATTATTTGGTCAACGGATTTTCAGCTATCCCATGCGCGGACCTTTTGCTGAAACAATGATATTTGCTGATACCAACACCTTGAACCAGTGGTGGAAAAAACTACAGTTACAAGCCTTTGGACTTTTGTCCTCAGATAACACCTTCTTAGCTTGTCAATACTTTACCGTGCGCGGTGTACGAACCCTGAATGGAAAGTTAGTCCAACATAAACTCAGTCACTACTATCAGAAACATCCCGATCCAGAAAACGCCCCCATCCCCTCAAAGATTTCCTACTATCACTTCATGGACGAAAGCTTTCATTTCAATAGTTCTACCATTATTTCCCATGATGTTATTAAATGCCTAAAACCCCCGACAGCCTTTGAGAAGTTAGTTACAAATTTAGGTTTGCGTGGTTGTCAAAAAGACCACTACCACTTTTCCGCAGCGATTAACGGTATTTTTTGGTATGACCCTGCTTTATATCCAGCCATTTACCAAGTATTACGTTCCCCTGTTTTTGGAATGAGTGATGCTGAAGCCAAAGAAATGATGCGCGTCTGCTTCACTGAAGAGACTCAGGGGCTACACCACAGCTACCAAACCCATACAGAAGCAATGGAATCATATAAAGTATACCTTGAGCATCTTGACTATGTTTGGGCAAGTAATCGGACAATGTCTATCATGGCAGACAATTCTATTCCTAAGTATTTAGCAACTCAAAAGAAAGCTTTCTTTAAGTTCACCACAGATGCACGCAGATAAACGCAGATGAAATGTACTTTATTATTAATTCACGCTGCTCCTGCACTCAAAATCTGTAACGCAGTCAGTTTCAGATTAGGAAAAGTAGGTGAGACAATGTCATTGCTTCCTTGAAACACAGCTTCTTCGTATAGTCCATCTACCAACGTCAGCACCGTAACTCGTTCACGTTCAGCATCGACAATCCAATACTCAGGAATTCCGCGAGCAGCGTACTCAGAACGCTTGTAGCGGTAGTCCCGATCTTCATTAACTTTTCCAGGAGAGACAACCTCAACCACCAGTGCGGGAGATGGCATATCCTGAGTAATAGTAGCCCGTTTACCACCAATCGCCACGAATAACTCCTCAGTCAATATCATCAAATCTGGTAGACGGACACGAACGCGATTACCTGTCACCACAATTTCCATATCTTTGTGGCGTATAAGTTTTAGAGGAACAAACTTGAGAAACTCCGACAGCAAGTAAAGAGAAATCAAATTATTTTTATCACTTTCAGGAGGCATTTCCACTAAATCTCCATCTACTAACTCATATTTACTATCCGTCCCATCCTCATAAACAAGATATTCCTCAAAAGTCAGTTTCTTAGTCACAGTACTCATAGCGATCGCCCTCTCTTGGCGTTCTTGGCGTCTTGGCGGTTAATATAAAATTCTATCTCACTCTTTCTGCGTTCATCTGAACTCATGACAACACCCTTTTGCAAAATTAAATTCAAACAAACCAACCACCAACCCATCCAACTACAAAAACATCAGCCCCTATCCGAACACTTAACCATACAAAACTCCCCCGTATTATTTGGCTGTCGGACTGGAATTTGTGGAACCTGCCTTGTCATTATAAAAGGTGATATTCCACCGCCAAATCCAGAAGAAAAAGAACTGCTAGAAATACTAGCACCAGGAAACAAACAAGCCAGACTAGCCTGTCAAATAGATTTAACCAGTGATATTGAAATTGCTTCTTATAAGGAACAAGAGTGAAATTTGAAGATTTTTGGTACATTTTGTGTAAAACTCAGCAACTAAAGTCAAAAACAGTTCTACAACGCACAGTTTTAGGTGAATGGCTAGTTGTATTTCGCGATGAAGATGGTAAACCAGTTGCTTTACGCGATCGCTGCATTCACAGAAACAGCCGTCTTTCAAAAGGTAAAGTCTGTCAAGGAAAAATTCACTGCCCTTACCACGGCTGGGTATACGATAAAACAGGAAAAGTCGTCGCTGTACCCGCTGAAGGAGAAGATTTTCAAGTCACTGAAGCGCGACGGACAGTCAACTACGACACACAAGAACAAGACGGTTATGTATATGTCAGGCTAGCACAAAAGCCAACAGAGGATTTTACCCCTTTCAAAATACCTTTCCACAAACAATCGGGCTGGGAAACCGTACGAGTCATCAATCGTTTCCACAACAACGTTACCAACTGTGTGGAAAACTTCATCGATATCCCCCACACAGCCTTCGTTCATCCTGGGGTATTTCGCACACCCCGTCAACAAAAGTTAGAAATGACAGTGACACGACATAACGGTTCGGTGTTCGTTGAGTATTATAACGAAACAACTAATCTTGGCTGGTTTAGTCGATTTCTCAATAGTAAAGGCTATGAAATTCGGCATACAGATACCTTTCATATGCCTAACATCACTAGTGTAGAGTACGATCTGGGATTGCATAGGAGGTTGTTCATCACCAGTCAATCCGTTCCGGAAGCAGATAACTCTACATTAGTTTACACTGACGTTACGTATAATTACGGTATATGGAACCAACTTACCAAACCCTTCGTTCATTTGACTGCTCAACACATAATACGTCAAGATATCCAGGCTCTCAAAACTCAGTGGAAAGTCATTGAGAAGTACGGTACCCAGTTTACTAATACTCCCGGTGACACCATTCACGTATTTGTCGAATCCATCCGCCATCAAATCGCTGTTGGTAAAGACCCAAGAAACCTACCAGATAAGTCTGTATACGTCAATTTTTGGGTCTAGTATTTTTCTCTAATTATCAAAAAAAGAAGTGGCAGAGCCACTTCTAAGTAATTCCCAGGTAGAACCTAAAAACTAGTATAACTTTCTCTATGAATTTCATATAGTATAGTGACACACGGATTTATTTGAAATGTTAGTTTTCTTTGCCTTCTTTATTTTGCTGATACTGACTGCGGTAGATGACAAAAAGCTGACTCTGTTTCAAGTAAAGAAATATGAAGATTGGTTTTTGGATGCTATTGGTCTATTTTTCCAAGGAATTATTATTCCCGGACTTCAGATAAGTTTTGTTTTCTTCTTCTATCAGCATTTTTTATCTGATACTCGCTCTATTCTGCGTTTGCATCCTCTAGCTGCATTTTGTCTAAGTTTCGTATTTGTTGATTACCTCTACTACTGGAATCATCGCTTATTTCACACTCGGTGGTTGTGGTTTGCACATCAAGTTCATCACACAGTCACCATAATGGATGTTTTGGGAACTTCTCGAAATACCCTGTGGACAAGCTTTTTGATTATTTACCTTTGGGTTCACTCTTTATTTATTTACCTACTCCAAGACTCTACCTGGTATCTCTTAGGTGTTAGCGTGAGTTCAGCTTTGGATTTATGGCGACACAGCGAAATTTCTCTAAAACCAACATCTATGGCATATAATTTGCTGTCGTCTTGGCTCATCTTACCTCAAGACCATGCTTGGCACCATGCAACCGAATGTATTCAGGGTAACTATGGAGCTAATTTGAAGCTTTGGGATAAAATTCACGGGACTTATTACGAATGCGATCGCTCACCAAATTCTTTGGGGATCGACCTAAAGTTAACTCTTATTCAAAAATTAGTGTTTCCTTTTTATCATAAAAAATGACTTTTTTAAGTACTCTTCTCTCTTGGTTTCCTACCTTTGTCATACTGATGACATTAGTTTCATTTCTGTGGATATGCTTTGATCCTGGAATTTTAAGTGTTGCGTCTCTTTTATTTTTTCTATACTTATTTCCTATTTTTATATATCGCATACACGAACATTTTTACCCTTTGAAAGAGGGAATTAGTTATCTATGTGGTCAAGACTATTCTCCTTGGTGGGGAAGCCATCAAATACAGGTTATTTATATTACATTTCCTGCAATAGAAGCAATACTTCGTCTTATACCTGGCGCTTTTTCCTTATGGCTGCGTTTATGGGGGTCTCAAGTGGGGAAAGGTATTTATTGGACTCCTCATCTAGAAATAGCCGATCGCGGACTGCTTGAAATAGGAGATGGCGTAGTTTTTGGTCATAGCATAGGTCTTTACTCCCACATCATTAAACCAAAGAAACAAGACTTGATGTTGTATGTCAAGAAAGTGAAAATTGGTAGCAATGTTTTTATAGGTGCAGGTTCGCATCTTGGTCCTGGTGTTTTAGTTGAAGATGAAATCTTTGTTCCAGTTAACAGCTATTTGTTTCCCAATAAAGCGGT
Organism: Scytonema sp. PMC 1070.18; assembly: GCA_035967975.1. Lineage (GTDB taxonomy): Bacteria > Cyanobacteriota > Cyanobacteriia > Cyanobacteriales > Nostocaceae > Scytonema. The sequence continues at coordinate 6,764 of JAWQFQ010000079.1, forward strand.
GAGTAGATTAAACCACAGAGACGCAGAGGACACAGAGGAGAAGAGTATAGAATAATGAGTATTTTTATCAAAATTTTGAGTCAACTTCTAGCTCCTTCTAGCTATAAATTTCTTAAAGCTTTAGAAAATCCCCAAGCAGCACAAAAAAGTGTGCAAGAGGAAATCATCCGTCGTTTAGCTAATAGTGAATATGGTCAGTCTTTAGGGATTCAGTCTCTATCTGATTGGTCTAGTGTTCCTATCGTTGAATATCATGATATGGAAAAATGGATTCTGCGACAGCAGGAAAGCCGCAAATCCATCCTGTCCTCGGAACCGATACTTTTCTATGAACAAACTTCTGGTAGTCGTGGCGCTGCTAAGTTGATTCCTTATACAAAATCTTTACGACGTTCTTTTAATCATATGTTTTGTGTTTGGGCGCATGATTTGATTGTTCATGGTCCGAAATTTTCCTACGGAAAGATTTATTTTTGTATTTCGCCCCAGTTTTCCCACACCCCACACCCCACACCCCACAGCCCGTCTCTAGAAGATGACTCTGAATATCTAGATAGTTGGTTGCGCTGGTTGCTCAGACCATTTTTGGTTTCTCCTCCAGGGTTAAGTCGTCTCCGGAATGCAGAAGAGTTCAAGCACAAACTTTCTCAGGCGCTTTTACTGGAAGAACATCTAGAAATCATCTCAGTCTGGAGTCCCTCTTTTCTCAAGGTTATTCTCGACTACATTCAAACTAACCGCACTCGTCTTTGTAGGGAACTGGGAAACCGTTTATCGCCCCAACGCCGTCAATTACTGTTAAATCCCCCTCCTACTGATAAGCATCAGGGGGAAGAGGACAGAATTCCTTGGACGCTTCTTTGGCGGGATCTCAAACTTATTTCTTGTTGGGATAGTGTGCATGCAGCTGATGGTGCTGGGTTTTTGCGTTTTCTTTTTCCCAACGTTTTGGTACAGGGTAAAGGACTGTTAGCCACAGAAGCACCAATGACTGTTCCCTTAATTTCAGCAAAGGGATGTGTTCCGGTACTTGATGAGGTGTTTTTTGAGTTTGAGGATGAACAAGGAGAGATTTTTCTTTTGCATGAGTTAAAAAAAGGATGTGTGTATGAGATTATCCTTTCTGGGAAAGGAGGGTTGTATCGTTACCGTATAGGCGATCGCGTCCGTGTTACCCATTTCTATTTAGGGACGCCCTGTTTGGAGTTTTTAGGACGCACTCGCGAAATTAGTGATTTAGTTGGAGAGAAATTGAACTTTGAATTTGTATGTCAAGTGCTTGATACCTTACCACTTCAGGAAGCTTGTTTTAAAAGTTTGTTACCAGTAAAGAAGCCAAAAGAACATTACGTTTTGTTGCTTGACCAAGCCAAAGTTCATCCCCACGAACTCGCCCAACAACTAGACGCCTCTTTACTGCAATCCCCACAGTACCGATATGCTCGGCTTCTAGGACAACTCCAACCAGTGCGAGTTTTGGTGTCTCCACGGATTCCAGAAATTGTAACTTTACATAAAACCCGATCTGGTCAGAAGTGGGGAGACTTAAAACACGAGATTTTTTCTACTACACCGCTTAACGAAGAATTGCTAAGAGAGTTAGAGAAAGTGTAAAAATACCTAATTTTTTTGCATATGTAGTTTCACTTACATCTTAAAAGCATTTTTTACAAATATAATGAACTTTGAGAACGCTGTTTTTGGAGCGTTCGACATCTGTGTTTACCATGATTCGTACCAATTGACAAACAATTACCAATATAGTTGGTTGTTTAAAGATTGGTTTAAATTTATACAGTAAATGGCAGTTCAAATAAGGGCGTTAGGCGCAACCTTTCTGTTGGAGTACAGCCGTACCTACATTGAAAGTCCGCGTCTAACACCTCTGTCAATCTAACTGATTTACTTAGATGCTGTATCAACTATTATACTAAATAGTAAAAGAGTTTTTCATTTTATGAACGCCCAGACAAGACGGAATCGTGGAGTGATACTCACCATTGAAGGTTGGCAAAAGTTTCAGCAAGCTAAAACAGATGAAGAATGTCGGGAAAAATTTGGATATAAGTACACTTTGGAGGAAATCAGCAATCGCGCTGGATTAACTCCAAATACAGTTGCGAAAGTCCTTGACCGCCAAGAAGCAGTTGACAAAAAAACACTTTTTCATTTGTTCAAAGCATTTCACCTAGACCTGAATGTTTGTGACTACTCAAAGCCGGGTTCGGATTGGATAAAGTTTCAACACTCAAACAATCCAAAGCACGTAGATTGGGGAGAAGCTGTTGATATATCTGTTTTCTATGGTCGGACAGCAGAATTGACTCAGCTACAGAGTTGGCTGATCACAGAGCGTTGTCGAATAGTCGCGCTGTTGGGAATGGGAGGGATTGGTAAAACCTCTCTAGCTACAAAGCTTGCACGTCAAGTTCAAAAACAGTTTGAGTACGTTATCTGGCGATCGCTGTACAATGCTCCCCCGCTTTCAGACTTTTTAGCTAACTTAATTCACTTTTTTTCAGACTCGCAAATTTCAGCAACAGATTTGCCAACTAACCTCGACCTCAGAATTTTACGATTATTTGATTATTTGCGAGACAAGCGCTGTCTTATCGTTCTCGATAATGTTGAAACGATTATGAAAAGTGGTACTATTTCTGGTCGCTATCAAGAAGGGTATGAGGATTATGGTCTGTTTATAAAACGTTTAGGAGAAACTCCTCACCAAAGCAGCTTAATACTAACTTCTTGGGAAAAACCAAAAGAAGTGGCGTCACTTGAAGGAGAAACACTACCCGTTCGTTCATTACGATTGAAAGGTCTAGAAGCCGTAGAAGGTCAGAAAATTTTTGCAGTTAAGGGAATACGTGGCTCAGAATCAGTATTGAGAGATATAGTTGAGCGTTATGCAGGCAATGCTTTAGCCTTGAAGATAGTGGCAACAACAATTCAAGATGTATTTGATGGTAATCTTTATGAGTTTTTAAAACAAGATACGGTTGTTTTTGGTGATATTCGCTATTTATTAGACCAGCAATTTTTACGCTTGTCAAACTTAGAGCGTGAAGTCATGTACTGGTTAGCAATTAATCGCGAACCCATTTCACTATCAGATTTACAAGAGGATATCATCCCACGAATATCACCACAAAAGTTACTAGAGGCTCTGGAGTCTTTAACAAGACGCTCACTGATTGAAAAAAGTGCTGCACTCTTCGCTCTACAACCTGTCGTTCTAGAGTACTTAACCAATCAATTTGTAGAGCAAGTTAGCCAAGAGCTCATAACACAGAATCTTTATCTTTTCAAGAATTTTGCCTTAATTAAAGCACAAGCAAAGGATTATATTAGAGAAGCTCAAGTTCGCTGTATCCTGAAACCTGTGATAAATGGATTGCTCATATCGCTTAAAAGTCAGCAAGCTATAGAGGAAAAGTTAACTCAGATTTTAGCAAGATTGCGGGAAACGTCGCAGCGAGAGCCAGAGTACAGTGCGGGCAATATTATCAATTTATTCTGTCAAATGGGAATTGATATAAGAGGCTATGACTTCTCATATTTAACAATTTGGCAAGCTGACCTGAGGCGCAGACCGTTGCAAGATGTCAATTTTTTCCGTGCTGATTTAGCAAAGTCGGTTTTCGCTGAAACCTTCGCTGGGATTTGTTCGCTCGCCTTCAACCCTGATGGCACACTTCTTGCTATCGGTGATAGTAGTGGTGAGATTCAATTGCGTCAAGTTTCAGATGGAAAACAACTTCTCTCCCTCAAGCAGCATACGAACTGGGTAACATCAGTTGTTTTCAGTCCTGATGGTTATACTCTGGCTAGCGCTAGTAGTGACCATACGGTAAAATTGTGGGATGTGAGTACAGGTCAATGTTTTCAAACCTTTTACGGACATGAACATGAAGTCTGGTCGGTTGCTTTTAGTCCAGATGGTGACACACTAGCCAGTGGTAGTAACGATCGCACAGTTCGGCTTTGGTGTGTTAGCAGTGGTAAATGTAAAGGAATTTTACAGGGACATACAAATTGGGTAGTATCAGTCGCCTTTTGTCTGGATGGAAATATGTTGATCAGCGGCAGTAATGACAACACAATTAGACTATGGGATGTCAGCACTGGGGAATGCAAGACAGTTTTTCACGGTCATGACAATGGAGTGAGGGCGATCGCACTCAATTCTCAAGGTACCATGATAGCCAGTGGCAGTGATGACAACACAATCAGGTTGTGGGATGTCAGTACTGGTGAGTGCAAACGAATTTTACGAGGACACTCCAACAGTGTTTGGTCTGTTGCGTTTAGCCCGCAGGGAGACACTCTAGCAAGTGGTAGTCATGACCAAACAGTGAGATTCTGGGATGTCAGCACTGGTAAATGTATTAAAATTCACAAAGGACATTCTAACTGGATACTTTCAGTAGCGTTCAGCCCACAGGGCAATACATTAGCAAGTGGCAGCCGCGACCAGACAGTGAAGCTATGGAGTGTTAGTAGTGGTAAATGCCTCAGAGCTTTCCAAGGGTACACCAATTCAGTACTCTCAGTAACCTTCAGTCTTGATGGTAGGAAACTCGCAAGTGGTAGTCATGACCAGACAGTAAAATTGTGGGATGTTAGTACTGGTCAAGTGTTGAAAACTTTGCAAGGACACACAAGTTCAGTATATTCACTTGCTTTCAGCCCGAAAGGCAATACCTTGGTCAGTGGGAGTGGAGACAAAACGTTAAAACTCTGGGATGTTAGTACTGGTCAAATCGTGAAAACTTTACGAGGACATCGCGGTTCAGTCTGGTCAGTCGCCTTCAGTCCGGATGGGAAAACGGTAGTGAGTAGCAGTGAAGACCAAACTATCAAGTTGTGGGATGTCTCTAGCGGACAAGTCTTAAAAACTTTCCAAGGACACGATGCTGGCGTTTGTTCTGTTGCTTTTAATTCTCAAGGAACAATGCTTGCAAGCGGTGCAACAGAACAAACGCTGAAACTGTGGGATGTCAGCAATGGTAGGTGCTTGAGAACTTTTGAGGGGCATACAAGTTGGATTTGGTCAGTTGCTTTTAGTCCAGATGGAAACATACTCGCTAGTACTAGTCCAGATCGAACCTTGAGGTTATGGAGTGTCAACACTGGTGAATGCTTGAAGCTGTTGCAAGTAAACACAAGTTGGTTACAACTGGTTATGTTTAGTGCCGATAACCAGATAATAGCTACTAGTATGCAAGATTACACAATCAACTTGTGGGATGCCAGCACTCTTGAATGCCTCATCACCTTACATGGTCATACAGGTTGGATATGGTCAATCTCCTTCAGTTCTGATAATCAAACTCTAGCTACCAGTAGTGAAGATGAGACAATTAGACTATGGGATGTGAAAACAGGCGATTGCTTAAAAATTTATAAAATTGAGAAACCCTACGAGCGCATGAACATTAAGGAGGTTATTGGTTTAACTGAAGCGACGACGACTACTTTGCAAGCCCTAGGAGCAGTTTATTAAACGACACGCTGTTAAGCGCAAGCCGATTTTTTCTTGTGGTACGGGCGTCCCCGCCCATCCTTTGAATCTGTAACAGCTCGCAATACTGCTCGGATGAGTGACAATTAGAAACCCGGTAACTTTTACGAAACCGGGTTTCTGACGGGTTTGTGGTACCTCAAATATCTTTAACCGAGCCGTATTGTAACCGCTCGTGTCGCCCGTACTACAACTTCAAAGCTCCATCTTTTTCAATAGACTCTTGAGGTTTTTATCTGATATGTAACCCTTTTGGGGTGGAGTAAAATGTAGCAATGCTGTTTTGTAACAAGCCAAGGCTACACGGGTACGTTCTTCAGGAGTAAGCTCTGCAATTATTTCAGTTGTCTTCTGCTCGCGATCGCCTTCGTCACTCATACTACTATGTACACGGAGACAGCGAGTAGCATTTGTGTTTGGTGGCAACAGATCTTCCAGCGTCAGAATATACTCCTCAGAAATACAGATAGCTAAGCGTTCAAGTGTATGGGCGTATCCAACACAATCAATTGGGTCTGGAGCATATACGCTTTGAGTAAAATAATTTACCAAAAGCATTGTTGAGGGAGAAACAAGTGCTTTCACCACAGCTTCGGCATCATATCCCAACGATTGGATGTCAAGCAAAGCGAGTTCGTCATGACCATCTTTTTCTATAGCCTTCTGCGCTGTCCATTCCGCCAAACGCTTACGACCAGCTGCTGCAAAACGTCGGGATGCTTCTTCCATAAGTGGCGGGGTGCAGTGGTTCAAATGGTAAGCACTAGCAAGTCGCCATACCAAACCTATGGGGGTCATAGCAGGCGGTTCACTGGGTGGCGTAGCATTTTTGGCAGCTGCTATGGCTCCGTCTAAGAGGTTTCGCGTGGTTGATATGCTACCCTTCGTGGTCATCGGTTTAGACAAAGGATCGCTGCTTCCCACTGAACCGAATTGATGTAGCCAAGCACGGTTAGAAGTTGCCACCACCACCTGATTAGGGGTGATTTGTACCCATTCAATGCCTTGACTAAAAGGGAATTGAGTAGACGATTGAGATTCATACTCGATCTGCGCGAGCAGATCTAAATCACGCAAAACAAAACCTTCTCGTTTCAACTTTTCAACCTGAGTGGCGTTCATGAGAAACTACTGAATACTCTTTGCAGAAAAGTAAGCATATGTTAACTTAATAAGAAGTTTTAACCTGTACAGTTTGCTTACGTAGGACTCTGATTTGATGTTTGAGAAAAGACTGAAACTCAAGAGCCCGCCTTAATAGGGTTTCATCTAAAAGTTTATTCAAAAAACAGATAGGATGTCTGTTTGAAGAACTTAATGATAGTTTAATGTTTATACTTATAGATTGCCAAAATGACTAAATATTTACAACTTAAGATATTAAACTTAAGAAAAAAGTTAAGCTTCTTTTAAAACGACTCGGATAAGTGATACAGGAGAAACCCAGTTTCGTAAAAGTTACCGGGTTTGGTGAGCACGCTAATAAACCCTAACCAAGCGGTATTGGTATTGAAGCTTCTTTTCCCATGCCATCGTTAAAGGCTAGAAAGCTCTTTCAATAGACTTTTACTGAATATAAAATTAAAAATTAAAATTTTTCGTTAAATTCTCTATTGTTACTGGCTAAAACTTCTTCATAACTAGAGAATTATACTAGGTCTACTTGAGAGAAATATCCTCTTGCTGCGATATCTACTCAGGTTCCGCGTTTTATCCCCCCGCTAATCTAGAGCGCCGGTACAGTATTCACTCGTTGGGCGAAAAAACCCGGTTTCTATCGCCCTTAAAGACTACTTTTTCGTTAAGCCAACACAGAAGTTACCGGGTTTTTGGGATTACTGTACCGATGCTCTGGGAGGCTTGCCAATACTTGTCGAGTTTTGGGGACTGGGATTGGAGGAACTCGCCCTTTTTTAGTTCTGTCGAACTCACGTAGATGTGCGACGTTCTAGAAAGTCAGTATTGGCAATCTTCCTAATTAGCTTTTATGTTTCCTGTATTCAAATACGGGGTAAATCTGTTTACTTCTCTTGGACTCGAATGACAACAAAGTGCATATTAATTATTGATGAAGAAAAAAATCAGAGTACCACTATTAAAGCTGCTTTAGAAAAGAAAGAAAGTTGGCTAGTGCTGATAGCTGCCTCTGGTAAAGAAGGGAGTTTAGTAGTACAATCTAGACCTTTAGATGGTATTTTGGTAGATTTAAGCATATCAGAAATAGACAAATCAGTACTGTTTAATACGTTACAACATAGTCCGGATACTCAACAAATTCCGATTATTTTACTAACTACTAAAGTACAGAAAATTAACTTAAATCAATTTGTAAACTTGAACGTCGCAGGAATTATTTCTAAACCATTGGAATTTTTAAAGCTGGCAGAGCAAGTGGCTAAAATACTAGATTGGTTATGAGTGTTAGTGGATAGTGGATAGTGGATAGTAGTGAATATTTTAATCAGTAAAGATTATAACAACTAACCACTAACAACTAACCACTAACCACTAAACACTAACCACTAACAGTCTTACTCTACAACTTCATTGACTGGGAATCTATCAATTAGCTGCATAGTCCGATAGGCATTGCGCTGTAGGGCGTCAGATAAATGAGGTACGTGCGGAATTTGTGATAGCAAATCTAGCGTCCGGCGTAAAATTCGTACCACGTCACCTTCATCTAAAGTCGTGTTCTCGCAAAGTTCTACCCAATCCATACCTAGTGACCACTGTTCCAACAAGGCTATTAATTCAAACTCCAACCAAATAGGTAAAGTTACGTTATAACGACGTTGCCATTGAAACATCTTACGGCGGATTCCCCGTAATTTTGCTAACGCCGCCCCGACTTCCTCACTGACATCAAAGTAGACTTTGCTATCCGGACGGGGTGTTTCTGTCACCAAAGCCGCGATCGCAGCTGCTAAATGATGGGGATCTAAGTTTTCTAGTTCACCGCTTGCAAGTGCTAAACCAAGCCACAGTTCGTTTTCTCCCCGAATTGCTGCAGCAATTTGCCCTAATTTTGTGGGAACTAAATTATCCAGACATTCAAAGTGCTGCAAAATTTCAATTAAATTGAGAAATTCTTCCCAGTGGCGTTGAGATTGTTGCTCAACTTGTGCTTGCATCTGTTGAATTTCCGCTTCAAGTTCAGTAACTTGTGTTTTGAATTTGGCTATGTTGGTGGCGTTACCCGATTTATGAAGGGGGTGAGCTTCTAGTTGTTCTTGTACAGCAACAAGGCGGCTGAGTTGCTCTGCAACTTCTGGAGCCATGTAAGCGGCGTCACTGGGGTCGGGAATCTGCTGAGCGATCGCTGCTGTTTCCTCATTCCCAGGCAAAGATTGTCCTCTTTTCCAGGATATCTCTGATGGTGGTTGTAATTCAGCAGGCACTTCTACTCGCGGCAGTTCTGCAAACAAATCTAATACATCGGCTGCTGTGACTACGTACCATCGGTTATCTCGTCCCAAACAGACTAGGTAACAAGTTTGACCAGTACCTTGAACTTTCCCCACTAACACTGCTGTTATGGGTGCAGGCATTGTAAAGTTTTTACTCTTAAGACTTAAAAGGGTTCCTGACACTGCAAAGTCTAACATCATTCCCAATTCGTCTTGTCGGGCTTCCTGAGCCTGCTCTTGCAGTGTTTTCAACAACTGGCGTTCTACTCGCAAACGTTGCCGTAATTTCTCGTAAACAGCTAATTCTTTTTCATCAACAGCAGCAATTTGTGCTTGTAGTTGAGCTAATTCTGTTTGTAAATGTTCTAAATATTCATACTGGGGTTTTAGGTGCAAGTTAGCCAAGTACTGTCCAAAGCTACGCTCTACCAAATTCCTAGCTTGTTCTAAATTATGAGTTTGCAGTAAATTTAGCACCATCCCATAACTAGGCGTAAATTGACTCACCAAGGGATCTGGACTCGACGTTGCGAGATACGCCGCCTCTTTGGCTCCCTCAAAAGGAGTTTGCAGCGTGACCACATGACCGCGTTCATCCATCCCTCGACGACCTGCTCTTCCCGCCATTTGCAGAAACTCGGAAGCATTCAACAAACGGTGTCCGGTATCAGTCCGCTTGGAAAGGGTAGAAATGACTGTTGTCCGGGCTGGCATATTTATGCCTGCAGCCAGAGTTTCAGTAGCAAATACGACTTTAATAAGTCCTTGCTGAAACAGTTCCTCTACTAGTATTTTCCATGCTGGTAAAATCCCCGCATGGTGAGCTGCAATTCCTCGGTACAAAGGAGCGATGTGACCAGAACGACCAGCTTCCGGATTGCGGGTTAAAAATTCGTCAATTTGCCACCGTAACTTCTGGGCTTCTTCGTCATTTACCAGCCACATATCCCCGACTTCCGACACCGCTTTGTCACATCCGCGACGGCTGAAGATAAAGTAAATTGCTGGTAGCATATCCCGTTGTTGGAGATAGCTGAGAACTTGAGTTGTTGAGGGAGCTTCAGCTCGATTATTTTTGCCTTTCTCTTTGTCGCCTTTTTTCTTCTTTTTCAGAAGACGGGAGTTAATTTGGGTTTTGCTTTCATTCAGCAACGGAAATAGTCCCTTTACAGAGCCAAAGTGAAACTCCAAGGGGACTGGGCGAAAATCCGAGTAAATTAGGTCGGTAGGACCGTGAACTTGATTTAACCAGTCGGTGAGTTCATCGCTATTAGCAACTGTTGCTGAGAGGGCTACGAGTTGAATCTCATTGGGAGCATAAATGATTGATTCTTCCCAAACTGTTCCCCGTTGGCGGTCATTCATGTAGTGACACTCATCAAGTACCACCGCCTCAACATCTGCTAATGAGATTCCAACTTGACCAATTGGCGTGCCATAGAGCATATTGCGGAAAATCTCTGTAGTCATCACCAAAATGGGTGCATCCCTGTTGATGGAAGCATCTCCAGTCAACAGCCCCACATGGTCAAAGCCAAATTTCTCGCGAAAGTCACGTAGTTTTTGATTTGAGAGCGCCTTTAGGGGCGTCGTGTAAAATACCCGTTTTCCTCGCGACAGGGCGCGATAAATGGCATATTCCCCAATTAATGTTTTGCCCGAACCTGTGGGCGCACACACAACTACGGAGCTTCCAGCGTTTAGGGATGCGATCGCATCCTTCTGGAATTGATCCAGTTCAAACGGAAATATCGAACCTGGGTCAATTGTACTAGACAGCGCAGGATAGTTCACTCAATTACAATTGCAACCATTCTGTTTACTATATTAACCACTCTTTTGTCAACTTTGTCATTTGTTAGTAGATAGTTGTTAGAGGATAGTTGTAAATAGTTAATGCTACTACTAACCACTATCTACTAACCACTAACCACTTTTTATTTTCCCAATTCTTGAGAACGGGCTGTGGCTGCTTTTACGGCTTCTATTATAGCTGAACGAAATCCTGAGCGTTCTAATTGGGCGACGCCAGCAATTGTTGTACCACCGGGACTGGTGACTCTGTCTTTGAGTTCTGCTGGGTGCCACTTTGTTTCATGTAGGAGTTGAGCGGTTCCCAATACGGTTTGTAGGGCGAGTTGATTGGCGATCGCCCTAGGTAAACCTGCTGCGACTCCCCCATCTGCTAGGGCTTCCACCATCAGCGCCACGTAAGCTGGTCCCGATCCCGATAGTCCTGTCACTGCATCCATTAGACTTTCAGACACTTCCACGACTTCTCCCACCGCTGAAAAGAGTTGCTTTGCTTTTTCTTGGTGGTTTGCTTTGGTATAAGCGCCAGGAGTTATCGCTGTCATTCCAGCCCCTACGGTTGCTGGGGTATTTGGCATGGCTCTAATCACTGGTAACAGTGGAAAAGTAGCTTCTAGCTGACTTAGAGACACACCTGCCAGTATAGATATAACCAGAGGTTTGGAATCCATTGGGATAACATCTGCCAGTTCTTGGGCGATCGCACTAAACACTTGGGGTTTTACCGCCAAAAAAACCACTTCCGTTGTTGGAGTAAAAACCAAACGATTATCTGAGGTTATCTCTACACCATATTGGTCCTTCAGGGATATTTGACGTAAGGATTGAGGTTCGCTAACTATAATTTCTGATGGTTGATATATTTTACGAGCAATAAGACGGGATAATAATGCTTCTCCCATTACCCCGCCGCCTATAAGACCAAATTTAGTAATCATTAGTTAGTTGTCAGTTGTCGCCTATCATTTAGTCATGAGTCATTTGTCGTATGCACAAAGACAAAAGACAATTAGACAAAGGACTAATAAGTGAACTACATACATTTCCCTTCTGGGTAAATGTTGGCTCCCTTGCTTCATAGACCGTTGCCTCGTACTTAAAAAGTCTTTGGTCTTACACAGGCTCCACTCGCGGTAACGAGGTTTCCTTCGCCAGTGACTCCAAACTTGTTGGGCGTTGTCTTTATTTTAACACAGAAATTGGCAATTCCTCAAGCATCTCCTTCGTTGATTAACTTGAAGTTATTATCTCTTGGAGATGCTTTCGTCACTGCCCAAAATTCATCTCACACTGCCTTTCAGGTCAATTGTAAGGATACGCCTGTTTTCAGCTAATTTACATTTATTGTGCCATTTGATTCCCATCATTTCCCCAGGCTTGATTGGTTGGGGTTGTGGTCCGTGAAGGGCGCACTGGGGGTTGAGGGACTTCGTGAAGCACTCCCGATTGGGTGCTGACTTGTACGCAGCTGGGAGTAAACAAGAAGATGCTCTCGCCGATGCGTTCTTGGTGTCCATCCAGTGCGTAAGTCCCACCTGCGACAAAATCTACTGCCCGCTGTGCTTGGTCTGGGTCCATGATTGTTAAATTTAACACCACTGACTTACGTTCTCGCAGTGCTTGAATTGCCTGAGGCATTTCTTCAAAGGTGCGAGGTTCGAGCACTAATACTTCTGAGATTCCATTCATTGCTCCTGGCATACCAATAACATTACTCATCGGCTTTGAACCTGTGGCTACATCTGTTCCCATTGTAGGCATAGGGTCACGCCAACGTCGATTGGTAGCAACAGGTTCTTGTGGTGCTGTTTGAGGGGCATTTTGTTCTTGATACAGATTTTGATATCCATCTGCATCTGCTTCCTCTTCGTAGTACTCGTAGTCTACTGGCTCATTGAGCCCTACAAAGTCTCTCAGCTTAGAAAAGATATTGTTCATGATTTACGCTCCTAGTGCCAACCTTTATGACTGAAATATAATGCACAAATTTTTTCAGTCAACCCTCTGTGCTACATAACGGATGAACAACTCAGTAATTCTATCCTTTACTTGTAGCGTATAATACTTTTTTTTCTAAAAAAACAAACGCCCCCTGATAACGTCTGTTATATGTTTTGCACACAACAATGAGTCCAGATTATATCCTACCCAGTGTAGTGTGGGAAACTTTCTTTATCCATATTTTAAAATTTTAATAATTTTTATTAGCACTTTAGAAACCGAGTTTCTTAAAAAACCCGGTTTCTAAATGTAGTATTGCATTACACTGTGCGATCGCCAAATAGAATAGTCCCCAGTCTAATCATTGTTGCACCAGCTTGTAATGCAAGTTGGTAGTCTCCGGACATACCCATTGAAAGTTGCTGCATCTTAATATGAGACCAGTTTTGTTCTTGAATCTCTTTTGCCAGTTTTCGGGTGCGATGAAACACATTTAAAGTTTCCGTATCATTTAACCCTAACGGCGGAATTGTCATTAAACCCTGAATTTGCAAATTCTTGCATTCATTCAGGGCTGGTAGGTCAGCCAAAAGTTGAGACTCACTCCAACCAGACTTGTTAGGATCGCTCAAAATTTTCACTTGAAGACAAACTGAGGGATTAACCCCCAGTTGTAGTGCCAATTGGTTCAAGCGCTGCGCTAACTTCAAATTATCAACAGAGTGAATCCATTGAAATTGCTCAAGAGCTTTTTTGGCTTTATTTGTTTGCAAATGCCCAATAAAGTGCCAGGTTACATCAGATAAGTCTTGTAACTCGGCTTGTTTACTGGCTGCTTCTTGAATGCGACTCTCGCCGAAATCCCGAATTCCGGCTGCATAAGCATAGCGCATGGCTTCAGGCGAAACCTGCTTGGTAACCGCAATTAATCGGACTGATGCTGGGAGGGTAGAGCGAAGGGCAATAATACCTTCAGCAATTGAACTGCTCATTGGAAGGTGCGTTGGAAAACACTCTGAAGCTGATCGTACTCTTGAGAGTGACCGGTACGGCGTAAATTACGTAATCGATTTTCTAGCATCATCCTTGCTTCTGTGCGTCCAATAGGTTGAAATTTAAGACCTTTGGCATCAGTAGCTACCAGAAAAAATAAACGTTGTGCATAAAGAGTTGTAAACAGATCCTGGTTCTCGTCTACCATACAAATCCTATAGAGCAAACCCCAAGTTGGATGATTGATGTAAGTTTCCGAGTTTTCTGAGTTCATTTAATATTGACTGCTGAAGATAGATATTTTTTGCACACGAATACAAAAATTTTGACGATAATGGACGCATTTCGCCAAAGTTTTTGCTCAAAATGCCAAAAAGCTCAAACTCTGCCCAAAAATTCATCCATTCAAAGGTCGATGTCTTTATCAGTGGGCAGTTGAGAATGGCACTAGCCAAAGCAAAGTAAAACCATTAGATTCCGTCCATGTCCCTTAGTCAATAGCCCTTAGTAGGGGTGTAGGGGTGTAAGGGTGTAGAGGTGAAATAAGCTTGAGGCAACTCCCAAGTATGTCACTAGGGAAAATGACTTGGATTATGTCAATAGCATTGCCATCAAATTCTAAAATACCTTTGATGTTGCTGACAAGGTGCATAAGGTGAGTATACCGATTAATCATGAATAATTCATTAAATCTTGCGCTAATCACTCGTTATGGCTAGAGGGTCGGGATATAAACCCCACGCAACCCAGTAACTTCTGCGTTGACTCAACGAAAGATTCGTCCTTTAGACCACAGAAACCGGGTTTTTTAGCACAATGAGTCGATACTATACCGACGCTCTAGATGTACGTCGTTGATGCGATCGCACTCCTTTGGAAAGGTTTTGTTTGGGCTTGTCCATAGAACCTGTACGATTCTTTAGAAGGTGCATTTGCCAGTCCCAAGGCTTTTTCATAGTTTTGGTCAGTTGAAGCGACGAATGCAGTTAAGTATAGAGCAACGAATTGCTTTTTCCCATGTGGATCGAAATTGACTTTGAAACATGATGTTATTAGCTAGCTAAAGTTCCTAGCTAGATTTTTAAGCCAAAACAGAAAAATCAGTTACCAGCAAACCCTAATGAATATCATTCCTACTGAAATTTCCGATGTTTTAATTATCGAACCCCAAGTCTTTCAAGATGAGCGTGGTTTTTTCTTTGAAGCTTACAATCATCAAAAATTTGCGGACAAAGCCAACATTACCGTTCACTTTGTTCAAGATAATCACTCCTATTCCAAGCAGAATGTTTTACGCGGATTGCATTATCAAATCAAACAACCGCAAGGCAAGCTTATACGTGTGATTTCTGGTACTATTTTTGATGTAGCCGTAGACATTAGAAAAAGTTCACCAACCTTTGGTCAATGGGTAGGTTGTGAACTGGATGCTTCTAGTAAACGTCAACTGTGGATACCTCCTGGTTGTGCTCACGGCTTTGTCGTTCTTTCTCAAACCGCTGAAGTTCTTTATAAAACTACAGATTTTTATGCTCCTCAGTACGATCGCTGCATCATTTGGAACGACCCCGATTTAGCAATAGATTGGCACTTAGTTACACCACCAATTTTATCTCCTAAAGACGCACAAGGTACACCATTCGCTACTGCTGAAGTTTTTCCTTGAAATGTGTTAATGGTTAATGGCTAATGGCTAATGGCTAATGGCTAATGGCTAATTGCTAATGGCTGATTGCTGATTGCTAATGGCTGATTGCTGATTGTGTTTTTCATTAGCCATTAACCATTAGCTATTAGCTATTTCCAAAGTGTAGTTTGTGTTGTCACCAAAGTCGGCAGTATATATGCGAATGAAGTAAGTGCCTGTTCCTAATATCTTGTTGATGATAGCCTGATTCCAGGCACTACCATAGGTATAGTATAACTGTTCATTGGAATCATATATTCCATTGTTATTACTATCTGTCAAAAGTTCCACGTCTGCATAGCTACTTAAGCCTGTTAAAGACAGGTTAAAGTTACTGGTTTGAGATAGGCTAAAACGGTAGTAGTCGTTGCGGTCAGCAGTACCCACAAAGTTTGTAAAACTGCGCTTTGTACTTAAAGTACCGATATCAATAGCTGTACTCAAAGTACTACCTGGGTCTCTTGTTGTGCGTGGTGCAGCTGTTGCGGTAACACTTAAAGTATAGTTAGTATTATTTTGGGAAGAATCTGTAAAAATACGGATAAAATAAGTTCCTGTGCCTAATGTTGCGTTGATTGAGCCATTTTCATAGCTGTTGCCATATCCATCGTATAACAATTCTCCTGAGTCATAAATACCATTGCCGTTGCTGTCAAAAATCAGTTCGATGTCAGCATAATCACTTAAACCAGATAGAGATAGATTGAAGTTGCTCGTTTGAACTATGGTAAAGCGGTAGTAGTCATTGCGATCGCTAGTCCCTACAAACTGGTTGATAATATTCCGGTTACCGTTGAGAGCAACGATGTTAAAAGCAGTACCTAGGGTATTATCATCACGGTAAGATGGTGGAGATGTTGAGTGAGATGGAGCAGCTAAACGACCTTCAAAAAAACCATTAATCTCAAAGTGTTGGTGTGCTTTTTGCTTATTGAAACCTGCTCGCCTTAAGTCTGAATTATTATCCAGATAGTATGTGACATTGAAGGACTCTGATGAGTTACGTCCTTCATCTATACCGTGCTTTTGAAAGTGTTCTAACAATTGGATGTTGTTAAAACCTGCTGCGGCTAGGTCAGAATAAGTATTACGGTAATAATTGCTATCAAAGGAAATAGAAAACCTGCGTCCTTCAGCAACACCAGAAGTGACTAAATGTTCAAAAACTTGAGTATTATCCCATCCTAACACGAATAAGTCAGGATTGACCGCACGATAGAAATTTACATCTACAAATGGTGAAAAGCGCCTTTCTTCAGTCAAACCATACAATTCAAGATGCTGTAGTGCTTGGTTATTATTGAGGTTTGCTAAATCTTGGTGGATACTTCGATAGAAGTTGAGGTCAACAAAAGGCGAAAATTTTCTCCCCTCTCCCATACCGTGGATTTGCAGATGATTAAACAGTGGTTTGTTGTCAAAGCCTGTCAAGTCGCTGTTGTTAGCGCGATAAAAGTTGAGGTCAACAAACGGTGAAAATTTTCTCCCCTCTGCTATACCGTGGTTTTGTAGATGACCTAGCAGTTGCTCATTGTGCATACCTGCTAGATCGCTATTATTCCCACGATAAAAGTTGAGGTCAACAAACGGTGAAAATTTTCTACCCTCTCCTACTCCGTAGTTTTGTAGATGCTCGTAAGCTTGACGGTTAGTGAAAGTAGCTAAATCACTATTGCTAGCACGGTAAAAGCTCAAATCTACAAATGGTGAGAACCTGCGACTTTCATTCAAACCGTGGTTTTGGAAGTGAGACTGTAATTGAGTATCGTTAAGATTTGTTAAATCGGGATTGGCAGCACGGTAATAATTAGCATCAAATAGGTTTACGGACATAGTTACGGTTTTAAATATTTTGTGTAACTTTAGTGTTCCCGATACCTAAACGCTTTTATTACGTGCAAATACTGAAAAACATAGATATACTTTGAGCGGTCAGCACTTCAGCTATCAGCTATCAGCCAAGAACTTATAGAAGCATGGATTTTAACCAAATCACTCATCTCAATTTATTCCCGTGCAAAGTATAATACTTAAACAGTAACGCCAAAATCTTGTGTCCAGTAGTGATTGTAGTTTACGTTACCTGTGTCATTAGCTAGGTAGTAGTAACCAATCCCAATTTCTTGATATTGGGGATTAAGCATGTTAGCACGATGTGTTTCACTTGTCATCCATGCTTGAACCACTTGTTCTGGTGTCGTGTAACCTGCAGCAATATTTTCCCCTACAGAGGAAGATACATAACCTTGTTGAAGAGTGCGATCGCGTACTGAAGACCCATTCGGATTTGTATGGTTAAAAAAGTCACGTAATGCCATGTCTTCGCTATGTATTTGTGCAGAATTGATTAACTTGAGATTTAATCGTAACGGTTGTAAACCTGCTTGCTGACGTTGATAGTTGGTTAAATCCACAACACGCTGTATGAATGAATTGTCTGGTACCACTGAAGCAGGTTGAGGTAAAGTAGAGGAGGGTGTTGGAGACAAGGTTAAATTGTAGTTTGTATTTGCCCCATTGACTCCTTGAAAAACCCGAATGTAGTAGGTACCTGCTTGTAAATTTTCAAAACTCAATGACTCAGTTACAGTGTCAAGACCTGTTGATTGAGCGATTTTTTGTCCATTACTGTTCAGCACTTCTAGGTCTAGATTAGCATTTAGACCATTGACTCTCAGTTTAAGATTGGTGTTTTGAGAACTGAAGCTGATGCGGTAGTAGTCGTTGGTGTCAGCATCGCCAACAGATTCACGGTAAATCACTGTCTTAGAATCCAAAGCAATGTTGCGAGCCGTGTTTAATGTATTCCCGGTATAATCGCTGTTCATGTAACTGCTTGCAATACGTCCCTCTTGCAAACCGTAGGTAACAAAGTGCTCAAAAAGTTGGTCGTTATTGAGGCTAGCTAAGTCAGTATTGTTCTGGCGGTAGAAAGAAAGGTCAAAAAACGGAGAAAATCGGCGTCCTTCACGGACACCAAAGTTAGTCAAATGTTCATAGGCTTGTTGGTTACTGATGTTAGCCAAGTCGCTGTTACTAGCACGGTAGAAGGAAAGGTCAACAAATGGGGAGAAGGAGCGACCTTCATTCAAACCGTGTTGCTGAAAATGTGACAGTGCTTGTGCATCATTCATTCCTTTTAAGTCTGAATTAGCACTTCGATAAAAATTTACATCGAACAAATTTACGGACATAAGTCGAGTCTTAGGGGTTACACGCTCAAGTTGTTTTACCTTGGTATTCCCTATGCCATGAAAACTCAAACCATGAAAGTACTGATTTTTCTATCATGGTTGAATATTAAAAAAAATGTTAATTGGGAACACAAACACATATAGTATCAAAATAAATACAATATTGAGAGTTAGCTAAATGACAAAAAAATGCGGAAATTCCAGAGGTTTGATGTACTATCGCAGTCCTAAATCATTTGTAAGGTTAAAGAAACCCGGTATCTGGTAGATACCGGGTTTCTGGGTCTCAGTAGTTTCTCACAAATCGTTTAGGATTACCATATGGCAGTCTCAAATCATTCGTACAAGCAGAGAAACCCGGTTTCTTTAAGAAACCGGGTTTCTAGACCTGGCAATTTTTACAAATAAAAAAAATTATGAGTAATGCGATTCTGCTGTTTGGTAGCAACGGTCAAGTCGGCACAGAACTACAAAAAATCCTATCACCATCAGGAAATTTCATTGCAGTTGCACGTCCGATGGTGGATCTTTCCCAACCAGACACTCTCCGCAAAGCGATCGCGGACAACCAACCCGATATTATCATCAACGCTGCTGCATATACTGCTGTGGATAAAGCTGAAAGCGAAGAAGAACTGGCTAATACTATCAATGGTATTGCACCGGGAATTCTCGCCGAAGAAGCGAAAAAGCTAGGAGCTTTCTTAATTCATATTTCCACAGATTACGTTTTTGATGGCAACAACAGTCGTCCTTACCACGAAACAGACCCAACTAACCCTTTGAGTGTTTATGGTAAAACCAAACTTTTGGGAGAACAAGCCATTCAGACAGCTTGCGATCGCCATCTCATTCTTCGTACTGCCTGGGTCTATGGTAATTTTGGTAAGAGCAACTTTGTCAAAACTATGTTGCGCCTCGGAGCTCAAAGGGAAGAAATCCGTGTTGTCACTGACCAAATTGGTAGTCCTACTTGGGCTAGAGATGTAGCAGAAGCTATTGCTCAGATGATTCCTCACTTAACTTCAGACATTGTCGGTATCTATCACTACACCAACAGTGGTGTTGCAAGTTGGTACGACTTTGCGATCGCAATTTTTGAAGAAGCTCAACAGCTTGGTCTCCCCCTTCAAATTAAGAGAATAGTTCCCATTACCACTGCTGAATACCCAACCCCCGCCCTTCGCCCTAGCTATTCTGTCCTATCTTGTGCCAAAATATCCGCAGTTTTACAAACCTATCCGCCTCACTGGCGACAAGCATTAAGAAAAATGCTCAAAGAATGGTCAATGGCTAATGGTTAGTGGTTAGTGGTTAGTGGTTACTTGAACACCTAAGAGGATGTTTGTAAAGTCTACCTTTGTATCCAAATCCCCCCTAGCCCCCCTTAAAAAGGGGGGAAAATACTCTCAAAGTCCCCCTTTTTAAGGGGGATTTAGGGGGATCTAGAACGTTTTGCTACCAACACGAGGACTTTTAAAACATCCTCTAACACCTAACACCTAACAACTAACAACTAACACCTAACAACTAACACCTAACAACTAACACCTAACAACTAACACCTTGATATGAAAGCATTGATTCTCTCAGGTGGTAAAGGTACGCGTTTACGTCCTCTCACTTATACTGGAGCAAAACAACTTGTTCCAGTTGCAAATAAACCAATTTTATGGTATGGGATAGAAGAAATGGTTTCTGCTGGGATTACTGATATTGGCATTATTATTAGCCCAGAAACGGGGATGGAAGTGAAAGCCAAAACCGGAAATGGGGAACGTTTTGGGGCAAATATCACCTACATCTTACAAGAAGAGCCGGCTGGGTTAGCTCATGCTGTCCGAGTCGCCCGTCCTTTTTTGGGAGATTCTCCATTTGTCATGTATTTGGGTGATAACCTGATTCAACAGGGCGATTTGAAATATTTTCTGACCCTGTTTACTCAAAATCAACACGACGCTTTGATTCTTCTGCGTCAGGTGACTAATCCTAGTGCTTTTGGTGTGGCTAAAGTGGATGACACAGGGCGGGTTATTCAGTTAATCGAAAAACCAAAAGTTCCTCCTTCTAATCTTGCGCTGGTTGGTGTTTACTTCTTTTCCCACGTTATCCATGATGCGATCGCCTGTATCCAACCTTCTCTTCGAGGTGAACTGGAAATCACGGACGCTATCCAATGTCTAATTGACAATCAAAAGCAAGTAACAGCTTGTCAAATGGAAGGCTGGTGGTTGGATACTGGTAAAAAAGATGATTTATTGGAAGCCAATCGTCTGATTCTTGATACTTATTTGACAACATCAATCTTAGGAGACATCGACGAGCAAAGTCACGTAATTGGACGCGTTAAAATTGGTGCGGATTCTAAAATTATCAATTGCACGATTCGGGGTCCGGTCATTATTGGAAATAATTGTCATCTAGAAAACTGTTTTATTGGTCCTTACACGAGTATTGCTGATAACAGCACTC
This sequence comes from Scytonema sp. PMC 1070.18, assembly GCA_035967975.1. GTDB lineage: Bacteria > Cyanobacteriota > Cyanobacteriia > Cyanobacteriales > Nostocaceae > Scytonema. The sequence goes on from JAWQFQ010000079.1 coordinate 27,797, forward strand.
TCATTGATACAGATTTAGAACACAGCGTTGTGTTACAAAGCGCTAAAATTATTGGGATTCATCAGCGTATTATTGATAGTGTGATTGGACAACGAGCGCAGTTAACTGTTCCCCCTCGCCGTCCTAAGGCTTTGAGATTTATGATTGGTGATGATTGTCAAATAGAACTAACGTGATTTACTTTTTGACTATTAACTATTATTCAACTCATCTTATTAGTAAGTTAATTAGCTCTCTACCAGCTACAAACAATGTTGAATATAAAACAGTTATCATCAACAATTCTCCTGATGATAATTCTATTTATCATCTCAGAAATGAATCTGTACTCATTTTTAATGCAGCTAATAATCTAGGCTTTGGGAATGGTTGTAATCTAGGCTTACAATGGATTTACGCTCAAGACTCTCAAGCAATTGTTTGGATTATTAATCCAGATGCTTATTTAAAAGACAATTCTTTGGAGAAAGTATTTTCTTTCTTTGCGTCAAATCCAGAAATATCAATTCTTGGTACGATTATTCATACTCCTAGTGGAGCTATTTGGTTTGCAGGTGGTTGTTTTTTTCCAGCCACAGGGGCGATCGTCACTCAAGATTTGTTGACAAATACAGAGACAGAGTATGTGACTTGTGATTGGGTTTCAGGTTGTAGTCTCATTATAAATCTTCAAAAATTTGATGATTGTCCCCAGTTTAATCCCGCTTACTTTCTTTACTATGAAGATTTTGAATTATGCAAACGTTATGCAAATCAGGGACATTTAGTTGCAGTCACTAAGCAATTTGGTGTGCTACATCAGCCATCTTCAATTACCAATCGATATATTTTTAGAAAAATTAAGCATAGCACCTATAGCTATTTACTCACTTTGGAAAAGTATACTAATAAATCAATTTTTCTTCTTAGATTAATTCGCTTGATTGTTTATGCCATAGTTTTAATATTTGTAAAACCTCAAGTCGCATTTGGTAAATTTTATGGAGTATTTATGTATGGAAAGCAAAGGGCTAATGGCTAATGGCTAATGACTTTTTAACAATTAACAATTAGCCATTAACAATTAGCACTCCTCCCCTCAATTTTACATTGATTAAATTCAAAAACAAGAAGTGAATCAATTATTAGTTAATTTATCGATTCTTTTTTCCCAACCTACAGGAATAAGTAACTATGCTATCAATCTTTTGCCTTATTTAAAAACTCTCAACACGACTCTACTCACTGCTGAAAATTATCCTGATTTTAACTGTTACTCAATTCCTGATAATTTGACACCTGCTCAAGGAACAAAAGGGCATTTTTCTCGTCTTTTATGGACGCAATTCCAATTGTCTCAGATATATAAAAAGCTAGGTGCTCATCTTATATTTTCTCCAGTTCCGGAAGCTCCTCTATATAGTAACTGTCGTTTTGTGGTGATGGTTCACGACCTCATTCCGTTACGCTTTCCCAAATATTTGTCACCACTTACACATTACTTTCGTTACTACATTCCCCAAGTCCTCACCCAAGCACAGCACATTGTTTGCAACTCCTACGCCACAGCAAAGGATATCTCTGACTTTTATGGTGTACCAGCAAGCAAAATAACTCCTATTCTCCTAGCGCACGACGCCAACCATTTTCGTCCATTTCCAAAAGATGCGGAGAAAATATCCCTTTATGAGTCTTCAAAGCGTCCTTACTTTCTTTACTTAGGACGACAAGACCCTTATAAAAATTTACAAAGATTAATCGCCGCCTTTGCAGCATTACCAAACAATAAGGACTACGAACTGTGGTTTGCAGGACCAACCGATAAACGCTACACTCCAGTTTTGCAGGCGCAAGTTGAGGAGTTAGGTATTAGCAATCAAGTTCACTTCCTCAATTATGTTTCTTATCAGGAATTACCTAAAGTTATCAGTGGTGCGATCGCGCTTGTTTTTCCTAGTCTTTGGGAGGGCTTTGGCTTTCCAGTTTTAGAAGCAATGGCTTGCGGTACCCCCGTCATCACCTCTAATCTATCTTCCTTACCAGAAGTCACTGGTGACGCCGCCATTTTGATTAATCCCTACAGTATCCAAGAAATTACGGAAGCTATGCAAACAATTGCTACCGATTCAGTCCTGCGTCAGTACCTATCGGATAAAAGTATCATTAGAGCTCATCAATTCAGTTGGAACAAGACAGGGCTTGCTACGGTTGAAATTTTGTCACGCTACTTGTAGATTACAGCAGTGTTTTTGGGATAAGCCCTAAATTAAAAGCCCTAAATTAAAATTTGGGCTTAAAGCTCAAACCCGTTAAAACGGGTTAAAAGCCAATACGGTTCAGATAAGATTTGATTCCCCCTAACTCCCCTTAGAAAGCTACGGTGTACACACAAGTCGAGTTGGGAATCAAATGGACGGAAAAGAACGGAAAATGATTTTTTGAAATCCTTGATTTTCCGTTCAACCTCTATCAATAAGCTGGCACTATTGAGAATCAATAGGCTCAACTCAAAACCTTACCTACTAAGGCTTTTATCTTACCAGGCAAGGATTTTAGGACTTCTGTGTACACCGTAGCCTTAGAAAGGGGGGTTGAGGGATCTTCAACGATTAGATATTGTTAACACCAACTGTATTGGGTTAAAAGCCATATTCAGCAAGAAATAAATTATCCAATTGTGGCGTGGGCGTACCCGCCCGCCTAATTCATAAAGACGGGCGAGACGCCCGTACCACAAGAGGGATTTTGGATATTTTTTTATTTGGAAGTTCCTAACCTGTTAAAACAGGTTTAAGCTTTCAGCCGGAACTTTAGTTCCCGGCTCTTCATTTAAGGTGTTCCCACCGCACCAGAGAACACCAAACCGCGTTGTATGTCCATTGTGAGAATGGCACCATCACGGATAACATCAGTAGCTTGTTTTACACCTACAATAACAGGAACACCGAGACGCAAACCAATGACTGCTGCGTGACTGGTGAGACTTTCTTCTTCAGTAATAATTCCACCTGCTTTGCGAATTGCGTCAACAAAATCAGCGCTGGTACGGGGAGCAACCAGAATATCGCCGGGATTAAAGTTACTGACTTCCATTCCACTAGAAGCCACCCTGGCGCGACCACTGACAGAACCCTGTCCCAGTCCAATACCTTGACCAAGTACTGCTGTTACGACTTCAACTTTAATCAAATCGGTAGATCCGGAAACGCCTTGAAGAGTTCCGGCTGTCATCACGACCAAATCACCCTCACACAACAGTCCCCGTTCTTGGGCTACATTGATAGCTGCTTGGAATGTCTGACCTGTGGAAGGTAGTTCCAACATTAACAATGGTTTGACTCCCCAAACAAGTTGTAACTGTCTTGCTACGTTAACATGGGGTGTGACTGCTAAAATCGGAGTCTGGGGACGGAACTTTGAGACATTCCGTGCTGTCGCCCCTGTTTGGGTTAGGGTCATAATTGCTGATGCTCCTAATTGTTCGGCGATTTGACCCACAGCTTGGCTAATAGCATTGGGAATGGAACGTTTAGAGTCTTTGAGTAGACGCGTGGCTGTTTGCGCTTCCTCCTGCTCAATCCGTTCCGCAATTCGCGCCATTGTTGCGACAGCTTCTACGGGATATTTCCCTACAGCTGTTTCGTTGGAAAGCATGACTGCATCCGTACCGTCTAAAATCGCATTTGCTACGTCTGAGACTTCAGCACGAGTTGGACGGGGGTTGTTGACCATGCTGTCTAACATTTGAGTGGCGGTGATGATGGGAATTCCCAAACGATTCGCCGTAGAAATCAACCGCTTTTGCAATACGGGGACATCTTCAGCGGGAAGTTCTACACCCAAATCACCTCTGGCTACCATTACACCATCACACAAAGCCAGAACTGCTTCCATTTGTTCAATCGCTTCGTGCTTTTCAATTTTGGCAATCACAGGGACTTGCTTTCCTGTACTGGAAATGAGTTCTTTAATTTCTATCATATCTTGAGGGTTGCGGACAAAGGAAAGTGCTACCCAGTCCACACCCTGATCTAAACCGAACATCAAATCTTCACGGTCTTTTTCAGTCATTGCTTTCACAGAGAGGTAAACTCCTGGAAAGTTCACACCTTTATTGTTTGACAGTGTCCCACCTACGGTGACTCGACAATGCAAGTCACCTTTTTCGCGATGAACTTCCTCAACGAGCATTTCGACGCGTCCATCATCCAGGAGGATTCTTGCACCTTCGGGAACTTCATCTGCTAGATACTCGTAGGTCACGCAGCTTGTATCTTGTGTACCGACAACGGGGCGATTAGTTAGGGTGAAGCGATCGCCCTTTGCTACAACCACCGATCCATTTTCAAATTTCCCCAAGCGAATTTTTGGTCCTTGCAAATCTTGGAGAATAGCGACTGGTTTATTCAGTTCAAAAGCGGTTTGTCGAATTAAGCGGATATTACGCTGATGGTCAGCATGAGTACCGTGGGAAAAGTTGAGCCGCAGGGTTGTTGCACCGGCTTCTATAATCGCTTTAAGCATTTCTGGGCTGCTGGTAGCAGGACCAATAGTGGCTACAATCTTTGTCCGGCGTACAGAATCTTTTAGTTGCATAAGAGCTTAACTTAGGGAGCTACTCAGGAAATAATGGTAAGCTGGGGGGGCATCTGTCGTCTGTCGCTGCTGAGTCATTCAGCAAAAACCTCCTCTGGATACCACTATCAGTTATCAGTTATCAGTTAATTAATTATCAGCAAAAGCTGACATTCCCGATTGAAATCATACCGTTATTCCGGGGCTCATATATAAAGCAGTCGATAAATTTGTTTACAAATTTTTATACTTTGTCATCTTTTATCTTAAAACTTCACTTACCTTTGGGAAAAGTGGCATTATCTAAATTACTGGACTATTTTTTATAGATTTAAGGAGATTATAATGCTAACGTCGGAGGCACCAAAGCCACTGACAATCCCCCCAAAGGAACTTTTAGCGCCTCCGGGTGATTTCAATCCCACGCTGCTAATGTTTTTCGCAGCTTTTGCAATTTTAGTATTATCCAATTTTGGCTATTGGGTTTGGGCGTGGTCTCATTGGCTGTGCTTTGCAGCGAATGTCCTAGCTTTACATATTGCGGGAACAGTCATTCATGATGCTTGTCACCAGTCCGCCCATCGCAACCGTATCATCAACGCCATGTTAGGTCATGGTAGCGCCTTGATGCTTGCTTTTGCCTTTCCGGTGTTTACACGAGTCCACTTACAGCACCACGCTCACGTAAACCACCCAGAAGACGATCCAGATCATTACGTCTCTACTGGGGGTCCGTTGTGGCTGATTGCAGTTCGCTTTCTTTACCATGAAGTTTTTTTCTTTAAACGCCAGCTGTGGCGCAAATACGAACTACTGGAATGGTTTATCAGTCGATTGATTGTCGTTTTCATCGTTTATATCTCCGTTCAATATCACTTCCTGGGTTACATTCTCAATTTTTGGTTTATTCCAGCGTTCATAGTTGGGATAGCACTGGGATTGTTTTTTGATTATTTACCCCATCGTCCCTTTGTTGAGCGCGATCGTTGGAGAAATGCTCGTGTCTATCCAAACCCAATGTTGAATATCTTAATTATGGGGCAGAATTACCATCTCATTCATCACTTATGGCCTTCTATTCCTTGGTATAATTACCAACCCACATACTATCTCATGAAGCCTCTCTTAGATAAGAAAAATTGTCATCAGTCCTTGGGACTTATGCAAAGAAAAGACTTTTTTGGATTTGTTTATGACATTTTTTTAGGTATTAGGTTCCATTAAATAGCATTTAGCATTTAGCATTTAGAGGTTGTTTGAAAAGTGGTTGACTGTGATTTTAGGCACTTAATGATCCCCCCTAGCCCCCCTTAAAAAGGGGGGAAAATACTCTAACGCTCCCCCTTTCTAAGGGGGATTTAGGGGGATATTGAATATGATTGCTACTGATGAAAGGACTTAGAAAACATCCTCTTAGCATTCAGCAATGAGGGAATTTTGATAGGTTACTCAATAGGACTTAAGAATCTAAAAACAGCTAATAGCTAATACTTAATACCCGACTCTAATAGCTAATAGCTAATAGCTAATAGCTGATAGCTGATAGCTGATAGCTGATAGCTGATAGCTGATATAGGACTCCTATTTGATTTTTGAAAAAAACTCGGTACACCTTAATATTGTAGAATCCCATTGCCTATTGCCTATTCCCTATTGCCTGCCTACACAAATCAGTTCACCAAATCAAACCGGATTCCTATAGCTGATAGCTGATAGCCTAAACTGGTTGAGGTATGTTCCAATCAGGACGCAAGTTGCCAGCATGTCGCAAATAGGTATGGTAAATTGGGGCAGAAGCAGGCAGATGAGCGTGGACTAAAAACCGAATGCATCGCTCTAAGCTTCCTTTGACATACATTTGCTGTACATCCAACATTGGTACACTGTCCCAGTAGGGACGCTGTCGTGCGATCGCAGCTGGAAAAGTCGCATCTAAATCGCGTGTGACAGAGAATGTAACGCTAATAATCTCTGTTGGATGCAGTTGATTTCGGTTTTCTAATTCATCCAGCAGTTCCATCACCGCTTCTCGCATGGCTTCAACCGTATTTTCTGGGACGGTTGTAGCCCCGCGAATAGCCCGCATTTGCCACTCCACTAAAATATTCCTCCTTAAAATTCAAGTCAATAGTTAAGAGTGAGTTGTTATGACTAAGGAATGAAAACTCATAACTTAATACTATGGTCTATATAACCATAAAGGTAGACCACTGGTAGATAATTCAAATTCTACCCAGTCAACGCCAGTGCTAAGACCTGATGAAACTTGACGACTACCAGGTAATAAGCGGCTTAACAGGGGTTTACGTTCTTCTAAAGTGTAGACGGGAGTTTTTTCCGGATCGAGTTCTACCAGTTCACAAGCCCATCGACGTGCATCTTCTTCTGTTCCCAGTCGGTCAATAACACCTAATTCTAATGCTTGCTGTCCGGTAAAAATCCGACCATCCGCGAAACTTCTCACCGTTTCTACACCTAGAGAACGTGCTTCAGCCACAGTTTGTACAAATTGCTGGTAGCTCGTGTCTATAAGTTCTTGCAAAATGCTTTGTTCTGGTTCGGTCAGTTCTCTATCAAACGCTAAAATGTCTTTATAGGGACCAGACTTAATCACCTTAAAGGAAATACCAAGCTTTTGTAACAAGCGTTCCAAGTTGTTACCACGCAAAATCACACCGATGCTTCCCGTGATTGTACCGGGATTCGCCATGATATGTTGCGCTCCCATCCCGATGTATACTCCACCGGATGCAGAAATATTGCCAAAACTCGCAATGACTTTGACTTTTTCACGCAGGCGTTTTAAGGCGCTGTATATTTCTTGGGAATCTCCCACTGTACCACCGGGGCTATCAATCCGGAGCAGTAAAGCGGGAAATTTTCTCTCTTCTACGGTTTTTAGAGCTTCTAATACTCGTTTGCGAGTTGCACCAGCAATTGCACCCGTAATTTCAATCCGAGCGATTTGTTTACGAAACTTAGGTTTAAACGGCCAAACCATGAGCAGTTACAAAAATATCCTAGTATTTTAAATAATAAGATGCCAAGCGTTCACGTAGCTTGCTCTCCTATGTTAAGAAAAACCAGTGGATGTTGTGGAGATTAATATTTAGATAAATTTTTATATTTTTTTTATAATTTGCGTGTTGCTTTATTTGCTATAATTAAGACTCGGAAAGAATATGGTTTTTTGATTCAAGGCTAGAAGTTGCCAAAAGGTCATTCAAGTTGTCGAGTGAGCTGACTACAAAGTCTCTGGCTTTGTAGCGAGGATGTATGCGCTGTTTACGCAGCGTAGCGTCAGCCAAGCGCAACTGCCAGCCTCTAGTGAAGTTAGTTAATTTAATAATACAAATAGCCGATTAGGTAAAGACAGCAAGTAGATGCTGAGTCTAAGTGGGGAGAAATAGCATTGTTTTGTAGACAATAATAATGTAGAGCTTTGACTTCTTTAACATCAAGAGCTAGTGTCCCTGTGATTTTCTGTATTCCGGATAAGATTTAGCGTAAGATTTGGCACCTGTAATACGCGTAAGTATCAAATAAAGCTCCAACGAAGCTAAAAGTCAAGCAAATAACAAACAGTCCTCCTAAAGGGTGACCGCTACCAAAAATGGCGAGGAATTCCATGATCGGGGTTGTAATAGCTTCAACGATACTTTGTAGCCCAGGAACATAGGCGAATAAGGATAAGGTGAGTAGGAAGCCACCGATTAGGAACAGAGGCGTGAGGAAACTGACAATAATGGATAGTACCAGCGAGCGGAGAAAGTTAGTGATAGCTGTCATGAAGAATAAGCTCCTTATGTTTGGTGGCTATTAGCCACAGACCAAGTTACCAATTTCTACAATAAGAGCGATCGCAGCGATTGAGGTGAGATTTCAAAAATCTTAAGTTTTCATTAAAATACGTACACATTTTCTCTAAGATATGATTTTGCGTCATAAAAGGGATGAACACGGCGAAATTCCCACCAAATTAACCTTTATTCTAGATTTATAGTACCTACTTGAGTGACAGCGTTGTTAACAGTGCTTTAATTTTTGAGACGACCCTTAAAGAAACTTAATCTAAATCTGTAAGTGGAATATGGGGTGTAGATGATTTCTTTACCCCACACCCCTACACCCCCACACC